>NZ_JBVJYK010000003.1:55651-573135 GCF_055600605.1 Kitasatospora sp. NPDC038210 | reverse complement strand
CCGCCCCTGCTCGTCCACCTCCGCCGCGAACGGAGCGATCTTCGCCTCAGCCAGCGAACGCACCGCCTCACGGAGCATCTCGTGCTCCTCGGAGATGCGGAAGAGATCGAAGTCAGCCGCCCCTGCGCTGCCCGCCATGATGCCTGCCTCGTCGTCCAGTGACCGAAGTCCAGTGACCGAAGTCGGATCCGGTCCGCTCGATCCGGTCCGATCGACGTCGAATCCGGGGTTAACTACCGTTCAGTAGAGATCCTAGGGCTCCGACCTGCGGCTGCCTAGCGCCGCGGGCGTGCGGGCGGCCCCTGCACGCCCGGACCGGACGGATAGCATCAGGGGCATCCGTACCGGTCGGATCCGCATCCTGACCGGTCGAGTCCGCCTCCAGGGAGAACCCGTGACCCTCCGCATCTCCGTGATCGGCACCGGCTACCTCGGCGCCACGCATGCCGCCGCCATGGCCGAGTTCGGCTTCGAGGTGCTGGGTCTGGACATCGACCCGGACAAGATCGCCATGCTCACCGCCGGCCGCGTCCCGATGTACGAGCCGGGCCTGTCCGAGCTGCTGCTCAAGCACGTGGCCGGGCACGAGGGTTCGACCGGGCGACTGCGCTTCACGACCTCCGTCGAGGAGGTCGCCGAGTTCGCCGACGTGCACTTCGTCTGCGTCAACACCCCGCAGCGCAAGGGCGAGTTCGCCGCCGACATGTCGTACGTGGACACCGTGATCGACGAGCTGGCGCCGCACCTGACCCGCCCCGCGCTGGTGGTCGGCAAGTCCACCGTCCCGGTCGGCTCGGCGGCCCGGCTGGCCGAGCGGCTGGCCGCGCTGGCACCGGTCGGCGAGGACGCCGAGCTCTCCTGGAACCCGGAGTTCCTGCGCGAGGGCTTCGCCGTCCAGGACACCCTGCGGCCGGACCGCATCGTGGTCGGCGCCCAGAGCGAGCGGGCCGAGCGGCTGCTGCGCGAGGTGTACGCCGAGCCGATCGCGGCCGGGGTGCCGTTCCTGGTCACCGACTACGCGACCGCCGAGCTGGTCAAGGCCGCCGCCAACTCCTTCCTGGCCACCAAGATCTCCTTCATCAACGCGATGGCCGAGGTCTGCGAGGCGGCCGGTGCGGACGTCACCCTGCTCTCCACGGCACTCGGCCACGACGAGCGGATCGGCCGCAAGTTCCTCAACTCCGGCCTCGGCTTCGGCGGCGGCTGCCTGCCCAAGGACATCCGCGCGTTCATGGCCCGGGCCGGCGAGCTCGGCGCCGACCAGGCGCTGACCTTCCTGCGCGAGGTCGACTCGATCAACATGCGGCGCCGCTCCCGGATGGTCGAGCTGGCCCGCGAGCAGTGCGGCGGCGGCTTCCTGGGCCGCCGGGTCGCCGTCCTCGGTGCGGCCTTCAAGCCCAACTCGGACGACATCCGGGACTCCCCCGCCCTGAACGTGGCCGCCCAGATCCAGCTCCAGGGCGCCCAGGTCACCGTCTACGACCCGAAGGCCGTGGACAACGCCCGCAAGATGTTCCCCTCGCTCGCGTACGCCGACTCCGCCCTGGAGGCCGCCGAGGGCGCCCACGTCGTCCTCCACCTCACCGAGTGGGCCGAGTTCCGCGAGCTGGACCCGGCCGAGCTGGGCGCGGTGGTCGCCGAGCGCCGCCTCCTCGACGGCCGCAACGTCCTGGACGCCGAGGCTTGGCGCGCCGCCGGCTGGACCTACCGGGCCCTGGGCCGCCCCAGCTGATCCGCGTTTCCGGCGCCCGTCCCCCGACCCGGGGGGCGGGCGCTTCCGTTTACCCCGAACCAATGATTTGAACGCGTTCAAGTCCTGTGCGAGGATCCGGGGTGCACCGGCGGTCGCGCCGGTACGGGGAGACCGGGGGGTTCTTCATGCACGCTGAACGCGTCGACCGGCACGCCGGACGGCACAGGTGGGCCACCGGGCTGTCGCTCGCCTTCCTGGGGGTCGTCCTGCTCGCGCCGCTCGCCTTCCTCGGCTTCTGCGCACTCCTGATGACCGAGGGCGGCAAGCCCCACGCGGTCGGCTGCTCGGAGGCGATGGAGTTCGCGGGCGGCTCGATGCCCGCCCAGGCCACCGGGGCCGTCTGCACGGACGACGGGGGCTGGCAGGACCGCGGCTACACCGTGGAGTTCAGGATGCCCCGGGACGAACTGGCCCAGCGGCTGACCGCCGCCTTCCCGCGGGTCCGGCCCAGCACCGACAACGCCTCCGGCCTGAGCTTCGGGAACGCCGACGCCTCCCGCCCCGACGGGCAGGCCATGTTCGTCCACCTGGACGCCACCTACGAGGCCGACGGCACCGCACACGTCAAGCTCCGCGCCTTCGACACCTGAGCCGGGCCGGAATCCCGCACCCCGACCGTCGCTGGTAGGGGCATGACGAGCTACGGCGACGACGCGACGGTCCGCGAGATCCTCACCGACACCGGAGACACCCGGGCCGTGGCCGGCCTCTCCACCAACACGGCCAGGGCCGCCCACGGCGTGGCCCGGGTCCAGAAATACGGCAAGCGGATCGTCCCGGTACACCCGAAGGCCGAGACCGTCCTCGGCGAGCAGGGCTACGCCTCGCTCGCCGAGATCCCGTTCCCGGTGGAACTGGTGACCAGCCCGCCTGTCACCAACCCACGAAGCCAAACGGCCCGCCGACTGAACCGACGGGCCGTCACGTGCCCGCCTCCCCGGATTCAGGCCGCCTCAGGGCCGCGGGCGCTCCCAGATGACGGTGCCACCGGACTTCACCGACGCGGGAACGAACGGCCCTTCGGACTTCACGTTCAGATGCCATCCGTTACTGAACACCACACGCAGCGCACCGCTCTTGAAGCCGACAGCCGACAGGATGCTTGCACCCGTGGCCAGATGAATCTTCCCCTTTTCACACTGGTCGAGCGCGGCGGGGCGGGCACCTGGAGCCGTTACCGGGCCTTCCGTCCACAGGGCACCGCAACCAACGATGACCTCACCGGATGGCTCAAGCACGAAACGAAGCTCATCGCCCCAGGCGATATCCACCACACGATGGCCCCGCAGCGGGAGGATCCACCGATCGGCGAGTTCACTCATTTCATTCGACATGTGCGTCGCTATTCCTCTGGCAGGTAGTCAAAGACATTCCCGATGCTATCATCGGCCGGGCTTCCGTCAGGAAGCTTCGGATAGACTTCCCCGGTACTCGTATCTACGACGACGTCCGGGTTCCTATTACCACCGATACCACGCCATCCTGGCTTGTTTTTTACTGCGTGAATTGCAAGCTTGATGTCTTTCCGAGAATAGCCCAGCTCCTGGCCGATGGCACCCTCGTTTGACTTGTAGGATCGCGGAACCCCGCCGCCGTCACCGCTGCCACCGCCGCTGTCGGAGTTCATGTTGACGCGGTCCGGCCCGGCCGCGTCCTCGGCGATGTTCGACGCGCCCATACTCATCAAGCCGACACCAGTTGCGATGGCTCCCGCCGAAACCACGTTCGTGGGCACACCAATGACGGCACCAACCCCGGTGGCATCCAATGCGACGCCGAGCACCTCGCCACCGGTGCCGAGAGTGGCCAGCGCAAGGCCGCCGGCCATCTCGGCAACCGACCCCGGATCGTGCACCATCGCGTTGCCGACCGAGGCCAGGTCGCTCAGCGCCGTCTCACCGAAATCCTTGGCAAAACTCCCGGCATCGGAGAAGAAGTCACCGATGTCATCGCCCAGCTGTGACCAGAACCCCGGCTTCGGGGGAGCCAGGTCACGCGCCTTGCCTATGATGACAGCGGCGGTACCGGCCGCCCCGGCAAGTTGGCTTCGAGCATTCGCCAGCTTGTCGCGAGCGTCCTGCTGGTTTGCTTCGCCGGCGCTCCATAACCTTACGGCGTCAGTTGCCTCGCCCTGCGCCCAATCCAGAGTGGACGCGTAGTTGCCCAGCGCCTGAGCGGCATTATGGAACGCGTCGCCGGCCTGAAGCCATTTCCCTGGCTGGCCGTGGAATATCTTATGGAAGGCGTCGGCGGCATCGCCGCTCCACCCGTCGCTGGTATTGATGCGACTGAGGCCCTCACCGGCGAGGTGAAGAAAGTCGCCGTATTCCCGGAGTGCCGATTCGGTGTGTCCTATCGACCCACTGTCCCCGGGTATCAGCGCCTTCGGATCGTTGGTTTGCCCGAGATCTGCCACGGCTACTTGACCCCCGGATCAGTCCCGCCTTGCTGCAGGATTCCGTTGAGTTGACCGTGCGCCGCCTGCTCCGCCTGGTGATAGGCTTTCACGCTGGCCGCCAACCTTGTCGCGATCTCCCGACCATCCTTCGCAAGATTGTCGACACCGCGCTGCCATCGGCTGAGGAAGTCGCCAAGCGTCCCGGCCAGTTCGTGATTGCCAATCGCCGACTCATCATGCGGGATATCGCTCACACGCTGCTCGGCGGCCTTGTTGATCGTGCCATTCACACCTGCGGCTGCCTCGCGCAGCGCATGAAGGTCGACCCGATACCCGTCAGCCATCTCCACCCCCGTGTTCCGGCCAAGCAAACCATCACACTTATCAAATCATCGGCTCATCCACCCCACAAGCACTCTGCGTACGGGTTTGGCAACAGTGTGCCGACTTCGATCTGAGGGCTTGCACCGGCTGGCGCCGATTCGAGCGGTACCTCCAGTACCCGAACGCCCACGCCGGGCACCTCAGCTCGGCCCTGACCACGGGCTTCGGCATCGAAGTGCTCCTGATACAGATCAGGTGGCGTGCCAGTCGGAGCACAACTGGCAAGCCATCCAGATCTCGCAAGATCTAACTGAAGCGGCCGGCCAGGCCGAGCCGCGGGATCTCGATGGCGGGGCACTTGTCCATCACCATCGAGATCCCTACGGCCCGCGTCCGCTCGTACGCGGCCTCGTCGATCACGCCGAGCTGGAACCAGACGGCCTTGGCGCCGATGGCGGCCGCCTCGTCCGCGACCTCGCCGGCGAGGTCGGAGCGGACGAAGACGTCCACGACGTCGACCTCGAAGGGGATGTCCGCGAGGGAGGCATAACCCTTCTCGCCGTGCACGGTCTCGGCCTTCGGGTGCACCGGCACGATCCGCTTGCCGAAGCGCTGGAGCACCTCGGCGACGCCGTACGCCGCTCGTCGCTGGTTGGACGAGAGGCCCACGACAGCCCAGGTGTCCCCGGACTCGGTGAGGATCTTCCGGACCGTCTCCGGGTCGCCGTACATGCCCTGCCTCCTCGTAACCGGGTGCGAAGAACTCACCTCACCCCAGCGCCACCGCTCCCCCGGCCATTCCCGGCGGGGATCCGCGCTGGTCAGCCCATCCGACCGGGGACAAGCATCGACCTCGGATACGCCCCCACCCGTGAACAGCCCAACGAGCGGACCCGGCAACCGTCACAGCAAGCACCGCTGCTGGGCCAGGAGTTCAGCGGTTCAGGCGTTCCCGCCGTCCAGCCGGTCGATGGTGGCGATGGAGGGGCGGCGGGTGGTGCGCAGCGTGGCGGCGACCGATTCGGCGTCGCGCAGCACGCGGACGGCGTTGTGCCAGGTGAGCTTGGCCAGGTCGGCCTCCGACCAGTGCCGGCGCAGGAGTTCGGCGACCAGGTTGGGGTAGCCGGCCACCGAGTCCAGGCCGTCCGGCAGGAAGGCGGTACCGTCGAAGTCGCCGCCGATGCCGACGTGGTCGATGCCGGCGACCTCGCGCATGTGGTCGAGGTGGTCGGCGACGGTGGCGGGGGTGGCGATCGGGCGCGGGTGCTCGGCCTCGAAGGCGCGCTGGCGCTCCATGGCCGGCGGGGTGGTGTCCAGCGGGTGGAAGCCGTGGGCGCTCATGTTCGCGTCGGCGGCGAGGGTCCACTCGATGGCGGCGGGCAGGATGAACTTGGGCACGAAGGTGGCCATCGCCACGCCGCCGTTGGCGGGCAGCTGGGCGAGCACGTCGTCCGGGATGTTGCGCGGGTGGTCGCAGACCGCGCGGGCGGACGAGTGCGAGAAGACCACCGGCGCCTCGGTGACCCGCAGGGCGTCCCGCATGGTGTCGGCGGAGACGTGCGAGAGGTCGACCAGCATGCCGAGCCGGTTCATCTCCCGGACGACCTCCTCGCCGAAGCGGGTCAGCCCGCCGGCGACCGGCTCGTCGGTCGCGGAGTCGGCCCACGGCACGTTGTCGTTGTGGGTGAGCGTCAGGTAGCGCACGCCCAGCTCGTACAGGGCGCGCAGGGTGGCGAGCGAGCAGTCGATGGAGTGGCCGCCCTCGGCGCCCATCAGGGAGGCGATCCGGCCCTCCGCGCGGGCGGCCTCAATGTCGGCGGCGGTGCGGGCGAGGCGGAGCCGGTCGGGGTAGCGCTCGACCAGGGCGTGGACGAAGTCGACCTGCTCCAGGGTGGCGCTCACCGCGTGGTCGCCGGCCAGCGAGGCGGGGACGTAGACGGACCAGAACTGCGCGCCGACCCCGCCCTCCGCGAGGCGGGCGAGGTCGGTGTGCAGGCGGTCGCTCTGGTCGGCGGCGAGGTCGAGCGCGCCGAGGTCGTACCCGGCCTGCTCGCGCATCGCCCACGGGAGGTCGTTGTGGCCGTCCACCACGGGGGCGGTGCGCAGCAGGGCGCGGGCGCGGTCCAGCGGGGCGGGGGAGTCCGTCGGAGAAGTCATACGGCCTGTTCTACCCCACCCCACCAGCGGGATTACTTGCCGAAGCCGAAGGAGCCGGAACCGGCCACCTTGGCCCGGAGCTTCTTGCCCTTCTCGGTGGCCTGGCTGTTCAGCTCGGCCTGGAAGTCGGTCATCTTCTCGGCGAGTTCGGCGTCGAAGGCGGCGAGCATCCGCACCGCGAGCAGGCCCGCGTTGCGCGCTCCGGCCACCGAGACGGTCGCCACCGGGACACCGGCGGGCATCTGGACGATCGACAGCAGGCTGTCCATGCCGTCCAGGTAGCGCAGCGGCACCGGCACGCCGATGACCGGCAGCGGGGTGACGGAGGCCAGCATGCCCGGCAGGTGGGCCGCGCCGCCGGCGCCCGCGATGATCGCCTTGAGTCCGCGCTCGTGGGCGTTCTCGCCGTACGCGACCATCTCGCGCGGCATCCGGTGGGCGGAGACGACGTCCACCTCGTACGGGATCTCGAACTCGTCCAGGGCCTGGGCGGCGGCCTCCATGACCGGCCAGTCGGAGTCCGAGCCCATGACGATGCCAACGACTGGAGAGGTCATTCGGTGATCGTTCCTCGCAGGTAGGCGGCCGCGTGGCGGGCGCGCTCGCGGACGTCTTCGAGGTCGTCCCCGAAGACGTTGACGTGACCGACCTTGCGGCCGGGCTTCACGTCCTTCCCGTACATGTGGATCCGCAGCCCGGGGTCGCGGGCCATGCAGTGCAGGAAGGCGTGGTACATGTCCGGGTAGTCGCCGCCGAGGACGTTGACCATGACGGTCCACTTGGCGCGCGGCCGGGGGTCGCCGAGCGGGAGGTCGAGGACGGCCCGCAGGTGGTTCTCGAACTGCGAGGTGACGGCGCCGTCCTGGGTCCAGTGCCCGGAGTTGTGCGGGCGCATGGCCAGCTCGTTGACCAGGATCCGGCCGTCGCGGGTCTGGAACAGCTCGACGGCGAGGTGGCCGGTGATGCCGAGCTCGCCGGCGATCCGCAGGGCGAGCTGCTGGGCCTCGTCGGACAGCGCCGGGTCGAGGTCGGGCGCCGGGGCGGTGACCTCGGCGCAGACGCCGTTCTCCTGGACGCTCTCCACGACCGGGTAGGCGACGGCCTGGCCGCTGGGCGAGCGGACGACGCTGGCGGCCAGCTCGCGGACGAAGTCGACCTTCTCCTCGGCCAGCACGGGGACGCCGGCCAGGAACGGGGCCTGGGCCTCCTGCTCGTCGTCGACGACCCAGACGCCCTTGCCGTCGTAGCCGCCGCGGACGGTCTTCAGGACGACGGGGTAGCCGTCGCCCTCGTTCGCGAAGGCCGTGACGTCGGCGGGGTCGGCGACGATCCGGTGCCGGGGGCAGGGCACCCCGATGGAGTCCAGCTTGGCCCGCATCACGCCCTTGTCCTGGGCGTTGACGAGCGCCTCCGGGCCGGGGCGGACGGCGATGCCGTCGGCCTCCAGGGCCCGCAGGTGCTCGGTGGGGACGTGCTCGTGGTCGAAGGTGACCACGTCGCAGCCGGCGGCGAAGCGACGCAGGGTGTCGAGGTCGCGGTAGTCACCGAGGACGACGTCGGAGACCACCTGTGCGGCGGAGTCCTGGGGCGTGTCGGCGAGGAGTTTGAACCTGACCCCGAGCGGGATGCCCGCCTGGTGTGCCATGCGGGCCAGCTGCCCACCGCCGATCATGCCCACCACTGGAAAATTCACATTGCCCGGGGAAGTCACCCCGCCAGGATATCCGGGCCGGTGGGGGGTGGTGGAGCCGCCGGTGGGCCTCGGGGAGCGGACGCGCGTAGATGTCAAGTCGGCCCCCTCACGTCTGAGCCGTCCGGTGGAAGCGGGTAGCCTGGACGGCCAGGTCCTGGTCTACGCGGTCCGATCATGTGCGTGCACGCAGGGCTCAAGGGGCGGCCGCGCCGCTGCGATCAGCCCTTTCGACCCGCAGGCACATGGAGGCAGTCCGGTATGGCGACGACCGCAGCTTCGAACTCCTCGCTCGCGCAGAAACTGCGCGGGCTCCAGGGCGAAGTCGTGAAGTTCGGCATCGTCGGCCTGAGCGGCGTGGTGGTCAACTTCGCCGTCTTCTGGGTCTGCATCAACGGCCTGGGCCTGGCCTCGGTGCGGTCGAACATCGCGGCGACGGTGATCGCGATCGCGACCAACTACCTGGGCTACCGCTACTGGCTGTACCGGGACCGCGACGCCGCCTCCCGCAAGCGGGAGATCACCCTCTTCCTCGTCTACAGCGGCATCGGCATGCTGATCGAGACCGGCGTGCTCGGCTTCTCGGTGTACGTGCTGAAGCTGGACTCGCACTACGAGCAGCTGGGCGCCAAGGTGATCGGCCTCGCGGTGGCCACCGTGTTCCGCTTCGTCTCGTACCGGACCTGGGTGTTCAAGGCCGACCCGGCGCCGGTCGAGCTGCCGGCCCAGCAGCCGGTGGGCGCCGCCGACGGCCAGGACCTCGCCGCCCAGGCCGAGCTGATGCTGGCCACCGAGCAGATCCGCTACGCGAAGGCCGAGTAGCCCCCCTCCCCCGCGTACCACCGCAGCCCCGGCAGGCCGAACCGGCCGCCGGGGCTGCCGTTTCCCGGGCTTGCCGCCCCCGTCGCCGCCGGAGGAGAGTGGTTACCGAAGGCGAGCGCGGTCGGCGGACGATCACGGCCGAGGGGGTCCAGGAGGCTCGCCATGACGTTCGTCCAGATCATCGACTGCAAGACCGACAGGCTCGACGACCTCAACCGGCTGATGGACACCTGGGTCGAGGCGACCAGGGGCAAGCGGACCGCCTCGCACGCGGTGGTGGGCACCGACCGTGCCGACACCAAGCACGTGGTGGAGATCGTGGAGTTCCCCTCCTACGACGAGGCGATGAAGAACTCCCGTCTGCCCGAGACCGACCGGATCTTCCGCGAGATGGTGGCGCTCTGCGACATGCCGCCGACCTTCACCGACCTCGACGTGGCCCGTGATCTCGGGTTCGACAAGGCCACCGCGAGCCGGGTCCTGGAGGAGCTGTCCCGCGGCAACCTCGACGTCATCGACGAGTGCATGACCGCCGACTACCGCGACCACGACTACGGCAGCGAGAGCGACGCCGTCGGCCCGGCCGCGTTCCGGGAGCGCTGCAGCGGCTACCTGGGCGCCTTCGACTTCCGCTTCGACACCGAGGGCCAGATCGCCGAGGGCGACGAGGTGGCCACCCGGTGGACCTGGCACGCCACCCAGAAGGCCGACTTCATGGGCGTGCCGAACACCGGCAAGTCGGTGGTCGGCCGCGGCACGACCACCTTCCGCTTCAAGGACGGGAAGATCTGCGAGGGCTGGTGGCAGTGGGACGTGATGGGCCTGATGCGCCAGCTCGGCGTGCTCCCCGGCGCCTGACCCCGTCGGGGCCCGTCGGCACGGGCCGGAGGACGGGCCCGTGGCCCGTCAGTCCTCGTGGCTGCGCCCGAGGAAGAGCGCGAACACCGGGGGCTTCAGCGAGAGCAGTTCGAGCCGCCCGCCGTCCGCCTCCGCGAGGTCGCGGGCGACGGCGAGGCCGATGCCGGTGGAGTTGCGGCCGCTGACCGCGCGCTCGAACACCCGGTTGCCGAGGTCCGGCGGCACCCCGGCGCCCTGGTCCTGCACCTCGACCACCACCGAGGTGCCGGACGGCCGGACCCGCAGGGTGATCGTCCCGGCACCGTGCATCAGCGAGTTCTCGATCAGGGTGGCCAGCACCTGGGCGACCGTCCCCGGGGTGCCGACGGCGGTGACCCCGTGCAGGCCCTCCAGGGACAGCACCCGGCCGGTCTCGCGGAGCGACGGCCCCCACTCCTCCACCTGCTGCTTGATGACCTCGTCCAGGTCGAAGGCGACGGCGGTGGGGCTGCGCGGGTCGCGCTGGGTGGTGAGCAGCCGCTGGACGACGTCGGTGAGCCGCTCGACCTGCTGGAGGGCGATCGTCGCCTCCTCCTTGACCGTCTCCGGGTCCTCGGCGAGGGCGATGATCTCCTCCAGCCGCATGGAGAGCGCGGTGAGCGGGGTGCGCAGCTGGTGCGAGGCGTCGGCGGCGAGCCGGCGCTCGGCGGTGAGCATCCGGGCGATCCGCTCGGCGCTGGTGTCCAGCACCTCGGCGACCCGGTCGAGTTCGGGCACCCCGTAGCGGCGGTCGCGCGGGCGCGGGTCACCGGAGCCGAGCCGTTCGGCGGTCTCGGCGAGGTCGGTGAGCGGCCGGGCGAGCCGCTTGGCCTGCCAGACCGCGAGCGCCACGGCGGCCTGGACGGCCAGCAGGGCGACCACGCCGAGCAGCAGCAGGTTGTTGGCGATCTCGTGGTCGACGTCCGCGCGGGACTGCTCGACGGTGACGGTCTCGCCGCTGTTGCCGCGCTCGACGGCCTTCAGCAGGTGGTCGCCGGCCGGGCGCTGACCGGCCGAGAGGACCGGCTGGCCGGGGACCTGCACCTCGACGTAGCTGCCCTCGGTGACCTGGCTCTCGAAGGCCCGCTCGTTGGTGACCGACTCGCCCGCCGCGATCCGGCTCTCGACCAGGGCGAGCACCCGGACGGCGGCGGCGTCGACCCGGTCCTGGGCCGAGTTGACGATGGTGCGCTTCTCCACCAGGGCGAGTGGCACGCAGAACACCACGACCACCACCAGGACGACGCCCAGCAGCGAGTTGATCATCCGGCGTTTCACGCTGCCGCTCCCCGAGGTGTTCCGCTTCACCGGCCGTGGCCCGGTCCTGGTCTCCGTACGGGGCTAATTCTTCTCGAACCGGAACCCCACCCCGCGCACGGTGGCGATGTAGCGGGGGTTCGCCGCATCGTCGCCGAGCTTCTTGCGGAGCCAGGAGATGTGCATGTCCAGGGTCTTGGTCGAGGTCCACCAGGTGGTGTCCCAGACCTGCCGCATGATCTCCTCGCGGGTGACCACCCGGCCGGCGTCCCGGACCAGGACGCGCAGCAGCTCGAACTCCTTGGCGGAGAGGGTGAGCTCCTCGTCGCCGAGCCAGGCGCGGTGCGACTCGATGTCGATCTTCACCCCGTGCGCGCCGGTGGTGAGCTGGTCGACGTTGCCGCGCCGGAGCAGCGCCCGGACGCGGGCCAGCAGTTCGGCCAGGCGGAAGGGCTTGGTGACGTAGTCGTCGGCGCCGGCGTCCAGGCCGACCACGGTGTCCACCTCGTCGGCACGGGCGGTGAGCACCAGGACGGGGCAGCTCTTGCCGTCGGCGCGCAGTCGGCGGCAGACCTCAAGGCCGTCCATCTCGGGCAGCCCGAGGTCGAGGACGACGAGGTCGACCTCCTCGGTGAGGCCGGCGGCCAGTGCGGTCGGACCGTCCTCGCGGACGAGCACCTCATAGCCCTCGCGTCGCAGGGCCCGGGCGAGCGGTTCGGAGATCGCCGGATCGTCCTCGGCGAGCAGCACACAGGTCATGTGGTGATGGTAGTCCGCCGGGGTATGCCCGGACGCCCTGTGAGGTAGTTCACAGAGCGTGATCGTTATACAAGCATTCAAGTGATCTCAACAGGGCGTTGCAGTCCGCCGGTTCAGCGCAGATTCCCCTTCTCGATCTTGAATCCGAAGGGAGAGAACCCCATCTACCATGGATCGATCGGGAAGATCCGTTGATCCCTTTGCCATCGGCATACCTAATCCATGCCTTTTGTCATCTGATAGAGCCAAATATCGCCACGTAGAGTGGTTTCGTCCACGTCCGCCGCCACCCCCCTAGGCGGACGCTGTCAGGCAAGGAACCACTACACATGGCGTCTACCACCCGGGTTGCCGACCTCGCGTCGACCTCCCCCAGCGGCAAGACCTTCCTCGGGCACCCCCGAGGCCTCGCCACGCTGTTCATGACCGAGATGTGGGAGCGCTTCTCCTACTACGGCATGCGCGCCCTGCTCATCTACTACCTGGTCTCCGGCGGTGCCGACGCGGCAGCCGGCAGCCAGGGCGGCGGCCTCGCCATGAAGGCGACGATGGCGACGGCGATCTACTCCGTCTACGTCTCCATGGTCTACCTCATGGCCTACCCCGGCGGCTGGTTCGGCGACCGGGTCTGGGGTGCCCGCAAGACCGTCACCGTCGCCGGTTTCGTGATCATGGCCGGCCACCTCGCGCTGGCCGTCCCGGGCCAGGCGGCGTTCTTCGCCGGCCTGCTCCTGGTCGCGCTCGGCTCCGGGCTGCTGAAGGCCAACATCTCCACGATGGTCGGCCACCTGTACAACGGCCCCGAGGACCCGCGCCGCGACGGTGGCTTCACCGTCTTCTACATGAGCATCAACCTCGGTGCCTTCGCCGCCCCGTTCATCATCGGAACGGTCGGCAAGGAGTACAACTGGCACCTGGGCTTCGCGCTGGCCGCCGTCGGCATGGGCCTCGGCCTGCTGCAGTTCCTGCTGGGCACCCGCCACCTGAGCCCCAAGAGCAGCCTGGTCCCCAACCCGCTCATGCCCGCCGAGCGCAAGAGCCTGCTGGTGAAGGCCGGTGCGGCCGTCCTCGCGATCGCCGTCTTCTACGGCGCCGTCGTCGCCCTGGGCGTCTACACGCTGAACTGGGCCCTGGTGCCGCTGACCATCGCCGGTCTGCTCATCCCGGTCGTCGTCCTGACCCGCATAAAGCGCGACAAGGACCTGAGCGCCGGCGAGCAGTCCAAGATGTCCGCGTACATCTGGTTCTTCGCCGCGGCCGCCATCTTCTGGATGATCTACGACCAGGGCGGCTCGACCCTCTCCCTGTTCGCCGACAAGAACACCGCGGACACCCTGCTCGGCTTCGGCTTCTCGGCCACCTGGTACCAGTCGCTGAACCCGCTGTTCGTGATGGCGCTCGCGCCGGTCTTCGCCTGGCTGTGGCTGTGGCTGTCCCGCCGGAACAAGGAGCCCAACACCATCGTGAAGTTCGCGATGGGCCTGGTCCTGATCGGCGCCTCGTTCTTCATCTTCATCGTCCCGATGAACATGGCGGGCGACGGCAAGGTCTCCCCGATGTGGCTCGTCTCGATCTACATGATCCAGACCATCGGTGAGCTGTGCCTCTCCCCGGTCGGCCTCTCGGTCACCACCAAGATGGCGCCGCAGAAGTACGCCTCCCAGATGATGGGTGTCTGGTTCCTCGCCGTCACCGCCGGTGACTGCACCACCAGCCTGCTCTCGCTGGCCGGCGTCAACCTGGACGGCACCGGGATCATCGCGCTGCAGGCAGCGCTCGCTGCCCTGGCCGGCGTCGCGGTCTTCATGGGCCGCAAGCGCGTCCAGGCCCTCATGGGCGGCGTCCACTGACGCTCGCCTGACCGGCCCACCGCTTCCGGGGCCGCCGTGGATTCCTGAGATCCACGGCGGCCCCGGTCGTTTTTCCCCGCGGTGCACGGCGCCCGGTACGGCGGCGGGCCCACGGCGCGCGGTACGGCGGCGGGGCCCGGAGAACAGCGGGCCGCGAACAGACCTCGAAGAAGAAGAACGGGCCCCCGCGAACGGCGGGGTCCGGGAACAGCGGGGCCCGGGAACAGCGGGGTCCGGGAACGGCGAAAGGCCCCCGCGCCCGCCACCCCGGGGGCGCGGGGGCCTCCCGCAGACCGTCGGTCAGACCTCGCGGACGCCCGCTCGCCAGACCGCGGCCGTCAGCGGCACGCCCGGCCGGTAGGCCAGGTGGACGTGCGAGGGTGCGTCGAGCAGCAGCAGGTCGGCGCGGGCGCCGGGCGCGACCACGCCGACGTCGGTGCGCCGCAGCGCCTGGGCGCCGCCCACGGTGGCCGCCCGGACCGCCTCGTCCGGCGTCATCCCCATCTCCCGCACCGCCACCGCGATGCAGAACGCCATCGAGCTCGTGAAGCTGGAGCCCGGGTTGCAGTCGGTGGACAGCGCCACCACCGCCCCCGCGTCCAGCAGCCGGCGCCCGCTCGGGTACTCGGCCCGGGTGGAGAACTCCGCCCCCGGCAGCAGGGTCGCGACCGTCCCCGAGCCGGCCAGCGCCGCCACGTCCTCGTCCGTCAGGTGGGTGCAGTGGTCCGCCGAAGCGGCCCCCAGCTCGACGGCGAGCTGCACGCCGGGCCCGTACGAGAGCTGGTTGGCGTGGACCCGGGGGGTGAGGCCGCGCTCGATGCCGGCGGTCAGGATCGCCCGCGCCTGGTCGCCGTCGAAGGCGCCCTTCTCGCAGAACACGTCCACCCAGCGGGCGTGCGGGGCGCAGGCGTCCAGCATCTCGCCGGTGACCAGGTCGACGTACCCGGCCGGGTCCTCGGCGTACTCGGGCGCCACCACGTGCGCACCGAGGTAGGTGGTCTCCGGGGTGTGCCGGGAGGCGATCCGCAGTGCCCGGGCCTCGTCCGCCACCGTCAGCCCGTAACCGGACTTGCACTCGATGGTGGTGGTGCCCTGGCGCAGCGCCTCCCGGACGAACCGGTCCAGGTTGGCCTCCAGTTCGGCGTCGCTCGCGGCGCGGGTGGCCGCCACGGTGGTGCGGATCCCGCCCGCCGTGTACGCCTGCCCGGACATCCGGGCGTTGAACTCGGCGGTGCGGTCGCCGGCGAACACCAGGTGGGCGTGCGAGTCGACGAAGCCGGGCAGCAGGGCCCGGCCCTCGGCGTCGAAGCGCTCGTCCGCGGCCGGGGCCTGTGCCGCCGGGCCGACCCAGGCGACGGTGGCGCCGTCCAGCACCACGGCCGCGTCGGTCAGCAGGCCGAGCGGCCCGCTGCCCTGTCCGGGGTCGTTGGTGACCAGGCTGCCGATGCCCGTGATCAAGGTGGTCCTGGTGCTCAAGACAAGGCCTTCCGGAGGGAGGTGGACTGGGGTTCCAGCAGCGGGCGGGGTTCGGCGGGGCGTTCGACGGGGGTTCAGCAGTCCAGCGCGCCGATGGCGGACCGCAGCGCGCCGGGCACGTCGGCCACCAGCTGGTGCACGCCGTCCCGCACGACGTGCCGGCCGCCGACCACCACGTGTCGCACGTCCGCCGCCGAGGCGGCGAAGACCGCGATCTCGGCGCCGAGCCGGGGCGGCGGGCCCGCGGTGCGGACCGAGTCCAGCGCGATCACCGTGAAGTCGGCGAGCGCCCCGGCCTCGACCCGGCCGGCCTCCGGCCAGCCCAGCGAGGCGTGGCCGTCCTCGGTGCCGGCCCGCAGCAGCGCGTTGGCCGTCCAGTGGCCGCGGGTCCGGGTGCGCAGCCGCTCGTCCAGCTCCAGCGCGCGGGCCTCCTCGAACGGGTCGATGACCGCGTGGCTGTCGCTGCCCAGGGTGATCGGGCAGCCCGCCGAGGCGAGCCGGCGGGCAGGGCCGATGCCGTCCGCGAGGTCCCGCTCGGTGGTGGGGCACATGCAGACGGTCGTGGAGGAGTCGGTGAGGAGCTTGACGTCCTCGTCGGTGAGGTGGGTGGCGTGCACGACCGAGGTGCGCGGGCCGAGCGCGCCGTGGTCGGCGAGCAGCCGGGTCGGGGTGACGCCGTGCGCGGTCAGGCAGGCGTCGTTCTCGGCGGTCTGCTCGGACAGGTGGACGTGCAGCGGCGCCTTGCGCATCGCCGCCCAGTGCGCGACGGTGCCCAGTTGCTCGGCCGGGACGGCCCGTACCGAGTGGATGGCGGCGCCGATCCGGGCGTGCTCGCGGGGCTTGAGCGCGTCCACGCGCTCCGCCCAGGCCTGCGCGTCGCCGTCGCTGAACCGCTGCTGCGGCTTGGTGGGCTCGGCGCCGAAGCCGGCCGACAGGTAGCAGGTGTCCAGCAGGGTGATCCGGATGCCGGCCCGGGCGGCGGCCTCGATCAGCGCCTCGCCCATCGCGTTCGGGTCGGTGTAGCGGGCTCCGCCGGGCGCGTGGTGCAGGTAGTGGAACTCGCCGACGGCGGTGATCCCGGCCAGCGCCATCTCGGCGTAGACGGCGGTGGCGAGCTCCAGGTAGGCGTCCGGGTCGAGCGCGCCGGCGAACCGGTACATGGTGTCGCGCCAGGTCCAGAAGGTGCCGGAGCCGACCTGCACGTGCCCGCGCAGCGCCCGGTGGAAGGCGTGCGAGTGGGCGTTCGCCTGCCCGGGCAGCAGCAGCCCTTCGAGCCGGACGGCGCCGGGCGGGCAGGGCCCGCTGTCCGGCGTCACCGAGGTGGTCCGGCCGTCGGGGCCGGTGGCGATCAGCACGTCCCGCTCGACCACCGGCCCGTTCGGGTGCGGCAGCCAGGCGTACTGGGCCCAGTAGCTCACTGCGGTCACTGACACGCGAGGTCCTCCAGTACGTCGGCGAGGGCGGTGACCCCGGCCAGGCAGTCGGCCACCTCGGCGTGTTCGGCCGGGGAGTGGGAGACGCCGCTGGGGTTGCGCACGAACAGCATGGCGGTCGGGATCGCGGACGCCAGGATCCCGGCGTCGTGTCCCGCCCCGGTGGGCAGCACCGGGGCGTCCAGCAGCTTGGCGAGCCGGTCGCGCAGCGGCCCGTCGAAGTCCACCACCGGGGTGTAGGACTCGCGGGTCAGCTCGACCCGGACGCCGTCGCGCTCGCCGCGTTCGGCGGCGGCCTGCTCGATCTCGGCGACCAGCGCGGTGAGGGTGCGCTCGTCGGCCGCCCGGGAGTCCAGCCAGCCGCGCACCAGCGAGGCGATCGCGTTGGTGCCGTTGGGCTCGACCGCGACCTTGCCGAAGGTGGCCAGCGCGCCCGCCAGCTTCGCCTTCTTGCGGGCGGCGAGCACGGTGTTGGCGTAGGTCAGCATCGGGTCGCGGCGGTCCTCGATCCGGGTGGTGCCGGCGTGGTTGGCCTCGCCGTGGAAGTCGAACCGCCAGCGGCCGTGCGGCCAGATCGCGCCGGCCACCCCGACCGGCTGCCCCTCGGCGAGGTAGCGGCCCTGCTCGACGTGGAGTTCGACGAAGGCGCCGATCCGGGCCAGCCGGTCGTCGTCCGCACCGATCCCGGTCGGGTCGTAGCCGGCCTTCTCCATCGCGTCGGGCAGCCGGACGCCGGCGGCGTCGCGCAGCTCGTACGCGGCCTCCTGGGAGAGCACGCCGGCGGTCAGCCGGGAGCCGATGCAGGCCACGCCGAACCGGGCGCCCTCCTCGTCACCGAAGTTGACGATCGCCAGCGGCCGGGTGAACTCCGTTCCCCGGGCGCGGAGTTCGTCCAGCGCGGCGAAGGAGGAGACCACCCCGAGCGGGCCGTCGAAGGCGCCGCCGTCCGGGACGGAGTCCAGGTGCGAACCGGTGACGACGGCGCCGCCGGCCCGCGGATCGCCCAGCCAGGCCCACTGGTTGCCGTTGCGGTCCAGCTCGTACGCCAGACCGCGGTCGCGGGCCTGCTGCTCGAACCAGGCGCGGCACTCGGCGTCGGCGGAGTTCCAGGCGAAGCGGCGGTAGCCGCCGGTGGAGGCGGAGCGGCCCACGGGGAGCAGCTCCGCCCACATCTCCTCGAAGGACGGGACCGTCACAGTTCACCCATCGGGACGCGCACGCCACGCTCGGCGGCGACCTCGTCGGCGCGGTCGTAGCCGGCGTCCACGTGCCGGATGACGCCCATGCCCGGGTCGTTGGTGAGCACCCGGCGGATCTTCTCCCCGGCCAGCGCGGTGCCGTCGGCGACGGTGACCTGGCCGGCGTGGATCGAGCGGCCGATGCCGACGCCGCCGCCGTGGTGGATGGAGACCCAGGAGGCGCCGGAGGCGACGTTGACCATGGCGTTGAGCAGCGGCCAGTCGGCGATGGCGTCCGAGCCGTCCAGCATCGCCTCGGTCTCCCGGTACGGGGAGGCGACCGAGCCGCAGTCCAGGTGGTCGCGGCCGATGACGATCGGCGCGGACAGCTCGCCCGAGGCGACCATGTCGTTGAAGCGCTCGCCGGCCTTGTCGCGCTCGCCGTAGCCGAGCCAGCAGATGCGCGCGGGCAGGCCCTGGAAGTGCACCTTCTCCTGGGCCATCTTGATCCAGCGGTGCAGCGACTCGTTCTCCGGGAAGAGGTCGAGGACGGCCTTGTCGGTCTTGTGGATGTCCTGCGGGTCGCCGGACAGCGCGGCCCAGCGGAACGGGCCCTTGCCCTCGCAGAACAGCGGGCGGATGTACGCGGGGACGAAGCCGGGGAAGGCGAAGGCGCGGTCGTAGCCGGCCAGCTGGGCCTCGCCGCGGATCGAGTTGCCGTAGTCGAAGACCTCGGCGCCGCGGTCCATGAAGCCGACCATGGCCTCGACGTGCTTGGCCATCGACTCGCGGGAGCGCTGGGTGAACTCGGCGGGCTTCTCGGCCGCGTAGGTCGCCATGTCGTCGAAGTCGACGCCGACCGGCAGGTAGCTCAGCGGGTCGTGGGCGCTGGTCTGGTCGGTGACGATGTCGATCGGCGCGTCCATCGCGAGCAGCTGCGGGAAGAGCTCGGCGGCGTTGCCCAGCAGGCCGATGGAGAGCGGCTGCTTCTTGTCGCGGGCGGCGGTGGCCAGCTCCAGCGCGTGGCTGAGGTCCTTGGCCTCGACGTCCAGGTAGCGGTGCTCGATCCGGCGGGAGATGCGGGACGGGTCGCAGTCGATGCAGATCGCCACGCCGCCGTTCATGGTGACGGCCAGCGGCTGGGCGCCACCCATGCCGCCGAGGCCGGCGGTGAGGGTGATGGTGCCCTCCAGCGTGCCGTTGAACCGCTTGTTGGCGACGGCCGCGAAGGTCTCGTAGGTGCCCTGGAGGATGCCCTGGGTGCCGATGTAGATCCAGGAGCCGGCGGTCATCTGGCCGTACATGGTGAGCCCGAGGCTCTCCAGCCGGCGGAACTCCTCCCAGTTGGCCCAGTCGCCGACCAGGTTGGAGTTGGCGATCAGCACCCGCGGCGCCCACTCGTGGGTCTGCATCACGCCGACCGGGCGGCCGGACTGGACCAGCATGGTCTCGTCCTGCTTCAGGCCCTGCAGCGTCTTCACCATGGCGTCGAAGGAGCGCCAGTCCCGCGCGGCCTTGCCGGTGCCGCCGTACACGACCAGCTTCGACGGGTGCTCGGCCACCTCGGGGTCGAGGTTGTTCATCAGCATCCGCAGGGCGGCCTCCTGCTGCCACCCCTGCGTCGTGAGCCCCGTGCCACGCGCCGCGCGCACCTCGCGCGGCCCGCTCGCCTGCTGCTGCACCATAGTCCCGGCCTCCCTGCGGATGGATTCATTCAAGCTCGGTTCGACTGAATATAACTAAACAAGCGGGTTTCGACCAGACCCCGGAACAATCCGATCAGCCCCGGCACCGGCTGACTTGGCGCGCTAGCCTGAACCCGGCGAACACCAGCCACTCGGCCCAGTACCAGGGAGCGGAGAACACGATGACGGCCATCACCGTGCGGCCCGGCAGACTCCGGGATGCGGCGGAGGAGATCGAGCGGAGCACCGGACTTCGAGTCCAGATCATCGGAGGAGCCCTGATGATGTCCCCCACCCCCCGCGGCAAGCACGCGGGGACGGTGCAGGAGCTGCGCGACCAGCTCATCCCGCAGCTCCCCGGAGACCTCCGCGCCTACGAGGTCTCGTCGATCTGCATGCCGGACGACGAGGACGACTACGCAACCCCGAACCTGGTGGTCCTGCCGAAGGATTGGGGCCGCGACGACGAATGGCTCGCCGATCCGCATGACGTCGTCTTCGCGCTGGAGGTGATCTCCAGCTCGGAGCGTGCACGCGACATCGCGACCAAGACCGATTGGTATGCCACCGCCGGCGTGGCCGCCCTCCTCGCGACCGACCCCCGCGACGGCACCTGGACGCTCTACACCCACCCTCGCGACGGCGCGTACCAGGGCGTCCTGCACGGCAAGTACGGCGAGCCCGTCCCACTGCCCGCGCCGCTGCCCGCCGAGCTGGACACCTCCGACCTCCCGCTCTACGCGCCCCGCAGCTGAGTCAGGCCGCCGCGTCGCCGTCCCAGTCGATGCCGATCTCGGCGAGCCAGCGGCGGTCGTCGGCGTCCGGGGCGGGCGGGGACGGGGGGCGGGGGATGTTCTGGACGGGGCCGAGGCCGTACTTCTCGGCGGCCGCCGCGGCGCGGGCGTCGGGTTCGATGACGCCGACGTGGACGGCGGACTCGTCGCCCGGGTCGAGGACGGTCAGTTCGGGTTCGGGCAGGCGCCGCAGGGTGACTCGGCGCCCGCAGGTGGGGCAGGACCATTCGTCGGCACCCGAGGCCAGGCGGGCGACGAACTTCATCTCGTGGATCACGCGCATGGGTGACACCCCCTGCAGGAGGGGATGCCCGGGTTCGTGACGGCTACTCCCCTGCCGCTGCTCCAGGCTGCGTCCGTTCCGGACTGCGGCTATTCCAGGAAGAGCCCGCGTGCCGCCGCCGACTGCTCGATCGCCTCCAACCGGGCTTCCGCGCCCGGGAGTTCGTCGCACATGGCCTGCAGCAGCACCCGGCCGAGCATCATCGGCGCACACGCGGTGTCGAAGACCAGCCCGGTGCCGACGGCGGCCGGCAGCATCAGGTCGGAGAGCTTGGCGACCGGCGCGAAGGCGCTGTCGGCGACGGTGAGCACGGTCAGCCCGCACTCCCGGGCCACCGCCAGGGCGTCCATCAACTCCCGCGGGTAGCGCGGCAGCGCGAAGCAGAGCAGCGCGGTGGCCCCGGCCGCGGCGGCCTGTTCGAGGCGGTCGGCGAGCATGCTGCCGCCCTCGTCCAGGAGCCGGATGTCCGGGTGCACCTTGGCGGCGAAGTAGGCGAAGCCGCGGGCCTGCGCCGAGGCGGCCCGCAGGCCGAGCACGGGCAGCGGACGGGAGGCGGCGAGCAGCCGGGCGGCCCGGATGATCGGCTCCGGGTCGGCGAGGAGTTCGGCGAGGTGGCGCAGGTGCGCGATCTCGGCGAGCACGGCCTGCTGGTGCTCGTTGCGCACCGCGTCGTCCGGGGTCTCCGGCGCGGCCGGCTCTCCCCCGCCGAGTTCGCGCAGCTGCTTGCGCAGTGCCGGGTAGCCGTCGTACCCGAGGGCGACCGCGAAGCGGGTGACGGAGGGCTGGCTGACGCCCGCGAGTTCGGCGACCTCGACGCTGGACAGGAACGGCGCCTCGGTGGCGTGCCGCACCAGGGAGTGCGCGATCCGGCGCTGGGTCGGCGTCAGCCGGTGGCCCTCGAAGAGCTGGAGCAGCCGGGCGGAGGGGCCGACGCTGCCGGTCTCGTCGGTGGCGGTCATCAGCGGTACCTCCGGGTGCGAGCGGTTCGGACGACGACTGTGCAGCAGCGGGCCGCACCTGGCAAAGACGTCTCGTACGGCGGGACGCAACGTGAGACGTCCCGCGGATCGGACCGGATCGAACGGTATCCGGACACTTCCGAGCCGGGCCCGGGCGGTCGCCGGGTCCGGCTCGGGGTAACCCTGATTTGTCCCTGAGCCCGCCCGGATTCCCCCCGCGAACGGATGGACCGGGCGTCACCGCGGGGCCAGGCTGGATCCCATGGACACTCGCCAGGACGACCTGCGGCGCGACCTCGACGCCACCCTGCAGGCCCGCAAGGAGCTCGGCAAGGAGTACGAGGACGAGCTCGTCGACTCCTTCATGAAGCGCCTCGACGCCCGCCTGGACGCGCGGGTCGAGCGCTCCGTGGCCCAGCGGATGGACGACCACGAGCCGGGTCCGTACCGCGACCGCCACCACCGGTCCCGCCGCCAGGGCTGGACCAAGCGCTCCGGCAGCGGGCTCGCGGTGGTCTCGATGGCCTTCGGCATCCCGTTGACCGCGATCGCCAGCAACCCCACGAACGGCGGCTTCGCCGGTCTGCTGGTCTGCTGGGCGGGCATCGTCGGGGTCAACTTCGCCGCCGCGTTCGGCGAGCGCCGCAACCGTGAGGACCGTCGGCCGCGGAGCGACTGGGACTGAACCCCGGTCGCCCCGCGGCGGCGGTGCGTCAGGCCAGCGGGCCGGTGACCTCTTCGACCGCGCGCACCAGGTCGCCGGAGGCGACCAGCGCCGCGGCCGCCTCCAGGTCCGGCGAGAGGAAGCGGTCGCGGCCGGCGCCGCCGACCCCCGCCTCCCGGGCGACGGCCAGCGCGGCCGCGGAGGCCGGGGCGATCCGGCCGGCCGAGTCGGCCTGCTGACGGATCTCCAGCGCGCGGGCAGCGGCTGTGAGTTCGACGGCGAGGATCCGGCCGAGGTTGTCGACGGCCTGGCGCAGCTTGCGCGCGGCCGACCAGCCCATCGACACGTGGTCCTCCTGCATCGCGGAGGACGGGATCGAGTCGACCGAGGCCGGGACGGCGAGCCGCTTGTTCTCGCTGACCAGCGCCGCCTGGGTGTACTGGGCGATCATCAGGCCGGAGTCCACGCCCGGGTCGTCGGCCAGGAAGGCCGGCAGGCCGTGCGAGCGGGCCTTGTCGAGCAGCCGGTCGGTGCGGCGCTCGGAGATCGAGCCGAGGTCGGCGGCGGCGATGGCGAGGAAGTCCAGCACGTACGCGACCGGGGCACCGTGGAAGTTGCCGTTGGACTCCACCCGGCCGTCCGGCAGCACCACCGGGTTGTCCACCGAGGCGGCGAGCTCGCGGGAGGCGACCAGCTGGGCGTGCGCCAGGGTGTCGCGGCCGGCGCCGGCCACCTGCGGGGCGCAGCGGATCGAGTACGCGTCCTGGACGCGCGGTGCGTCGTCCTGGTGGTGGCCGGTGAGGCCGGAGTCCTTGAGGACGGCCAGCATGTTGGCGGCGCTGAGCGCCTGGCCCGGGTGCGGGCGGATCGGGGCGTGCAGCTCGGGGGCGAGCACCTTGTCGGTGCCGAGCAGCGCCTCCAGGGTCATGGCGGCGGTGATGTCGGCGGTGGTGAACAGGCGCTGCAGGTCGGAGATGGCCATGACCAGCATGCCGAGCATGCCGTCGGTGCCGTTGATGAGGGCCAGTCCCTCCTTCTCCAGCAGCTCGACCGGCTCGATGCCGGCGGCGGCGAGCAGCTCGGCGACGGGCTTCTCCTCGCCGTCCGGGCCGGTGGCGGTGCCCTCGCCCATCAGGACCAGCGCGCAGTGCGACAGCGGCGCGAGGTCACCGGAGCAGCCGAGCGAGCCGAACTCCCGGACCACCGGGGTGATGCCGGCGTTGAGCAGGGCGGCCATGGTCTGCGCGACCAGGGGACGCACCCCGGTACGGCCGGAGGCCAGCGTCTTCATCCGCAGGAACATCAGCGCGCGGACCACCTCGCGCTCGACGGCCGGGCCCATGCCGGCGGCGTGCGAGCGCACCAGCGACCGCTGCAGCTGGGCGCGCAGCTCGGGGCTGATGTGCCGCACGGCGAGCGCGCCGAAGCCGGTCGACACGCCGTAGACGGGACGCGGCTCGGCCGCGAGGGCGTCGATCCGCGCACGGGCGGCCGCCATCTCGGCGAGCGCGTCGGGACCGATCTCGACCCGGGCGTTGCCCCGGGCGACGGCCAGAACGTCCTCGGCGCTGACGTCGGCCTTGCCGACCAGGACCAGCGGAGCGTCGGGGGCCACAGCACTGTGCATATCCATATACACCATCACATCAGGTGAATGAAGATATGACAACAGGTGCTCGCCATTCGGATTCTCCGACCTCGGCGTCCACAGCGCACCCCGCAGCCCCGTCGCCCCCGCCGCCCCCGCCGGCACTCCCCTACGACCCGAGTTCCGCCTCGATCAGGTCGACCGCCCGGCCGGTGCCGCACTACGCGCGCTGGGACCGCGGACCGCTAGCGGCGGTTCGAGCGCCTGACCCAGAGGACGACCAGGACCGTCACCAGCAGGGCGATCAGCAGGGCCGTGGTCAGCCACCCGAGGAAGCCGTGGAAGAACCCGTGGAAGAAGCCGCGCTTCACCTTCTTCTTCGTCTTCGACTTCGACTTGGACCCGGCGAGCCGGGCGATCCGGTGCGCCCCGGCCCCGTCCCGCGCCTGCGGCACCCGCTCCGGCGCCGTACGCGCCGCTCCCGCCGCCCCCGTCGTCCGCACCACCGGCACCGCCGACGCCGGAGCGGCCGCCGCCACCCCGCCGCCGAGCACCAGCACCCCGGCCACCGCCGCACCCGCCAACCGTCTGCCCACGCCACGCCCCCCGTTACCGCTCGACCGGCCACCCACCATCCCACCGCCGCGCCCCCGGTGACAGCCCCGGCCCCCGACCGCGACCCACCCGCGACACATCGGTCACCGAACCGGAACACGCCCGGGAGCCACCCGGTGTCCGCGCGCTCACACCACCGGGGGCGAGGCCGCGCCGGCCAGGGCGACGGCGGCCAGGGCGCGCATCGCGCAGGCGGCCTGGCCGAGGGGGAGGGTGGCGTCGTCGGCGAAGAGTTCGACCAGCCAGCCGCCGGCCGCGTTCTGGCCGCCGGCCGCGACCATGCCGCGGTAGCCGGAGACGACGAGCATGGCCTCCTCCGCCGGGTCGTTGCCGGCGGCGCCGGCCCGCAGGGCGAAGGCGCCGCCGCGGACGGCGCGGCGGGTCATCGGGTAGTGGCGCAGGTCGAAGACGGCGTCGGGGGCCTCGATCTGGGCGCGCTGGGTCTCGGCGCGGGTGCTGCTGGGGCCGCTGGTCATCCGGTAGACGGCGTGCTGGGCGGTGCGCATGAGGTGGGAGCCGGGCGGGACGTACGAGACCCACCAGCCGACGGCGTCCAGCAGCCGGGCCGAGGTCTCGGCGACCACGACGAGCTTGCCGAGGGTGTCGGCCGGGTGGACGGCCCGCGCCGCGGCGGCCTGGTCGAGGGCGGCGAGGACGGCGGTGATCAGCTGGCCCGGGTCTGCGCTGTGGGCGGCGCCGCGGAACCGCCGCCGGTCGCCCGTGCCGGCCCGGCCGTTCGGCCCGCGCCGCCCGTCGGCCCGGTGGTGCGGGTCGGCTGCGTCGGCGAGCAGCACGGTGGGGTCGGGCGAGAAGCCGGGGCCGTGGCTGCGCCCGGCGACCACCGGGTGGGCGGCGCGGGCGGCCTTGGCCCGGTACTGGGCGGCGTCGGCGAGGCGGAAGAGCCGGTCGGGGGTGGTGACCGGACCGATGGAATCCCCGGTGGAGGCGACGCCGCAGGCCACGCCCTCGCCCTCGGACAGCGCGAGCGCCCGGGCGCACAGCTCCTCGGCGACGGCGACCACCTCGTCGGCCTTCTGCCCCTCCACCAGCAGGCAGAACTCGTCGCCGCCGAGCCGGGCGGCGAGGCTGCCGGGGAGTTTGGCGGCGGCCAGCGAGAGCTGGTGGGCGAACCGTTCCAGCAGCCGGTCGCCCATCTCGTGGCCGAGCTGGTCGTTGACCCGCTTCAGCCCGTTGACGTCGCAGACGACCAGCGAGACCACGGTGTTGTGCCGGTTGTGCGCCTCCAGCGCGCTCTCCAGCCGGGCGTCGACGGCGCGCCGGTTGGCGAGGCCGGTGAGCGGATCGGAGAAGGCGAGCTTGCGCAGGTCGGCGAGGCGTTCGGTCTGCGCGAGCCCGGCGGAGACCTGGGCGGCGAGCAGGGTCGCATAGTCGGCGTCGGCCTCGGTGAACTCGGGCATCCCGACCGACCGGGCGAGGTACAGCTCACCCCAGGCCTGCCCGTGCAGCACGATCGGCGCGACCACGCAGCAGGCCCGTCCGCGCCGGCGCAGCGCCGCGGCGCGTTCCCGGCAGTACGCGCCGGCAGTCGGGTGGGTGTGACCGGCGTGCGGTTCGGTGTTCTCGGCGCTCTGCAGCCAGGCGCGCGGCAGCCGCCCGGTGGTCCAGCGCTCCTCCAGATAGGTGACGATCTCGGGGAAGTCGGCGACCGGGTACGACTCGTCCTCGGGCAGTTCCTCCTCGCCCGGGGCGAGCTCGCCGTGGTTGACCAGCACCCGCAGCCGGCCGGACTCGCGGTCCCAGACCGAGACGGCCGCCATGGTGGCGCCGAGCGCCTCGGTGGCCCGGGTGGCGGCGGCCCGGACGGCCTCCAGGGGGGTGAGTGCGCCGGCCATGTCCTGGGCCAGCTCGACCACGGACTGCAGCCTCAGGTCGGGCAGCGGGTCGCGGTGCCGCGAGCCGCCGCAGTCGCAGCCGCGGTCCGTCATGATCGCCTCACTGCTCACCGGCTCGCCTCGCTCCCTGTGCTCGGTCCTGCCGGACCCCCGTCGCCCGGTCGCACCCGACCGGCCGCTTGCACCAAGACTATGGCGGTTTCGTTCGGTTATGCCCCGTTTGCCCGGATGGACCATCTCAGAGCCGTACGGGTTTCAACCGTTCGACACCCCAGAACAGCAGCCGAACCCCTCCCGTCGCCGCCCACTCCGTCCTCCTGGCGCCGTGCCGCACACCGCGCCGCCGCTACTCCGGCTTCAGCCGCCGGGTGAGCAGCCACGGCTCCACCAGCCCGAGCCCCCGCACCGGCCGCCGCCACATCGGCTGCAGGTGGAAGCGGGCGCCGGCGTCCGGCCCCGGCATCGGCAGCCCGGAGGCGGGCATCCCGGCGGCGGCCGACAGCGCCTCGGCCAGGCCCGGCCCCTCCGAGTCGGCCGGGGCGACGCTGCCGTTCTGCTCCAGCGCGGCGGCGAACTCGCCGTCGATCAGCACCGCGTCCTTGGGCGCGATCGAGGTGAGCCGGCTGGCCAGGTTGACGGTGGTGCCGAAGACGTCGCCCATCCGCGAGGTGACCGTGCCGAAGGCCATGCCGACCCGCAGCGGCGGGATGGCGTCGTCCCCGGCCAGTGCCTCGATCAGGCTGAGCGCGATCTCGGCGGCGGTCGCCGGGTCCTCGGAGACGTAGAGGATCTCGTCACCGAGGGTCTTGATCACCCGGCCGCCCTGTCCGGCGATCAGGTCGGAGCAGGTGTTCTCGAAGGTCTCGACGAGCTCGCCGAGCTCCTCCTCCTCCAGCCGCCGGGACAGCCGGGTGAAGCCGACCAGGTCGGCGAAGCCGACGGCGAGCCGTCCGCTGGTGATCTCGTGGTCCTCGGCGGCCTGCACCACCCGGCCGGTGACGGCGGCCAGCTGGCGCCGCCAGACGTACACCAGGAACTGCTCCAGCTCCGGCAGCAGCAGCTCGACCAGCGGGTAGGCCACGTCGGCGCGGGTCAGCCCGGGTTCGACGGACTGGGTGAGGTTCTCCAGGAAGGTGTCCATCTGCCAGCCGGCCAGCCGGGCCGTGGTCTGGCCGGTGGAGCGGGCCACCTGGATCGCCATGGACTCGCTCAGCAGTCCGGACTCGACCAGGCCGGCGAGGCGCCGCAGCGCGATCACGTCGCCGTCGGTGAGCGCCCTGGACTGGCCGATGTCGGGGAAGCCCATGGCCCGCCAGAACCGGGTGGCCAGCTCCATCGGGACGTCGGCGGCGCGCGCGGCCTGGTACGGCGTGTAACGGCGCGGCGCGTCCAGGATCAGGCGTTCCAGTTCGAGCGCGACCGTGGGGTCGTGGCTGCCCGCCGTCGTGCCGCTGCTGCCGTCCTCTGCCACCGGTCCGTCCCCGTGCGGTCGCCGCACTCGCCTCGTGTCCTACCTGTCCGGGCGCACCGCCCGCCACCCAGGCGGGCAGTGGCGCGCCTCACACCGCTGCCAGGTGGAATGTTCGCACGGAATCGCCGGATCCGGGGCATCAGCCCGGGTCAAGGAGAGGTGAAGACTGCCGTTCAGCGGGGCTCGGGGCGCACGTGGACGACGTCGCCCGCGCCGACCGCCCGGCGTGCGCCGTCGGGCGTACGAACCACCAGCCGCCCGTCGCCGTCCACCGCCACCGCCTCGCCGACCAGCTCGGTGTCGCCGGGCAGGTGGACCTTCACCTGGCGGCCGAGCGTGGTGCAGCGGTCCACGTAGGCGCGCAGCAGGTCGCTGGCGTGCGGGTCGCCGGCGGCGGCCGTCCACTCGCGGTACAGCTCGGCGAGTTCGCGCAGCAGGGCCCGCAGCAGGGTGCCGCGGTCGGTGGTGGCGGCGCCGGCCAGCGCGAGCGAGGCGGCGGTGGGGACGGGCAGCTCCTCGGCGCGCAGCGAGACGTTGAGGCCGAGGCCGACCACCACGGCGCCGCCGGCCAGCTCGGTGAGGATGCCGCCGACCTTGCGCTCCGCGCCGTCGATCTCCACCTGCAGGTCGTTGGGCCACTTCAGCCCGACCTCGACCTCGGCGATCCGGCCGAGCGTGCTGGCCGCGGCCACCCCGACCAGGATCGGCAGCCAGCCGTAGCGCTCGACCGGCACCTCCTCGGGGCGCAGCAGGACGGACAGGAACAGCCCGGAGCGGGCCGGGGCGGTCCACTGCCGGTCCAGCCGGCCGCGCGCGGCGCTCTGCGCCTCGGCCACCAGCACCGCGCCCCGGGCCCCGCCGGCCTTGGCCCGGGCGGCGAGGTCGCTGTTGGTGGAGCCGGTCTCGGTGACGACGTCCAGGGAGGTCCAGAGCCCGCCCGGCACGAGCAGGTCGTGACGCAGCGCCTCCTCGTCGAGCGGCGGACGGTCCAGGTCGGTCCACGGCGACGGTCCGGTGTGGCCGAAGCCGCGCAGTCCGCTGCGGCGGGGGGTGTCGGAGGCGTTCATGCGGGAAACCCTAGGGCGTGAGCCCAGCCGGGGGGCGTAGGCCGCCCCATCGTCCCGCAGAACGGCCGTCAACAAAACTGTGTCGATGGCCATAACGCCAGGACGTGCCGGATCGCCCTCCGCGCTGGCTACGCTACCCAGCGGTAGTTCGTAGCGCCGCCCTGCCCTCATGCGCGGGCCCCCTCCACCCGGTCCGCGCGCACTCGAACAGGTCGCGGCCATGGATCAGGGAGAGCCACCGGATGACCGAGGCGCCGTACGACCCCCACACGACCGCCGGCAAGCTCGCCGACCTGCGGCGCAGGCTCGACGAGGCGGTGCACTCCGGCTCGGCCAAGGCCGTGGAGAAGCAGCACGCCAAGGGCAAGCTGACCGCCCGCGAGCGGGTCGTGGAGCTGCTAGACGAGGACTCCTTCGTGGAGTTCGACGAATTCGCCCGGCACCGCTCGACCAACTTCGGCCAGGAGAGGAACCGCCCGTACGGCGACGGCGTGGTGACCGGCTACGGCACCGTCGACGGCCGCCAGGTCGCGGTCTTCGCCCAGGACTTCACCGTCTTCGGCGGCTCCCTCGGCGAGGTCTTCGGCGAGAAGATCGTCAAGGTGATGGACTTCGCGCTGAAGACCGGCTGCCCGGTCATCGGCATCAACGACTCCGGCGGCGCCCGGATCCAGGAGGGCGTGGTCTCGCTCGGCCTTTACGGCGAGATCTTCCGCCGCAACGTGCACGCCTCGGGCGTCATCCCGCAGATCTCGCTGATCATGGGCCCCTGCGCCGGCGGCGCGGTGTACTCCCCCGCGATCACCGACTTCGTGGTGATGGCCGACAAGACCTCGCACATGTTCATCACCGGCCCGGACGTGATCAAGACCGTCACCGGCGAGGACGTGGGCATGGAGGAACTGGGCGGCGCGCGCACCCACAACACCAAGTCCGGGAACGCGCACTACCTGGCCGCGGACGAGAAGGAGGCGGTCGAGTACGTCAAGAGCCTGCTCTCGTACCTGCCCTCCAACAACCTGAGCGACCCGCCGTCCTACGCCGAGCAGGCCGACCTGTCGGTCACCGACGAGGACCTCGAACTCGACACGATCGTGCCGGACTCGGCGAACCAGCCGTACGACATGCGCAAGGTCATCGAGCACATCGTCGACGACGGCGAGTTCCTGGAGACCCAGCCGCTGTACGCCGGCAACATCATCACCGGCTTCGGCCGGGTCGAGGGCCAGTCGGTCGGCATCGTCGGCAACCAGCCGATGGACCTGGCCGGCTGCCTGGACATCAACGCCAGCGAGAAGGCCGCCCGCTTCATCCGCACCTGCGACTCGTTCAACATCCCGGTGCTGACCTTCGTGGACGTGCCCGGCTTCCTGCCCGGCACCGAGCAGGAGTGGGACGGCATCATCCGCCGCGGCGCCAAGCTGATCTACGCCTACGCCGAGGCCACCGTCCCGCTGATCACCGTGATCACCCGCAAGGCCTTCGGCGGCGCCTACGACGTCATGGGCTCCAAGCACCTGGGCGCCGACCTCAACCTGGCCTGGCCGACCGCCCAGATCGCCGTCATGGGCGCGCAGGGCGCGGTCAACATCCTGCACCGCCGGGAGATCGCCGAGGCCGAGGCGGCCGGGAACGTCGAGGAGAAGCGGGCCGAGCTGATCGCCTCGTACGAGGACACCCTGCTGAACCCGTACCTGGCGGCCGAGCGCGGCTACGTCGACGCGGTCATCGCGCCGAGCGAGACCCGCCGGCACATCGTCCGGGGCCTGCGGGCGCTGCGCGGCAAGCGCGAGGTGCTGCCGCCGAAGAAGCACGGCAACATCCCCCTGTAGGCCCCATCCCTGTCGGGAGAGAACCAGCCATGTCCCCGATCCACGTGCTGCACGGGCAGCCGACCCCCGAGGAGCTGGCCACCGTCCTGGCGGTGGTCCAGGCCCGGGCCGCCGCCGCGCAGGCCGCCGCCGAGGCGGCGCGTCAGGCCGGCGCCGGCCCGGCCTCCCCCTGGAACGACCGCTCGCGCCTGCTCCGCCCCGCCCTCCGCCCGGGCGTCAACGCCTGGCGGACGTCGGGCTGGGCGCACTGAGCCGAACCGACCGCACGCGGAGCAGGAAGTCGGCCCGTCCGACGTCCTGCTCCGCCGTCGTCGGCCGTCCCTCCACCCCCGGCGCGCCGGAGCGGAGGGGCGCGCCGGGGGCCGCAGGCACACCGGAGCAGCGCGCACGCCGGGGCGCGAGGCGCGTCCGGGCGGCGGGCGCGCCCGGACGGCCGTCAACCTGAGTACGGATACTCAGGCGTCCGGGCCCGGCGCGGCGCACTCTGGACGGGTGCTCTGGTCAGACCCCCGTGACGAGCCCTCGCCCGAGGCCCGTCGAATGCAGGAACGGATGCAGCGGGCCGGCAGGGTGCTCGCCGCCATCGTGCTGGTGGGCTCCGTCCTGATCATGATCGCCCGGCTGTTCACCTGAACGGCGGACACCGGCACCCCCGGAGCCGCACCCCCTACGCTGGTGGCCATGACCGACCAGCGCACCCTCGTCCTCGCCTCCGCCTCCCCCGCCCGCCTCGGGCTGCTGCGCCAGGCGGGTCTCGACCCGCGCGTGGTGGTCAGCGGCGTCGACGAGGACGCGATCAGCGCCGCCTCGCCCTCCGAGCTCGCGCTCGTCCTGGCCGAGGCCAAGGCGAAGGCCGTCGCCGCCGACCTCGCCGGCGGCGAGCTGGTGATCGGCTGCGACTCCGTCCTGGAGCTGGACGGCCTGGCGCTCGGCAAGCCCGCCGACGCCGCCGAGGCGGTGGCCCGCTGGCAGTCGATGCGCGGCCGCGCCGGGGTGCTGCGCACCGGCCACTGCGTGATCGACACCGTCACCGGCCGGCAGTCCTCGGCCACCGCCTCCACCACCGTCCGCTTCGGCAGCCCGGACGACGACGAGATCGCCGCCTACGTGGCCTCCGGCGAGCCGCTGCACGTGGCCGGGGCGTTCACCCTGGACGGCCGCTCGGCGCCCTTCGTCGAGGGCATCGACGGCGACCCGGGCAACGTCATCGGCCTCTCGCTGCCGCTGCTGCGCCGCCTGCTCGCCGACCTCGACGTCCGGATCATCGATCTGTGGACCAACTGACCTGCCGCATCCGGCCGTCGGACCTCTAAGCTGACCGCCGTCCGGACGGGGAGGGAACGCGGCGATGACCGACAGCGTGCTCAACGTGGTGCTCGGACTGGTGGCCAGTGCCATCAGCGCCGGGCTGGGCTGGCTCGCGCAGAACCTGCGGCGGAGACGGCGGGTCGAGCGGGTGCGGGAGTTCCTCGGGCTGCCCGCCGACAGCGAGTGCCTGATCGTGGTGCCGCGCAGCATCGGCGCGGGCTCGCACGCGCACACCGTGACCCGCCGGGACGCCTACGCCCTGATGTGGCTGGCCGGGCTGGTCGAGGAGTGCGGGGCGCGGCCCGAGCTGGTCGCGCACGACGCCGCGCACCGGGGCCTGGGCGCCAAGACCGAGCTCTGCCTGGGCGGCCCGGTCAGCAACGAGCGGATGGCCGCCCACCTGGCCTGGGGCCTGCCGGGCGTGCTGGTCAGCTCCGGCCCGGGCCCGGGCAGCAACGTGCTCGTGGTGGGCGAGCGGGACTACACCGCGGACCAGGACCAGGCGCACACCCTGCTGGCCCGGATCGCCACCCCGGACGGCGGACGCCCGGTGTTCCTGATATCCGGCCAGACCGGCACCGCCAACCAGGCCGGGGTGCGCTACCTGGTGTCCCACCACCGCGAACTCGCCCGCCGGCACGGCCGCAACGGAACCTTCGCGCTGGTCCTGCGGGTGGTCAATCCGGAGGCGTACGGGCCGGACATGGTGGAGCTGGTGGCGGACGTGACGGCCCAGGCGGTCCAGCGGCCCGCCGCCCGCTCGGGCGTCGCTTGAGCGGTCCGGGCGAGAGTGTGGCCCATGCCACCGTCCCGCCACGCCGCCGCCCCGTCACCCCCCGTGGCCCCCGGCGCTCCGGCCCCACCCGGTGCGACCTGCGGAGTCTCCGTACCGGCCGGTATCAGGGGGTCGGAACCCATCACCGAGCGTGTGGGATAGTTCACAACCCGGGGCTACTCGCCGGTACTGCCCAGGAATCCATAAACTCATCGAGGTTCAAGAAGGGAGCCACAGTGCGCAAGGTGCTCATCGCCAACCGCGGGGAAATCGCCGTCCGCGTCGCCCGGGCCTGCTCGGACGCCGGTATCGCCAGCGTCGCCGTCTACGCCGAGCCGGACCGGGATGCGCTGCACGTCCGCGCGGCCGACGAGGCTTACGCGCTGGGCGGTGACACCCCCGCCACCAGCTACCTGGACATCGCCAAGGTCCTCAAGGCGGCCGCCGACTCCGGCGCCGACGCCGTCCACCCCGGCTACGGGTTCCTGTCGGAGAACGCCGACTTCGCCCAGGCCGTCCTCGACGCGGGTCTGATCTGGATCGGCCCGCCGCCGCAGGCCATCCGCGACCTCGGCGACAAGGTGACCGCCCGGCACGTGGCGCAGCGCGCCGGTGCCCCGCTGGTCGCCGGTACGCCGGACCCGGTCTCGGGCGCCGACGAGGTCGTCGACTTCGCCCGGGAGCACGGTCTGCCGGTCGCCATCAAGGCGGCCTTCGGCGGCGGCGGCCGCGGCCTCAAGGTCGCCCGCACCCTGGAGGAGATCCCGGAGCTGTACGAGTCCGCCGTGCGCGAGGCGGTCGCCGCCTTCGGTCGCGGCGAGTGCTTCGTCGAGCGCTACCTGGACAACCCGCGGCACGTCGAGACCCAGTGCCTCGCCGACAAGCACGGCAACGTGGTGGTCGTCTCCACCCGTGACTGCTCGCTGCAGCGCCGCCACCAGAAGCTGGTCGAGGAGGCGCCCGCGCCGTTCCTGACCCCCGAGCAGAACGCCGAGTTGTACCGGGCGTCCAAGGCCATCCTGAAGGAGGCCGGCTACGAGGGCGCCGGGACCTGCGAGTTCCTGGTCGCGCTGGACGGCACGATCTCCTTCCTGGAGGTCAACACCCGTCTGCAGGTCGAGCACCCGGTCACCGAGGAGGTCACCGGCCTCGACCTGGTCCGCGAGATGTTCCGGATCGCCGACGGCGAGGAGCTCGGCTACGGCGACCCGGAGGTGCGCGGCCACTCCTTTGAGTTCCGCATCAACGGCGAGGACCCGGGCCGCAACTTCCTGCCCGCGCCCGGCACCGTGACGCTGTTCGCCCCGCCGTCCGGCCCGGGCGTGCGCCTGGACTCCGGCGTGGAGACCGGCTCGGTCATCGGCCCGGCCTGGGACTCCCTGCTGGCCAAGCTGATCGTCACCGGCCGCGACCGCAAGCAGGCCCTGGAGCGGGCCCGCCGCGCGCTGACCGAGTTCAAGGTGGAGGGCATGGCCACCGCCATCCCGTTCCACCAGGCGGTCGTCACCGACCCGGCGTTCGCGCCCGAGGTGCACGGCAGCGACGAGCCGTTCAAGATCTTCACCCGGTGGATCGAGACCGAGTTCGAGAACACCATCCCGCCGTTCGCCGGTGCGGCCGGCGAGGGCGAGGAGGCCGAGGGCCGCGAGACCGTCGTGGTCGAGGTCGGCGGCAAGCGGATCGAGGTCTCGCTGCCGTCCTCGCTGGGCGTCTCGACGGCCCCGGCGGCCGGTGCGGCGGGTGCCGCCAAGGCCAAGCGCCGGGTGGGCGCCAAGAAGGCCGGTTCGGCCGTCAGCGGTGACACCCTCGCCTCGCCGATGCAGGGCACCATCGTCAAGGTCGCCGTGGAGGAGGGCCAGGTCGTCGCCGAGGGCGAGCTGATCGTGGTCCTGGAGGCGATGAAGATGGAGCAGCCGCTGAACGCCCACAAGGCGGGCACCGTCGTCGGCCTCAAGGCCGAGGTGGGCGCGAGCGTCAGCAGCGGCGCCGCGCTCTGCGAGATCAAGGACTGACCCTGATCGAGGTCTTACCCGCCCTGTCGGGCGACGACCGGTCCGTACGCCCCTCGGGGTGTGCGGACCGGTCGCTTTCCGTACGCGGCCCGGCCGGGCCGTTCAGCGCCCGCGCGGCAGGCCCATCTCGGCCAGCCGGACCGGCATCCCGCCGGAGCCGACCGGGCCGCCGTGGGCACCGGGGCGGCGCTGGCCGGGCAGCGGGGCGCCGCCGGGCGGCGGGCCGGCGCGGCGGGCCATCGGGCCGGGCTGGGTCTGGTGGACCGGACCGCTGCCGGTGCCGTGCACCGGGGCGTCGCCGCTCGGGGCCGCCCCGATCGGTGCGAGGTCGATCTGCACCCCGCAGTCGGCGAGCGCGTCCAGTTCGCGGGCGGTGCCGTCGTCCGCGGTGGCCTGCTCGTCGGTGACCAGGCGGGTGATCGTCTCGGTGGCGACGGTCTGGAACATGCCGGCCGCGCCGAGCTTGGTGTGGTCGGCGAGGACGATGACCTCGGCGGCCGCCAGCACCATGGCCCGGTCCACGCTCGCGGACAGCATGTTCGCGGTCGACAGCCCCCGGTCGGCGGTCAGCCCGCTGCCGGAGATGAAGGCCTTGGTGACCCGCAGCCCCTGCAGCGACTGCTCGGCACCGCTGCCCACCAGGGCGTAGTTGGAGCCGCGCAGGGTGCCGCCGGTCATCACCACCTCGACCCGGTTGGCGTGCGCCAGCGCCTGGGCGACCAGCAGCGAGTTGGTGACCACCGTCAGACCGGGCACCCGCGCCAGCCGGCGGGCCAGCTCCTGGGTGGTGGTGCCGGCCCCCACCACGACCGCGTCGCCCTCCTCCACCAGGCCGGCGGCGAGGTCCGCGATGGCGCTCTTCTCCGCCGCGGACAGGTGGGTCTTCTGCGGGTAGCCGGGTTCGCGGCTGAAGCCGCCGGGGAGCACCGCGCCGCCGTGCCGGCGGTCGAGGAGCCCTTCTGCCTCCAGCGCCCGCACGTCACGGCGCACGGTCACTTCGGAGGTCTGGACGACGCGGGCCAACTCCCGGAGCGAGACGGCTCCGTTGGCGCGCACCATTTCGAGGATCAACTGGCGACGTTCTGCAGCAAACACAGAACCGACGGTAACCTGCGTGACCGTCTGCTTTCAGGCGTTTGCAGCTAGTAGCGGGAATTGCTCGCGCACGAGCGGCGCGTGACCGTACAATACGCGCCGTCAATAGCCCGGGACTGCGCCCGCCGTCCGGGTGACGGTCGATCATGCGCGAGGGGCGGTCGCCGATCGGCGACCGCCCCTCAACTGTGCGCCGGACGCTCAGGATTCGCCGTCGGCCCGCTTGCGGATGTGCAGCTGCCGGGCGGCCTCGGCGGTCGAGCCGGAGACGGACGGGTAGACGGTGAAGGCGCTGGCCACCTGTTCGACCGTCAGATTGGCGTCCACCGCGAGCGAGATCGGGTGGATCAGCTCGCTGGCGCGCGGGGCGACGACCACACCGCCGACCACGATGCCGGTGCCCGGACGGCAGAACAGCTTCACGAAGCCGTCCCGGATGCCCTGCATCTTCGCCCGCGGGTTGCCGCGCAGCGGGAGCTTGACCACGACGGCGTCCATCTTGCCGCACTCCACGTCGGCCGCGGTGTAGCCGACGGTGGCGATCTCCGGGTCGGTGAAGACGTTGGAGGCCACGGTCTTGAGGTTCAGCGGCTGCACCGCGTCACCGAGCGCGTGGTACATGGCGATCCGGCCCTGCATGGCCGCCACCGAGGCGAGCATGAAGACGCCGGTGCAGTCGCCGGCCGCGTAGACGCCGGGCGCGGTCGTGCGGGAGACCCGGTCGACCTGGATCTGGCCCCAGTCGTTGAGCTTGACCCCGGCCTCCTCCAGGCCCATCTCGGCGGTGTTGGGGATCGAGCCGACCGCCATCAGGCAGTGCGAGCCCTCGATCACCTTGCCGTCGGCCAGGGTCACCTCGACCCGGTCGCCGATCCGCTTGACGCTCTCGGCCCGCGAACGGCCCATCACGTTCATGCCGCGGCGGCGGAAGACGTCCTCCAGCACCTCGGCGGCGTCGGGGTCCTCGCCCGGCAGCACGCGGTCGCGGCTGGAGACCAGGGTGACCTTGGAGCCGAGCGCCTGGTACGCACCGGCGAACTCGGCGCCGGTCACACCGGAGCCGACCACGATCAGCTCGCGGGGCAGCTCCTCCAGGTCGTACACCTGGGTCCAGGTCAGGATCCGCTCGCCGTCCGGCTGGGCGTCCGGCAGCTCGCGCGGGTGGGCGCCGGTGGCGATCAGCACGGCGTCGGCGCGCAGCGAGTGCACGGTGCCGTCGGGCGCGTCCACCAGGACCTCGCGGGAGCCGTCCACGGCCTGCCCGCCGGTGCCGAGCCGGCCGCGGCCGCGCAGCACGGTGACGCCGGCCCGGGTGACGGACTGGGTGATGTCGTGGGACTGCGCGATCGCCAGGCGCTTCACACGGCGGTTGACCTTGCCCAGGTCCACGCCGACGACCCTGGCGGCCTGCTCGTTGGGGGGCGTGTCGTCGGCGACGATGATGCCGAGTTCCTCGTACGAGCTGTCGAAGGTGGTCATCACCTCCGCGGTCGCGATCAGCGTCTTCGACGGAACGCAGTCCGTGAGCACCGCCGATCCGCCCAGACCGTCGCGGTCGACGACGGTCACCTCCGCGCCGAGCTGTGCGGCGACCAGAGCCGCCTCGTAGCCGCCGGGTCCGCCACCGATGATCACGATCCGAGTCACGCTCACCATTGTCCCGCACGCCGGGAGCGCCGCCACGCCGGGGTCCGGGCTTCCGTACCTTCGTCCAGTAGCCCGGTCCGGGCGCCGCCCCGGCTACGCTGGCCCCCATGCCCCTTTACGCCGCGTATGCCACCAACCTCGATGCCCGGCAGATGACCCGCCGAGCCCCGCACTCCCCGCTGCGCGGCACGGGGTGGCTGGACGGCTGGCGGCTCACCTTCGGCGGCGAGCAGCTCGGTTGGGAGGGCTCGCTGGCCACCGTCGTCGAGGACGAGAAGGACCAGGTATTCGTCTCGCTGTACGACGTCTCGCCGATGGACGAGGACGGCCTGGACCGCTGGGAGGGCGTCCAGCTCGGCATCTACCGCAAGATCAAGCTGCGCGCGCAGACCCTGGACGGCTCCATCCCGGTCTGGACGTACGTGCTCAACGACTACGAGGGCGGCCTGCCCGCAGCCCGCTACCTCGGCCTGATCGCCGACGCCGCCGAGAGCGCCGGCGCCCCGCACGACTACGTCATGGACCTGCGCCGACGCCCCTGTTAGAGCCGCGGTCGAGGGTCCGAAGAAGGGCCCCACAGAACTCCTGGGGGTCCGTCAGGGCTTCGCGCCCCAGCTGCGCGCGGTCTCGGCCAGCACCCCGGCCACCGCCGCGCGGCGGGCCGGCTCGGTGCGCAGCCCGTTGCCCAGCTCCACGTGCAGCCACGGCACCCCGACGCCGGCCGCGAACCGGCCCTCGACGTTGGTGGTGCCCTCCAGCTGCCCGCACCTGTCCCGCCAGGCCCGGCAGACCGCGTACCCGGCCCGGCCCAGCCCGGCGGCGGTGAGCTCGGCGGCCGGTCCGGCCTGCCCGGCGCCGCCGGAGACCACCGCGTCCTGGCCGGGCAGGCTGCCCTCGTCGAAGCCGTGCACCTGGATGCCGGGCAGCCCGCGGCCGGTGAGCGCCTCGACCACGGCGGCGAAGACGGTGTCGGAGCGGTGCGCGACGTCCGAGGAGCCGTCCGCCCCGGCCCGGCGGTGCGCCCCGGCGAGCACCAGCACGCCGCCCGGCGCGGCACGGAACAGCTCCACGCCGAGCGCCTCGGTCCGGGCGTCCGACACCGGGTGGGGCACCTGCACCGTCCAGTTCGGCCGGGCCGAGAGGTCCAGGTAGATCCGGCCCCAGCCGCGGGTCCCGTCCGCGGTGCCGTCGGCGACCTCGGCCACCCGGCGGCCGGTCGCGGCCTCGGTGAACTCGGTGAGTCGGTAGCCGACCCGGGCCAGCGCCCGGCCGGCCTGCTCGGACTGGCCGTCCAGCTCGCCGAGCACGCCGTCGGCCACCGCGCGGCGCTGTGCCGCGTCCGGCGCGGTGTACGGACCGTCCGAGGTGAACTCGGCGGTGTACTCGTCCACCCGGGCCGCCAGGTCGACCGGCGTCGGGCCCGAGGGCCCCGACCGGACCGCCCGCGGCTGCCCGGCCTCGCCGCGCGCGGCGAGGGTCAGCACCCCCGCGAGCACCGCCAGTACCAGCAGCACTGCCGCCGGCAGCAGCAGTGAGCGTCGCGAACCCCGAGTCTCCATGGCGGACGAACCTACCGTGCCCGCCGCTTCGTCCATGATCCACACCGGGACCGCCCGGATCGACACCCAAGCGGCACCGGATCGACACCGATACGTGACAGGTTTCGGTGAACCGCTTCGTACGCTGGTTCGGCTTGACCTGTTCTTGATCATTGCTTGACCGGGAAGGCCTGCCGCCGCCTCCCGGGGCCGGCCCGGCGCGCCTGAGGAGAACGAGGCCCCTCGTGAGCACGGCACCCAACCCGCCGCGGCAGCACCGCTACCGCCGTCGGGCCGACATGCCGCTGCTCGGGGGCATCCGCCCGCCCATCGTGCTGCTGCTGGTCCTGCTGCTCGCGGTCGCCGCGATCACCGCCCTGGCCGTCGGCGGACTGCGCGTCGACGACACCCCGCAGGCCGTCCGCGAGTCCCACCAGTACGCCGCCGAGGACACCGCCGCCTCGCTGCGCGCCGGACTGCACGAGAGCGCCACCGACCTGCGCCGGGCCGCCACCCGGTACGAGAACGCGCCCACCGAGCCCGCCGCCGTGCTGACCGCGCTCGGCCAGGCGTACCACAAGTGGCGCGGCACGGTGGTGGTCCGCCCCGACACCGGCCGACTGCTGGCCGCCCGCGGCGAGACCGTCCCGCTGGCCGGCCTGGACCTCACCAAGGTCACCGACACGGCGCCCGCGCCCGTCCTGGTGCCCTCCACCGCCGGCACCCGGCTGCTCACCTTCGCGCTGGTCGCCACCAAGGCCGACGGACGCGCCCTGCTGGTCGCCTCCGACAACCTGCGGCTGCCCGGCATCGCCACCCGCAAGGAACAGACCATCCAGGTCCTCGACGCCGGCGGCGCCGTCCTGGACACCACCGGCGCGGCGCTCACCGCCGACGGCGACCGCAAGCTGGTCACCGCCGCCCGCGAGCGCGCCGCCCGCCAGCACCCGGCCCCCGGCGAGACGGCCTCCGGCAGCCTGGCCGGCAGCCCGGACGCCAAGGGCGAGCGCCGGGTCGCCGGCTGGGCCGCCGTCGCCACCCCCGGCGGGAACGACCCGGCCACCCCGCTCGGCCTGACCGTGGTGTCCACCAGCACCGTCGACGGCAAGCCCGGCAACCTGCGCCACCCCATGCTCGGCCTGGCCGCCGCCGGCGCCCTGATCGTCCTGGCCCTGCTGCTCGCCTGGTACCTGAACCGCAGCCTCCAGCGCCCGCTGCTGGGCCTGTTCCTGGAGTCCCGCCGGCTCACCCGCGGCGACCGGCTGGAGCAGCCGGTCCGCGGCCCGAAGCGGGGCGAGGCCGGCCGGATCGCCCGCGCCCTGGAGGAGCTGCGGCTCCAGCTCCTGGACCCGGCCCGCCCGCCCGCCGACGCCCCCGCCCGCGGGCGCCGCCCCGGCACCGCGCTGCCGCTCGCGCTCTGCGCCGTCCTGGTGCTCGGCTGGTCCGGCCCGCTGCTGTTCCTCGGCGGCAACGACCCGACCGTACGGGTGCCCACCCAGGTCGTGGCGGGCCAGCGCGACCGCACCGACACCGCCGCCGACCGGATCCGCCAGGCGCTCAACGAGGGCTACGCGGACCTGCGTTCGATCGCCCCCTCGCTCACCGAGGCGTCCGTCGGCAAGGCCGAGACCCAGCTGCGCGACACCCTCGCCGAGCACGACCGCTACCGCTCGCTCTACGTCCTCGGCGCGAACGGCGAACTCCTCGCCCACGCCGGCGAGACCCCGCACCGCACCGGTCCGCAGGCCCTCGGCCCGAGCGGCGTGCTGCTGCTCAACAGCTCCGGCAAGGAGCCCCGGATCGCCGCCCGCGCGGCCCTCACCGCCGCCCCGGCCGACGCCGAGACGGAGGGCGCACCCGAGCCCAAGGGCCCGGTCCTGGTCGGTGAGTTCAAGACCGACTTCCTCAGCGGCCTGCTGGTCCGCCCCGGCCTCGGCCGGGTCTGGCTGGTCGACGACCGGCAGCGGGTGCTCGCCGCCAACGAGGGCTACAGCTCCTTCGGCGAGCTGCCCGACGGCCGCGGCCGGACGATCCTCGACGGCGCCAAGAAGTCCGCCGCCGCCGACGTGCTCCGCGACGGCGGCGACCCGGCCCTGCTCGCCGCCGCCCCGCTCGGCGGCAACGGCAGCGTCGCCAAGCTCGGCTGGTCCGTCGTCACCGCCAACCCGGTGGCCTGGCTGCACCTCGACCAGAACCGGGCCGACCGGCGGGCGATCCTGGCCGGCATGCTCGGCCTGGCCGCCGCCGCGCTCTGCCTCGGCTGGCTGTACATCGCCGTCGGCCTGCCGCTGCGCCGCCTCGCCGCGAGCGCCGAGGCGCTGGCCGCCGGGGACCGCCGCACCGTGCTCTACCCCGTCCACCACGACGAGGTCGGCGCCGTCGCCCGCAGCCTGGAGCTGATCCGCCAGGAACTGGTGCGCGCCGAACTCGCCGAGCGCGCCGTCCGCCGCACCCCCGCAACCGCTCGCTGAGCCCCGCCCGAAGGACCTCCCGTGCTCTTCCTCTACGTCGTGCTGCTGGTGTGCTGCACCGTGCTGCTGGTGGCCGGCATCGTCGAGCAGCGCCGGCACTTCACCGCGCTGGAGCAGATCCCGACCCGGGTCCTGGTCAACGGCATCCGCGGCAAGAGTTCGATCACCCGCCTGTGCGCGGGCGCGCTGCGCGGCGGCGGGCTGGTGACGGTCGCGAAGACCACCGGCACCGCGGCCCGGTTCATCCACCCGGACGCCACCGAGGAGCCGGTCTACCGCAAGTTCGGCATCGCCAACGTGGTGGAGCAGATCGGCATCGTCCGTCGCGCCGCCACCTACCGGCCGGACGCCCTGGTGATCGAGTGCATGGCCGTCATGCCGGCGCTCCAGGAGGTCAACCAGACCAAGCTGATCCGTTCCACCATCGGCGTGCTGTGCAACGTCCGCGAGGACCACCTGGCCGAGATGGGCCCGACCCTGGACGACGTCGCGCGCTCGCTCTCCCGCTCGATGCCGGTCGGCGGGGTGTGCGTCACCGCCGAGCAGGAGCGCGCGCACATCCTGCGCGAGGAGGCGGCCAAGCGGGACTGCCGGCTGATCGTGGTGGACCCGGAGACGGTCACCGACGAGGAGCTGCGCGGGTTCAGCTGGTTCACCTTCAAGGAGAACGTGGCGATCGCCCTCGCCGTCGCCGAACTCCTCGGCGTGGAACGGCAGACCGCGCTGCAGGGCATGTGGGCGGCCCCGCCGGACCCGGGCGTGCTGTCGGTCGAGCGCTACCGCACGGCGGACGGCAAGCGGCTGCGCTTCGCCAACGTCTTCGCCGCCAACGACCCCGAGTCCACGCTGATGAACGTCCGCCAGCTGGAGGACCTCGGCGCGATCCACCGCCCGCTCAGCGTGGTGATCAACTGCCGCCCGGACCGGGTCGAGCGCAACGGCCAGATGGGCCAGATCGTCCCGGACCTCGACCCGGACACGGTCTTCCTGATCGGCCACCCCACCAAGAGCGCCCGCGACGGCATCCCGGCCGGCTGGTCGGGCCGCGTCGTCGACCTCGGCGGCGACAAGCGGGACCCGGAGCGGCTCACCACCGAGCTGCTGGCCGAACTCGGGCCGGACTCCTCGCTGGTGGCGGTCGGCAACATCCACGGCCAGGGCGAGCTGTTCCTGGAGGAGCTCGCCCGGCTCGAAGCCGACTCGGCCCCGGACGCGCCGGAGACCCCGGAGTACGCGTACCACGAGCCCGAGCCGCTCTACCCGGAGCCGGACTACCCCGAGCCCGCGTACGACGCCGACCCGTACCCGTACCCGTACCCGTACCAGCACCACTACCAAGGCCAGTACGCCGACCCGGAGCCGTACGCCGACCGGCACTCGTACCCGGCCCCCCGGGCCCCGCGCACCGAGCCGGTCTACCGCCCCGAACCGCTCCCCGATTCCTGGTACGACACCCACCACCGCACCGCCGCCCCCTACGGAGACCAGCAGTGATCCCCACCGAGCTCACCCCCGAGATCGCCGCCATCGGCATCGCGCTCGGCCTGGTCTTCTCCCTGGTCTGCTACCTGACCACCAACCTCTCCCCCGGCGGCATGATCACCCCCGGCTGGCTGGCCCTCACCCTGGTCGAGTCCCTCCAGCGGGTGGCCATCGTGATCGGCGTGACGGTGCTGACCTACCTCGCCATCCGGGTCGTCCAGAAGCTGGTGATCCTGTACGGCAAGCGGCTGTTCGCCGCCGTGGTGCTGATCGGCGTGCTGCTGCAGGCCACCGTGATGCTGGTCCTGCAGCGCGAGCTGCCCACCCTGTACGCCAACCAGACGCTCGGCTTCATCGTCCCCGGCCTGATCGCCTACCAGCTGGTCCGCCAGCCCCGGGCGGCCACCCTGATGGCCACCAGCACGGTGACGCTCGCCAACTACGTCGTCCTCACCGCCGGCGTCCTGCTCGGCGCCCTGCCCGGCACCTGATCCCGACGGGAACCCCCATGCCAGTGACCCGCAAGTCCCTGCTCAGCGGCGGCCTCGCCGTGACGCTGCTGGCCGCCAGCGGCTACCTCACCGTCCAGTTGCGGGACCGCGACCGGCAGCCGGCGGCCGGCAGCAACGCCCCGCTGATCACCGCCGCCGCGCCGTCCCCCACCGCGGACGCCGGCACCGCCCGGGCCGCCGCCCCCGCCCAGTACCGCTACGAGCGGCTGGCCGGTCCGGACCGCACGGTGGTCCGGGACGCCCGCGGCGGCGTGGTCGCCACGCTGACCGACAGCGCCCGCACCGCCGTCCTGGCCGGCCCCAGCCGCACCTTCGCCGAGCCGGGCACCACCGCCGCCACCGTGGTGACGGACAGCTGGGTCCGCCTGATGCCGCAGGCCTGGAAGCAGGGTGCCGAGCAGGAGTCCTGGTTCCGCACCTGGTTCCAGCAGGCGCTCGGCTCCACGGCCGACGACGTCCTGGCCGCGGCCGGCCAGTACGTCGCCGGGGCGCCGGCCGAGAAGGACGCCAAGGGCGTGCGCTTCAAGGGCGACGCCTCCTTCGGCCCGCTCAACCCCAACGGTTCGGTCGGCAACGACCTGCGGCTGGAGCAGACCGACTTCTTCGACTACCTCGGCGTGCCGTACACGTTCGCCGACAAGGTCACCCGGCAGCCCGACAAGACCCGCTACGGCTCCTTCGACTGCTCCGGCTTCGTCCGGATGGTCTACGGCTACCGCTCCGGCTACCCGCTGCTCTCCAAGGACGCGGCCGGACCGGGCCTGCCGCGCACCGCCAACGGCCTGGCCCGGCTCGGCCCCGGTGTCCCGGTGATCCCGCTGACCACCGCCGCCGGTTCGGAGACGACCCTGCGCCCGGCCTCGATCGACCCGCTGCAACCCGGCGACCTGGTGTTCTTCGAGATCGACGCCCGCACCGGCGCCCGCCTCGACCACACCGGCATCTACCTGGGCCTGGACACCGACGGCCACCCCCGGTACATCTCCAGCCGGGAGGAGGCGGACGGCCCGACCTTCGGCGACAAGGGCGGCACGGCACGGCTGGACGACAACGGCATGTACGCGAAGGGGCTGCGCAGCGCGAAGCGGCTCTGATCGGCCGTGTGTGTGGAAATCGACAAGGGGCGTCACCCGGACAGCCCCACCCAGCTGTGCTTTCGGGTCAACCGGGTAACGATCCGGCATGCCGCGCCGGATTTTCTACGCGCGTAGTCGATTCCCGTCTATCCTCGGACCCGTGAACGCTTCTCCTCAGTCGGTCGTCTCCACCGACCCCTACGCCGCCGCCCAGGCCGCCGCCGAGCGCCTGCGCGAGCTGACCGGTGCCGAGCGGCACGACGTCGCCCTGGTGATGGGCTCCGGCTGGGTGCCGGCCGCCGACGCCCTGGGCGAGACCGTGGCCGAGTTCCCGGTCACCGACCTGCCCGGCTTCCCCGCGCCCGCCGTCGCCGGCCACGCCGGCAAGATCCGCTCGGTGAAGATCGGCGACAAGCGCGCCCTGATCTTCCTCGGCCGCAACCACTACTACGAGGGCCACGGCGTGGCCACCGTCGTCCACGGCGTGCGCACCGCCGCCGCGGCCGGCTGCGGCATCGTCGTGCTGACCAACGGCTGCGGCGGTCTGCGCCAGGGCTGGACCCCGGGTCAGCCGGTCCTGATCAGCGACCACATCAACCTGACCGCGGACTCCCCGATCGTCGGCGCCAACTTCGTCGACCTCACGGACCTGTACTCCAAGCGCCTGCGCACGCTGTGCCGCGAGGTCGACCCGACGCTGGACGAGGCCGTCTACGTCCAGTTCCGCGGCCCGCACTACGAGACCCCGGCCGAGGTCAACATGGCCCGGGTGATCGGCGGCGAGCTGGTCGGCATGTCCACCACGCTGGAGGCCATCGCCGCCCGCGAGGCCGGTTCCGAGGTGCTCGGCATCTCCCTGGTCACCAACCTGGCCGCCGGTATGACCGGCGAGCCGCTCAACCACGAAGAGGTGCTGGAGGCCGGCAAGGCCTCCGCCGAGCGCATGGGCGAGCTGCTGGCGAAGGTCCTTGAGCGGATCTGACGCCCACCAGGCGCAGAATCATGAGTGACGGGGCCCGCGGGCGGTCGTGATCCGCTGATCACACCCGCCTGCGGGCCCCGTCCGCATGTGCACACCTCTTCTCCCTTCGCGCGGAACCATCCGGCCGACACACCGACGCACTTCCCGATGGAGCAGGCACTATGACGCAGGCACCCACCACCGACCTCCTCGCCCGGGCCCGGACCTGGCTGGCCGAGGACCCCGACCCGCAGACCCGCGAGGAGCTCGGCGCGCTGCTGGCCCGCGCCGAGGGCCCGGAGGCCGAGTCGGACAGCAAGCTCGCCTGGGCGGAGCTGGCCGAGCGCTTCGCCGACCGCCTCCAGTTCGGCACCGCCGGCCTGCGCGGCGAACTCGGCGCCGGCCCGATGCGGATGAACCGCGCCGTGGTGATCCGGGCCGCCGCCGGCCTGGTCTCCTACGTCAAGCAGCAGGGCCTGGGCGACCTCGTCGTCATCGGCTACGACGCCCGCCACAAGTCGTACGACTTCGCCCGCGACACCGCCGCCGTGGTGGTCGGCGCCGGCCTGCGCGCCGCGCTGCTGCCGCGCCCGCTGCCGACCCCGGTGCTCGCGTTCGCCGTCCGCCACCTGGGCGCGGCCGCCGGCGTCACCGTCACGGCCAGCCACAACCCGCCGCAGGACAACGGCTACAAGGTCTACCTGGGCGACGGCTCGCAGATCGTCCCGCCGGCCGACGCCGGGATCGCCGCCGAGATCGACGCGATCGGTTCGCTGGACGACGTCCCGCGCGCCGAGGACGGCTGGGAGGTGCTCGGCGAGGACGTCGTCGAGGCCTACCTGGCCCGCGCCGTGTCCATCGTGGACCCGCACAGCCCGCGCGATCTCGACGTCGTCTACACCCCGATGCACGGCGTCGGCCGCGACACCCTGGTCGCCGCCTTCCGGCAGGCCGGCTTCCCCGCGCCCACCGTCGTCGCCGAGCAGGCCGAGCCCGACCCGGACTTCCCGACCGTGGTCTTCCCCAACCCGGAGGAGCCGGGGGCGATGGACCTCGCCTTCCGCACCGCCGCCTCGGTCGGCCCGGACATCGTGATCGCCAACGACCCGGACGCCGACCGCTGCGCGGTGGCCGTGCCCACCAACGGCAACGCGGCCGGCAGCGGCAGCGACGCCGTCGGCTGGCGGATGCTGCGCGGCGACGAGGTCGGCGCGCTGCTCGGATCGGCCCTGGTCGCGAAGAAGGCCGAGGGCACCTTCGCCACCACCATCGTCTCCGCGACGCTGCTCGGCCGGATCGCCGAGGCGGCGGGCCTGGGCTACGCCGAGACGCTGACCGGCTTCAAGTGGATCTCCCGCGCCGAGGGCCTGCGCTACGGCTACGAGGAGGCGCTCGGCTACTGCGTCGACCCGCAGGGCGTCCGCGACAAGGACGGCATCACCGCCGCCCTGCTGGTCGCCGAGCTCGCCGCCACCCTCAAGAAGTCCGGCCGCACCCTGTCCGACCTGCTGGACGACCTGGCGCTGGAGCACGGCCTGCACGCCACCGACCAGCTGTCCGTCCGGGTCCAGGACCTCTCGCTGATCGCCGACGCCATGCGCCGCCTGCGCGAGCAGCCGCCGACCGTCCTGGCCGGCCTGACCGTCACCCGCGCCGACGACCTCGCGGCCGGCTCGGCCGAGCTGCCGCCCACCGACGGCCTGCGCTACTACCTGGCGGGCGGGGCCGTCCGCTCGGCCCGCATCGTGGTCCGCCCCTCCGGCACCGAACCCAAGATCAAGTGCTACCTGGAGGTCGTCCTCCCGGTCGGCTCGGCCGCCGACCTCGCCGCCACCCGGGAGCGCGCCGCCGGCCTCCTCGCCGGCATCAAGCAGGACCTCGCCGCAGCCGCCGGCATCTGATCGCGGCACACGCGAACGGGCCCACCGGTCGACCGACCGGCGGGCCCGTCGTCGTACGGGGGTGCGGGCTCAGGCCGCGATGACCGCGACCAGCGCCACCAGGCCGACCAGGGCGGGGGCGATCACCCACCAGCACCAGCGCACCTCGATCGGGCCGGCGGCCTCGGGCCGGCGGGCGTTGCGCTCGGCCATCTGCGTCAGCACGTCGGTCACCTGGTCGGACCAGGCGCGGGTGGGGTCCGGGGAGCCCTGGACGACCGGGTTGGTCCGGCTCGCGAGGCCCATCCCCAGTCCGGTCCGGGAGGCGTGCTCGGCGTTGCTGCGGCTCTGGGCGCGGTTCGCGCGCTTGCGCTGGCGCAGCGACACCGGCACCGCCCAGACCTGGTACTTCTTGTCGCCCGCGAGCAGTTCGACCGAGTACCCGGCGCGCAGCGCGTCCACCGAGGCCCACGGCGCGGTGATGGTCCGCCACGGGTTGCGCACCACCAGCCGGCTGCTCGACGCGCGCACCACCGGGCGCAGCGTGTAGGCGATCACCGGGAAGGCGAACACCGGGAGGGCGGCGAGGGCGACGTACGGGGTCTTCCCGGTACCGGTCACCGCCGCGTCGCCGATCAGCCAGGTGGCGAGGGCGAGCAGGAACACGCCGGAGATCACGCCGGGGACGGAGCGGTACACGCGGTCCGCGTACTCGGGTTCCCCGTCGGGGGCGGCCGGGCCCCGGTGGGGCGTACCGTCGGAATCGGTCATGGCGTCGATTCTGCCCCATGCCCCTTGCGCCGAGGTCTCGGTCCGGCCACGAAAGGTGGCCGCTCTGGCGCACTACTACGCGCGTAGATATGCTGGTCTGGTGACTATGTCCACTGTTGCAGCCAATGCCCTCGGCGTTGCGGGCAGCGGCCTTCAGGACGTTGCGGCGTCCGAGGCCTCGCTCCGCCGCTTTCTGCACGGCCTGCCCGGCGTCGACCAGGTCGGCCTGGAGGCGCGTGCCGCCACCCTCGGTACCCGCTCGATCAAGACCACGGCGAAGGCGTACGCCATCGACCTGGCGATCTCCATGATCGACCTGACCACGCTGGAAGGCGCGGACACGGTCGGCAAGGTGCGCGCGCTGTGCGCGAAGGGCAGGACCCCCGACCCGACCGACCCGAGCACCCCGCGCGTCGCCGCCATCTGTGTCTACCCGGACATGGTCGCCACCGCGAAGGACGCCCTGCGGGGCACCGACATCCAGGTCGCCTCGGTGGCCACCGCCTTCCCGGCCGGCCGTGCCGCCCTCCCGGTCAAGCTCGCCGACACCGCCGACGCGGTCGCCGCGGGCGCCGACGAGATCGACATGGTGATCGACCGCGGCGCCTTCCTCTCGGGCCGCTACTTCGACGTCTACAACGAGATCGTCGCCGTCAAGGAGGCGTGCAAGCGCGCCGACGGCAGCTACGCCCACCTCAAGGTGATCTTCGAGACCGGCGAGCTGCAGACCTACGACAACGTCCGCCGGGTCTCCTGGCTGGCGATGCTGGCCGGCGCCGACTTCATCAAGACCTCCACCGGCAAGGTCGCCGTCAACGCGACCCCGCCGGTCACCCTGCTGATGCTGGAGGCGGTCCGCGACTTCCGCGCGGCCACCGGCGTCCAGGTCGGCGTGAAGCCCGCGGGCGGCATCAAGACCACCAAGGACGCGATGAAGTACCTGGTGATGGTCAACGAGACGCTCGGCGACGACTGGCTGACCCCGCATTGGTTCCGCTTCGGCGCCTCCAGCCTGCTCAACGACCTGCTGATGCAGCGCCAGAAGCTGGCCACCGGCCGCTACTCCGGCCCCGACTACGTGACGGTGGACTGATCACCATGGCCAAGAAGAAGAACATCGAGGAGCCCACGGCCAAGCCCGCCGGCGGCCTCTTCACGTACGCTCCGGCCCCCGAGTCCCCCGCCGCCGCGGGCGACATCGCCACCTCCTACGGCCACTTCATCGGCGGCGAGTTCGTCGACTCCTCCGGCAGCGAGGCCCTGAAGACCGTCAACCCGGCCACCGAGCAGGTGCTCGCCGAGTTCGCCCAGGGCACCGACGAGGACGTGGACCGCGCGGTCGCCGCCGCCCGCAAGGCCTTCGCCGACTGGTCGGCGCTGCCGGGCAGCGAGCGTGCCAAGTACCTCTTCCGGATCGCCCGGATCATCCAGGAGCGCGGCCGCGAGCTGGCCGTGCTGGAGTCGATCGACAACGGCAAGCCGATCCGCGAGACCCGCGACTTCGACATCCCGACCGTCGCCGCCTGGTTCTTCTACTACGCGGGCTGGGCGGACAAGCTGGACTACGCGGGCTTCGGCCGCAACCCGCGCCCGCTGGGCGTGGCCGGTCAGGTCATCCCGTGGAACTTCCCGCTGATGATGCTGGCCTGGAAGATCGCGCCCGCGCTGGCGACCGGCAACACGGTCGTCCTGAAGCCGGCCGAGACCACCCCGCTGACCGCGCTGCGCTTCGCCGAGATCTGCCGCCAGGCCGGTCTGCCGAAGGGCGTCGTCAACATCGTCACCGGTGACGGCCGCACCGGCGCCGCGCTGACCGCCCACCCGGACGTCAACAAGGTCGCCTTCACCGGCTCCACCCCGGTCGGCCGGGCGATCGCCAAGCAGCTGGCCGGCAGCCGCAAGAAGCTGTCGCTGGAGCTGGGCGGCAAGGCCGCCAACATCGTCTTCGACGACGCGCCGATCGACCAGGCGGTCGAGGGCATCGTCAACGGCATCTTCTTCAACCAGGGCCACGTCTGCTGCGCGGGCTCGCGCCTGCTGGTCCAGGAGTCGATCCAGGACGAGCTGCTGGACGCCCTGAAGCGCCGGATGTCCACCCTGCGGGTCGGCGACCCGCTGGACAAGAACACCGACATCGGCGCCATCAACTCGGCCGCGCAGCTGGCCCGGATCACCGAGCTGACCGACGCCGGCGAGGCCGAGGGCGCGGACCGCTGGTCCCCCGAGTGCGAACTCCCGGGCAACGGCTTCTGGTTCAAGCCGACCATCTTCACCGGCGTCAGCCAGGCCCACCGGATCGCCCAGGAGGAGATCTTCGGCCCGGTCCTGTCGGTGCTGTCCTTCCGCACCCCCGAGGAAGCGGTCGCGAAGGCCAACAACACCCCGTTCGGCCTCTCCGCCGGCATCTGGACGGAGAAGGGCTCGCGCATCCTCTGGACGGCGAACCGGCTCAAGGCCGGTGTGGTCTGGGCCAACACCTTCAACAAGTTCGACCCGACCTCGCCGTTCGGCGGCTACAAGGAGTCGGGCTACGGCCGCGAGGGTGGCCGCCACGGTCTGGAGCCCTACCTGAATGTCGAGGCCTGAGATGTCTGACACGACCTTCGCGCGTCTTGACGTCCTCAAGACCTACAAGCTGTACGTCGGCGGGAAGTTCCCGCGGTCCGAGAGCGGGCGGGTGTACGAGGTGACGGACTCGAAGGGCGACTGGCTCGCCAACGCCCCGCTGGGCACCCGCAAGGACACCCGGGACGCCGTCCTGGCCGCCCGCGCCGCGGTCAAGGGCTGGGCCGGCACCACCGCGTACAACCGCGGCCAGGTGCTGTACCGGGTGGCCGAGATGCTGCAGGGCCGCCGCGAGCAGTTCGCCGCCGAGGTCGCCCTCTCCGAGGGCATCGGCCCGAAGAAGGCCGCCGCGCTGGTGGACGCCGCGATCGACCGCTGGGTCTGGTACGCGGGCTGGACCGACAAGGTCGCCCAGATCTCGGGCGGCGCCAACCCGGTCGCCGGTCCGTACTTCAACCTGTCGACCCCGGAGCCGACCGGCGTGGTCGGGATCGTCGCGCCGCAGGCCGGCTACGGGCACTCGCTGCTCGGCCTGGTCTCGGTGATCGCCCCGGCGATCGCCACCGGCAACACGGTCGTGGTCGCGGCCGCCGCGGACGCCCCGCTGCCCGCGCTGTCGCTGGGCGAGGTGCTCGCCACCTCGGACGTCCCGGGCGGCGTGGTCAACATCATCTCGGGCCGGACCGCCGACATCGCCCCGACCCTGGCCTCGCACCAGGACGTCAACGCGCTGGACCTCACCGGGGCCATCGCCTCCGACGGCCCCGGCGCGGCGCAGGCGCTGGAAGCGTCCGCCGCGGATACCCTGAAGCGGGTGGTCCGTCCGGAGCTGGACCCGTTCGCCCAGGACTGGACCAATGCGCCCGGTACGGACCGGCTACTCTCCTTCCTGGAGACGAAGACGGTCTGGCACCCGATGGGTATCTGACCCACCCCGCCCCTCGGGGCGACAACTCCACAGACTGGCCGTCCCCAGTGCCCTCTCCCCCCCAGGGCCCGGACGGTCATTGGACGGACCCGCGCCTCTCCCCCCCTGGCGCGGGTCCGTCGGTGTTCCGGCACCCCTCCACCGCCGTTCCGTCGACTTTCGTCACCCGCGCCGCCGACTTTCGGCGCTCCCGCGCACCCGTCCGGTCCGGCGAGGATCGCGGTGACGGGGCGATCGAGGGGGGCGCATGGGCGAGTTCATCGGCGAGCTGACGGCACTGTTCGCGGACGGCCTGTACCGCAGGTACCACGTGGCCCGCACCACGCGCCGGCTGGCCGCCGGGCGGCCGGTCCGGGTGCCCTGCTCGGCGCGGACCGGCCGACGGACCGAGTACGTCAACGGCACCCTGCACCTCACGCCCGGGGCCGGCACCGCAGCCTTCGTCCCGCGCGGCGCCGACCGGCTCGAACTGCCCACCGGGGGAACCTTCCACGAGCCCGAGCCCGACACCTGGCACAGCCAGGACTGGGCCGCCACCGCCTATCTGCCGCCCGGCGCCGCGGACCCGGTCCACCTCCAGGTCGACAGCCGCTACCTGCCGGTGGTCCACGTCGCCCTCGCCGACCCGAAGTCGCAGCAGAAGGTCTGAACCGACCGGTTTCGGCAACGGGCCGGGATGCGTCAGACTGGTGTCCCGTGAGTGACTCCCCCATGAACCCCGCACCGTCCGCGCATGCCCGGGTGATCCTGCTCTCCGGACCCTCCGGGTCGGGGAAGTCCTCGCTCGCCGAGCGCAGCGGACTGCCCGTGCTCCAGCTCGACGACTTCTACAAGGACGGGGACGACCCCACGCTGCCGCGGCTGCCGGACGGCGCCGTCGACTGGGACTCCCCGCTGGCCTGGCACCGCGACCAGGCCGTCGCCGCCATCCGCGCCCTGTACGAGCACGGCCGCACGGACGTCCCGGTGTACTCGATCCCGGACAACGGCCGGGTCGGCACCCGCACCCTGGACCTGGACGGCGCCGGCGCCTTCATCGCGGAGGGCATCTTCGCCGCCGAGATCACCACCGAGTGTGCCGAGGAAGGCCTGCTCGGCGACGCCCTGTGCCTGCGCAACGGCGCGCTCACCACGGCCTGGCGCCGGCTGCGCCGGGACGTCCGGGAGGGCCGCAAGTCGCTGCCGGTGCTGCTGCGCCGCGGCTTCCGGCTGATGCGGGCCGAGCGGTCCATCGTCGGGCGGCAGGTCGCCCTCGGCTCGCACGCCTGCGCCGGACCGGAGGCCGAGCGGAGGATCCGCACCGCGGCCCGGCCGGCCGAGCTCTCCGCCGCCTGAGCCGGCCCGCAGCCGCCGCGGCGGCACGGACAGCACGACGACGGGCCCGGTGCGTCTCCCCCGCACCGGGCCCGTCGCCTTTCCGAACGGTCCTCGGCTCCCCCACGGACATGCTCCCCCGAGCCGCTGTCCCCGGACCGTGACCGTCCGATTCCCGTCCCCCGACGGGAGTCCTCGTTACGCGACCAGCTCGCCGAACGCCCGGACGGTGTCGCCCGACTTGTTCAGGTGCTCGTCGTCGCGCAGCCGGCGCAGGGCGCGCCAGATGCTGCTCTTGACGGTGCCGACGCTGATCCCCAGCACGTCGGCGATCTCCGGGTCCGTCTTGCCCTCGTAGTACCGCAGCACCAGCATGGTCCGCTGGTTCTCCGGCAGCTTCGCCAGCGCCTGCCAGAGCACGGTGCGCAGCTCGGTGCCGCCCATCGCGTCGGTGTCGCCGGCCGTCTCCGGCAGCTCCTCGGTCGGGTACTCGTTGACCTTGCGGCGCCGCCAGGCGGAGATGTGCAGGTTGGTCATGGTGCGGCGGAGGTAACCCCCGACCGCGGCCTTGTCGGTGATCCGGCCCCAGGCCCGGTAGGTGCTGAAGAGCGCGCTCTGCAGCAGGTCCTCGGCCTCGTAGCGGTCACCGGTGAGGTGGTACGCCGTGGCGTACAGGGAGGCGCGGCGCTCGCGCACGTACGCGGTGAACTCCGTGATGTGGTCCTCCGCGGCGGCCGAGTGCTCCCCCTGCGCGCCTCCCTGTCCGGCCTCGGTGGTGCGGGCCGCGGCGGGGTTCAACCGCAGCAGCGTCGCACCGGCGGCCTCGCGACCTGCCGACTCCCCCGAGCCGACCGTCCGCAGACCGTTCCCCCCGGCCCCCCGGTTCCCCCCGGGGGCCTCCTTGCCCTCGACGCGGACGGGGAGGATCCCCCGCAGCGTCAGGGTGGTGCCGGAGTCGACCGAACTCCCCAGTCGGCCGATCCCGTACAGCTCCCCCGTCCTGCCTCCGCCGCTCACCCGGCGGGCGACAGGGTTTCCACCGGTGCTGTGCGCGCACCCCCGTACGGTCACGGCACCGGAGTTCTCGTCGGTCCTGACCTCGTACCGGGTCCGGTGGGTGGTCGCTGACGAACGCGCGGTGCGGACAGCCGGGTTGGTCCGGGTCTGAAGCATGGCGGTCATCGTGCGCCCCCTTGGATCGGTACGAGCGGTTCCGGTAGCCGCCCTCCAGCCGGCCTTCCGGCCCGCTGTCCTGCGGCGACATGGAAAATCCTGCCCGCCGGTTGTGATGGCGCTGTCCGCCGACTGTCACAGGGGTGTCACAGGCGGGGGCCTTTCGTCCCGGTCCGCCTCCCTCCGTACCGGACGCCGGTGGCGGTCCTTCCGGTTCCCGTACGGTCCGTGAGCGGTCCGGGGGGTGATTCGGGGCTGCGGGTGGGCCAAAATGGGGCCGTGCCTTTCCTCCTACTCATCGAGGACGACGACGCCATCCGGACCGGCCTCGAACTCGCCCTCACCCGCCAGGGCCACCGCGTGGCCACCGCCGCCTCCGGCGAGGACGGTCTGAGGCTCTTCAAGGAGCAGCGGCCCGACCTGATCGTGCTGGACGTCATGTTGCCCGGGATCGACGGCTTCGAGGTGTGCCGCCGGATCCGGCGCACCGACCAGCTGCCGATCATCCTGCTGACCGCACGCTCGGACGACATCGACGTGGTGGTGGGCCTGGAGTCCGGCGCCGACGACTACGTGGTCAAACCGGTGCAGCCGCGCGTGCTGGACGCCCGGATCCGGGCGGTGCTGCGGCGCGGCGAGCGGGAGAGCTCGGACTCCTCCGCGTACGGCAGCGTGGTGATCGACCGCGCGGCGATGACCGTCACCAAGGACGGACAGGACCTCCAGCTCACCCCGACCGAGCTGCGACTGCTGCTGGAGCTCAGCCGCCGCCCCGGGCAGGCGCTCTCCCGCCAGCAGCTGCTGCGGCTGGTCTGGGAGCACGACTACCTCGGCGACTCGCGCCTGGTGGACGCCTGCGTGCAGCGGCTGCGGGCCAAGGTCGAGGACGTGCCGTCCGCGCCGACGCTGATCCGCACCGTGCGCGGGGTGGGCTACCGGCTGGACCCGCCGGCCTGAGCCCTCCCCTGCCCCTGCCCTCCGACCGCTGACCTCCCGTACCACGACAGGCTCTTGTGACTGACCATCAGACGACTGCCCGGCGTTTCCCGGCGGGCCGGTGGCGACGGCTGCGCTCCCTGCGCGTTCGGCTGATCGCGGTGTTCGCGGCGGTCGCGCTGCTCGCCGCCGTTTCGGCCTCCGGCATCGCGTACTGGCTGAACCGCGACGCGGTGCTCAAGCGTGCCCAGGACACCGCGCTGAACGACTTCCGGGTCTCGCTCAGCCGCAACGTCTCCGAGCTGCCGCTGAACGCGGCCTGCCCGGAGCTGGCCACGCTGGCCTCCAACGTGGCCAGCTCCGGCCTCAGTTACGACGTCGTGGTGGTCGACCCGGCGCACCCGGAGTGCCCCGCGGCCTCCTCCGATCCGACGCGCTTCACGCTGGCCGACGTGCCGGCCGCGCTGCAGTCCACGGTCGCCAAGCCGCGCGAGGTCACCGAGAGCAACCCGTACCCGTACCACCTGTACTGGCAGCGGCAGAACCTGGAGGGCCGGCCGTTCGTGATCGGCGGCACCAAGGTGGTGCCGAACGGCCCGACGGCGTACATGTTCAAGTCGTTGGAGAACGAGCGGGCCGACCTGAACACCCTGGGCTGGTCGCTGGCGATCGCCACCCTGCTCGCACTGATCGGCTCGGCGCTGCTCGCCCAGGCCGCCTCGGCCACCGTGCTGCGGCCGGTCAAGCGGCTCGGCGACGCGGCCCGGCGGCTCGGCGAGGGGCACCTGGACACCCGGCTCGAAGTCGACGGCGCCGACGAACTCGCCGATCTGGCGCGGACCTTCAACCGGACCGCGGAGCAGCTCCACGAGCAGGTCGAGGAGCTGAGCGCGCGCGAGGCGCAGAGCCGGCGGTTCGTGGCCGACATGTCGCACGAGCTGCGCACCCCGCTGACCGCGATGACCGCCGTCACCGACATCCTGGAGGACGAGGCCGAATCGCTGGACCCGATGATCGAGCCGGCCGTCCGGCTGGTGGTCAGCGAGACCCGGCGGCTGTCCGACCTGGTGGAGAACCTGATGGAGGTGACCCGCTTCGACGCCGGCACCGCCAAGCTGGTCGCCGACGAGATGGACATCTCCGACCTGATCATGTCCTGCATCGACGGGCGTGCCTGGTACGACGCGGTCGAGGTGGACGCCCCGCGCGGCATCCTGGCCGTGGTCGACCCGCGCCGACTCGACGTGGTCTTCGCCAACCTGATCGGCAACGCGCTCAAGCACGGCGGCTCGCCGGTGCGGGTCAGGGTCCGGCAGTCCGAGGACTCGGTGGTGGTCGAGGTCAGCGACAGCGGCCCGGGCATCCCGGAGGACGTGCTGCCGCACGTCTTCGACCGCTTCTACAAGGCGGACCGGGGGCGGGCCCGCTCGGAGGGCAGCGGCCTGGGGCTGTCGATCGCGATGGCCAACGCGCAGATTCACGGGGGGACGATCACGGCGGCGAACGGGGAGGTCGGCGCGGTGTTCACCCTGACACTGCCGCTGACGCCACCGCCTCCGCCGTCCGCGGGCGGGGCCGAGGACGGCCCCGCGCGCGACGCCGTCGAGGACAAGGACGCCACGTGACCGCCCCCACCCGCACCGCCCTGCGCCGCACCGCCGGCGCACTGCTCCTGCTCGCGCTGGCTTCCGGCTGCGGCATCCGGCCGACCGCCGTACCGGTCGACGCCGGCGCCCCGGCCAGCCGGACGGCGTGCCCGACCACCCCGCACATACCCACCGCGCTGGCCACCCCGCCCGGCCCCGCACCGGCCGTGACCGCGGCCCGCGGCGCCGCCAAGGGCGCCGCGAGCCCGAGCCCGTCGCCCACGCCGGTGGTGCCCGGCAGCCCGCCGCCGGACAACGCGTTCAGCGCGGTGCCGACGGCCGCGCCCTGCAAGTAGCGGAGGGCGGCGGGGGCGCGTTCGGGAATGTTCACGCCCGACGTGGAACCGCCGTGCCACCGGCTCACGTCCTTCCCCCCGTGCAGCGACATGGCACCAGGACACGCGAGGAGCGTTCCGGCGCGGGGACCGAGAGCAGCCCGGCGGCGGCCGTCCACCGTTCCCTCCGGCTGGCCGGACTGACGGGCCTGGCCCTGTACCTGGCGCTGGTGCTCTGGGTGGTGCTGAGACCGCTTCCGGTGGCGTGGGTGTACGACGCCAACCTGACGCCGCTGGCCTCGCTGCGCTCCTCCACCGGCTGGCAGGTGGTCGGCGAGCTGCTGCTGCTGGCCCCGCTCGGTGTCCTGCTGCCGCTGGCCGGCGGGCGCCTGCGGGCCCCCTGGCTGCCGTCCTTCCTGCGCACCACCGGCGTCTCCGCGCTGCTGGCGACCGGGCTGGAGTTCCTGTCCTCCTGGACGCCGGGGCACGTCCTCAACGTGGACCACATCCTGTTCGCCGTGATCGGTGTGGCCACCACGCACGTCGCGCTGGTCCCCGGCCTGCGGCACCTGCTGCGGGAGCGTCGGCCGCGGGCGCCCCGGGTGTCCGTCCTGGCCGTCCCGCCGGTGACCGCCGTCGGCCGGGTGGCCGCCGTCGCGCCCGCCCCCCGGCCGTCCGTCGCGCGTCCGCGCGCCTACGCGGAGCCGACGCCGCCCGTCCGCTGAACCGGCGCCACCCGACCGCCCACCTCGACCAGCCCGCCCGGGCGCAACCCGGTCAGCAGCTGCGAGCCCCGGCCCTGGGTCACGGTCAGCGCCCGGCCGAGCCGCGCGGTCAGCAGCAGGGCGGCCGCCCCGGTCGCCTCGTCCTCGTCGATCCCGTCGCCGCGCCCGGGGAAGGCCCGCGCCCGGACGGTGCCGGCCGCCTCGTCCTGCCAGGCCCAGGCGTAGATCCACTCCCCCGGCGGGGGCACCTCCAGCGCCTCCACCTCGGCCACCGATCCGTACTGCCGCAGCGTCCGCGGCGGGGCCCACTGCGGCCGGGCCTCGATCCGGGTCACCCCGTCCGCGCGCCGCACGCCCACCACGCCGGCGGCCGTGACCAGCCGGTCCACCCCGAGCAGCCAGGCGGCGCCCACGCACGGGTGGCCGGCGAACGGCAGACGCAGCGTCGGGGTGAAGATGTCGATCTCCCCGCGCTCCGGGTCGTCGACGAACACCGTCTCACTGAAGCCGAGTTCGTGCGCGATCCGCTGCCGGTCGGCGCGCTCCGGGACGGCGGCGCCGTCCCGCACCACACCGAGCTCGTTCCCGTACCGGCCGTCAGGTCCGCAAAAGACCCGCAGCACCTCATACTCAGTCATTTCCCACCTCGTCAATTGCCGCTTCGGCAGAGCGCAACGACACCGTGACGTAAAGGCCGCGACGAATGTCAGCCGCCTCCAGTACTGTGCGCTCTCGTCCCCAAACGGTTCCGCCGTTGTTTCTTCCCTCCCACAGGAAACCCCCCGTGAACAATCTCGACTTCAGCGCCGAACCGCTGTTCTCCTGGTACGTCGTCCTGCTGGCGCTCAGCGGCGTCCTCATGCTGCTCCTCGGGGCCTTCGCCGGCGGGCTGAAGGTCGGCCTGCGGATCCTCAACGTCGTGGTCGCCCTCGGTTTCCTGGGGTACGCCTACTACCTCGCGTTCGTCTTCGAGGGCGGCACGTACTACATCTTCTTCAAGGTGTTCATCCTGCCGGTCGCGCTGATCGCCGGTTCCGTGAAGGCGATCGTCGAGCGCAGCAACGCCAAGAACCACCCGGCCCCGCAGGCCGCCGCGTTCAACCCGAACGCCCCGCAGGCGCCGTACAACCCGAACGCGCCGCAGGCCCCGTTCAACCCCAACGCCCCGCAGGCCCCGTTCAACCCCAACGCCCCGCAGCCGGGCGCGCCGTACCAGCCGGGCGTCCCGCCGCAGCCGGTGGCGGACAACCCGTACGCGCAGCCCGCGCCGCCGGCCCAGCCGCCGCACCCGGCCGGCTGATCCGGACGCACCCGTCGTACGAACGTCGGAAGGCCCGTCCGTCACCGCTCTGCAGCGGGTGACGGACGGGCCTTCCGGCGTCCGCGGGGTCGCTCCCCGGTGCCGCCCGTGGGCGTCCCTACCCGTTCCTGCGGCGGCGCGCCACGACCAGGGTGCCCACGCCGAGGGCTATCGCGACCGCACCGGTGATCGCCATCGGCGCGGAGCTGGGGCCGCCGCCGGTGGAGGCCAGCCGGGTCTCCGGGGTCGGTGCCGCGGGGGTGACCACCTGCGGGAGGCCGGCCGCCGGGCTCGGCGCCGCGCTGGTGGTCTGGACGACCGGGACGACCGCGACGGCGGACGGCGCCGACGCGGTCGGCGTCGGGGTGGCCGACACGGTGGGCACCGGCGTCGCGGTGGAGCCCGCCGCGGCCACGATCGTGAAGTCGGCCTTCGGGCTGGACGCCTCGTTCCCGCTCTCGCCCTCGCCGGGCAGGCTGCCCGCGAGGGCCGCCAGGGACTGGGCCATGGCCGGGGTGTCCCTGGTGAAGGACAGCCGGACGTCGATCGTCCGGGTCTCGCCCTTCGCCAGCGCCATCACGTCGGCGCTCCTGTCACCGGTGCGCAGCCCCAGGTAGAGCCAGCCGGGGTGCTCCGAGCTGCCGGCCGGGGTCCCCTCCAGCCAGGCCCCGCCGGCCGTCCTGAACTCGAACCCGACGGTCTCGGAGGGGAGCTCGGTCGCCCCCCGGAAGACGATCGCGGGCAGGATGCGGAGGTCCTTGCCGCTGGTGTTGGCGAAGACCAGCCTGAACGCCTTCGCCTCGCCACCCGCCGTGAAGGCGGCGGGCACGCCGTCGAGCCTGACGTCCGCCGTGGCGGCGGGCCTGGGCGCCGCGGTCGTCGGCGTGACCGCCGGGGCGATGACCAGGTCCGAGAAGCCGATCGCGGAGGAGACCCGCTGCTCCGGCGGCAGGGCGGGGTCCGAGACGACGGCGCTGAACCCGGGCGTCACCCGGCCCGCCGGGGTGTCGGCGGCGACGGTGAGCCGCAGCCGGTAGACGGCCTCGGTACCGGGCGCCAGGTGCAGCTGGGCGGGCTGGTCGAGGTCCCAGAGGCCGCCGCTGTTCGTGGCCCGCACCTTGGCGTCCTGCCACTGCGTGCCGCCGGGCGACCGGTACTGCAGCGTGAACTGGCTCGGCTTCGTGGCGGTACCGGTGTCGCCGATGACGACGGAGGACGCGGGCACGTCCATCTGGTGGTCGGCGGTGTTCCTGAGCGTCACGGTGAACTCCACCGGCGCGCCGCCCGCCTTGACGGTGCCGGGCAGGCCGCCGAGGGCGACGGTGACCGGCGAGGGCTGGGCCTGGGCGCCCTGGGTGGCCGCGACGGCCCCCGGGGCGGCGAGGACGGCCGGGGCCTCGACGACGGCCAGGCCGGAGGCCAGGGTGACGGCGGCGGTCGCGGCCAGGAAGCTGCGCTGTGGAATGCGCAATGTCAACCTCACGAGAGAATTCGGACAGAGCCCAACAGAACGTGAAATCGCTTGCGTGAGAGGCCATTTCCTGGCGATGGCGCGCCGATGTTCCGCCCCCCGGCCAACAGCGACTGCGGCATCATATCGATCCCATTCCACGCGCCCGCGGCGGGAGGTCACGGGGCATTCGGCCCGGGCCGGAGGGCGGTGGTCCTCAGGGTCACCCTGAGGACGACCCCGACGTCCGGCTACGCCTCCCCGGTGAACGTTCGGGGTGCGGAATCACCTGCCGGGCGGAGGCTTTCGCGCCGGCGACGGCGGAGCATGGAAGTACGCCCGCCGGACCGGCCGGACCGGGTCGCACCGTGCGGACCAGATCAGGAGTACACCATGAGCGCGCGCCTTGCCCGTCCCCGCCACAACCGCGTCATCGCCGGCGTCTGCGCCGGGATCGCCGCCCGCTTCGGGCTGACCCCGTGGACCGTCCGGCTGATCTTCCTGCTGTCCTGCCTGCTGCCCGGCCCGCAGTTCCTGCTCTACCTCGCCCTCTGGCTGCTCCTCCCCCAGGAGCCGTGAGCCGTCGGCCGCGAGCGTGAGCCGTGAGCCGTCACGGCGGAACGCGGACGGGCCGCCCGCCCCGGTGCTCCGGGGCGGGCGGCCCGTCCGTGTGTCGGCGCCTGCGGAATCAGCCGCCCAGGCCCGGCAGGCCCGGAAGGGCGCCGGTCAGCCCGCCGAGGGGGGTCTTGTCGAGACCCGGGACGGAGGGCACGGCGGCGCGCTGCTGGGTGACGCCGGCGAGCGGGGCCTCGGCGGCCGGGGCGGCGTGGCCGACGCTCGGGGCGAGGGTGCCCAGCGTGCCGGTGACCTTGTCGCCGCCCGGCAGCTTGGCGGCGGTGTCGGTGACCGCCCCGGTCACCGCGGGGTTCGTCACCGCGCCGGTGGGCAGCCCGAGGCCGCCGGGCGCCGGGGCGGCGTCGGCGGAGGCGGTGCCGGCGCCGACCGCCGCGATGGCGATGCCGAGCGCCGCGGTGCCGGCGGCCTTGAGAGCCTGCTTCATGGTTCGTCCCCTTGGGTCCTCGTCGGAGGCCGACGACGCGTACGGCTTCCGGCGGACGGGAGGCCGCCACCGTGCCTGGTCGGCAATGACTGGCACACCGTAGTGAGCCGGTCGCGCAAGAACCAAGGAGCGTTCACTCACCCGAGTGAGTAGTCGGATGAACGCCAACTTCCTTGTGGAAGAAGGCCGTTCATCCGACCGAAAGGAGCGCGTCAGCGCTACGGCTCAGTTGCCGCCGGTGCCCGCGCTGAACAGCCACTCGGCCTTCAGCTCGGCGTAGCCGGGCTTGATCACGTCGCTGATCATCGCCAGTCGCTCGTCGAAGGGCAGGAACGCGGACTTCATGGCGTTCACGGTGAACCACTCCATGTCGCCCAGGGTGTAGCCGAAGGCCTCGACCAGGTGCCCGAACTCCTGGCTCATGCTGGTGCCGCTCATGAGCCGGTTGTCGGTGTTCACCGTGACCCGGAACTTCAGCCGGCTGAGCAGCCCGATCGGGTGCTCGGCGTACGAGGTGGCCGCCGCGGTCTGGAGGTTGGAGGTGGGGCACATCTCCAGCGGGATGCGCTTGTCGCGCACGTACGCGGCCAGTCGGCCGAGCTCGACGCTGCCGTCCTCGTTCACCGTGATGTCGTCGACGATCCGCACGCCGTGGCCGAGCCGGTCGGCGCCGCAGCACTGCAGGGCCTCCCAGATCGACGGCAGGCCGAAGGCCTCGCCCGCGTGGATGGTGAAGTGGTTGTTCTCGCCCTTGAGGTAGTCGAAGGCGGCCTGGTGGCGGGTGGGGGGGTAGCCGGCCTCGGCACCGGCGATGTCGAAGCCGACGACGCCCGAGTCCCGGTGGCGGTTGGCCAGTTCGGCGATCTCCTGCGAGCGGGCGGCGTGCCGCATCGCGGTGATCAGGGTGCCGATGCGGATCCGGTGGCCGGCCTCGCGGGCGTTGGCCTCGCCCAGGCGGAAGCCCTCCTGGACGGCCTCGACGACCTCGTCGAGGGTCAGGCCGCCCTCCAGGTGCTGTTCGGGGGCGTACCGGACCTCGGCGTACACGACGCCGTCGGCGGCGAGGTCCTCGGCGCAGTCGGCGGCGACCTTGATCAGGGCCTCGCGGGTCTGCATCACGGCGCAGGTGTGCGCGAAGGTCTCCAGGTAGCGGACCAGCGAGCCGGAGTCGGCGGCCTCGCGGAACCACTCACCGAGTTCCTTGACGTCGGTGGTGGGGAGCCCCTCGTAGCCGACGGCGGCGGCCAGCTCGACGACGGTCTCCGGACGCAGCCCGCCGTCCAGGTGGTCGTGCAGCAGGACCTTGGGCGCGCGGCGGATCTGGTCGGCGGTGGGGATGCGCGGGCCGGTGCCCGCGGTGGTGACGGGGATCTGCTTCTCCATTGCGGAAATATAGCCCCTACGCGCGTAGACCCACCACTGTGAACACCACCGAATGGTCCAAACTCCGCCCGGAATTCCACCGACCGGTCCATAGGATCCGCCAAACCGCCCTGGCCGTTCCGGAATACCGCGACGGCGGTTTCAGTCGTGCTGGAGCAGCCGTCCGCGCCGGGACAGCACGAAGTCCCGGAACGCCTTCGCCGGCGGCGTCAGCGGCCGCCCCGCCGCCCAGGCCAGCCCGACCGCCCGCCGGGGGCGCGGCGCCGTCACCTCCAGCTCCACCACCCCGGGCCGCGGCACCAGGGCCGGCGGCAGCAGCGCCACCCCGAGCCCGGCCGCCACCAGCCCGCGCAGCGTCTCGGCCTCCTCCCCCTCGAACGCCAGCCGGGGGACGAACCCGGCCTCCGCGCAGAAGCCGTCCGTGATCGCGCGCAGCCCGTACCCCTGCTCCAGCCCGACGAACGGCTCCTCGGCCACCTCCGCCAGCCGGATCCGCCGGCGCCCGGCCAGCCGGTGGTCCGCCGGGACGACCAGGTGCAGGCGCTGCTCGTCCAACGGGCGGGCGGTGAACGCCGGTTCCTCCGGCAGCGGCGCCACCAGGCAGAGGTCCAGCTCACCGGCCCGCAGCCGCTCCAGCATCGCCCCGCCGTAGTCCTGCACCAGCTGGAACCGCACCCGGGGGTGCGCCGCGCGGAAGCCGCGCAGCAGCGCCGGAACCGCGTCCGGCCCCATCGTGTGCAGGAAGCCGAAGGCGACCAGCCCCGCCTCCGGGTCCGCCTCCGCCCTGGCCGCCTGCGCGCCCCGCTCGACCTCGGCCAGCGCCCGCTCCACCGAGGCCAGCAGCAGCCGGCCCGCCCTGGTCAGCCGGACCGTACGGCCCTGACGGGCCAGCAGCTCCACCCCCAGCTCCTCCTCCAGGCGCGCCACCGCGCGCGACAGCGTCGGCTGCGGCACCCCGAGCACCGCGGCCGCCTGCGTCACGTGCTCCAGCCGGGCCACCGCCGCGAACTGCGCCAGCCGGGGCGCCAGCAGGACGGCCGGCTCGTCCGGCCCCAACTCGGCCGCCCGGTACCGCTGCTCCCCGCCGTCCACCGGCTCCGGCCCGGCCATCCCGTCACCACCTCGACACCTCGACTCATACGCCAGTGCATCGATCATGCCTGCTTCATGCATTGGACGCATCAACGACACCAGGCCTACGGTCAACGGCATGCAGCCCTCAAGTACCAGGGCATCCGTGCCCGCCCCGGATGCCCCCGCCACCGCCACCGCCCCGGACGACCGCCTCCGCCCCGGACGGCCCGCCTTCCGCCGCGCCAACCTCGCCCTGTTCGCCGCCGGGGTCGCGACCTTCGTCCTGCTCTACTCCACCCAGGGCCTGCTGCCGGTCCTCTCGGCCGACCTCGACCTCACCCCCGGCCAGGCCAGCTGGACGGCCTCCGCCGCCACCCTCGGCCTCGCCCTCGGACTGCTCCCGGCGAGCGCGCTCTCCGACAGGTACGGCCGCACCGCCGTGATGACGGCCTCCACCCTCGCCGCCTCCGTCCTCGCCCTCGCCCTGCCCTTCGCACCGGACCTGACCACCCTCGTCGTCCTGCGGGTCCTCCAGGGCGCCGCCCTCGCCGGGCTCCCGGCCACCGCCATGGCCTACCTCGCCGAGGAGGTCCACCCCAGCGCCCTGGCCTCCGCGATGGGCCTGTACGTGGCCGGCAACAGCATCGGCGGCATGGGCGGCCGGCTGCTCTCCGGCTGGACCGCCGCCGCCCTCGGCTGGCGCTGGGGCCTCGCCGCCTCCGCCGTCCTCGCCCTGCTCGCCACGCTCGTGTTCCGGCTGCTGATCCCCGCCGCCCGGCACTTCACCCCCGCCCCGGTGGACGCCCGCGCGCTCGCCCGCACCGTCGGACGGCACCTGCGCAACCCGCTGCTGGTCCGGCTGTACGCGCTCGGGATGCTGTTCATGGCCGTGTTCGGCGCGGTCTACAACACCGTCGGCTACCGGCTGATCTCCGCGCCGTTCCACCTGCCCGAATCGATCGCCGCCTCGATCTTCGTGGTCTACCTGGTCGGCACCGGCACCTCCGCCGCGGCCGGCCGCCTCTCCGGCCGGCTGGGCCGCCGCGGCGCCCTGTACGTCGCCATCGGTGTCACCGCGGCCGGCCTGCTGCTCTCCCTCGCCGACTCCCTGCTCTGCGCGCTGCTCGGCCTGGTCCTGATCACCGCGGGCTTCTTCGCCGGCCACGCCACCGCCTCCTCGGCGGTCGGCCGCACCGCCACCGAGGGCCGCGCCCAGGCCTCCGCGCTCTACCTGATCGCCTACTACCTCGGCAACAGCCTCGGCGGCACCCTCGGCGCCGACGCCTACCACGCCACCGGCTGGCCCGGCGCCGCCGCCGTCGGCCTCACCGCCATGACCCTCGCCACCACCGTCACCCTCTACGCCACCCGCCGGGCCCGTACCACGACGCGAGCGGTCGCGGACGCTTGACAGCGGCCGTCGATAGACTCCGGAGCATGAGCACCGATCCTGCTGCGTACGCCCGGCTCCGCGAGATCGCGGATCAACTGCCGAAGGTGCCGGGGATAGGGAAGGTCGAGATCGCCGGCGGCGAGATCGTCATGATGATGTCGCCGGTCATGCGGCACGAGCTCGCGGTGTTGCGCATCGCCCGTCAGCTCAACGCCCAGTTGCCGACCACACATCCGGGCCACATCGCCTACCACGGTGCCGATCTGGAGGATGCCGGACTCGGCAGGCTGCGCAACCCGGACCTGATGGTCTTCCCTGAAGCACTTCTGGAGAGTGAACAGTCCGCGGTGCTCCCCCACGACGTACTCCTGGCCGTGGAGGTCGTCTCCAAGTCGAACCCCGAGAACGACTACCGCGACAAGGTCCGGGACTATTCGGCGATGGGCATCCCCTACTACCTGATCGTCGACCCCCGCACGGGCACCGGAGTCCTGTACTCGGACCTCGACTACTGCTCCCGTGAGAAGTTCGTCTTCGGCGACAAGGTCACCATCGGTCCTTGGGCACTCGACACCAGTGGTCTGCTCACGTACGCCTGATCCGGCGTACGTGAGCAGACCTCACGCCGCTCAGGCGATGCGGTCCAGCACGATCGGGTTCGGGGTGAACGCCGTGCCCTCGGGGGCGACGGTGATGCCGCCGGCCAGGGCCTCGATGGCGTAGTCGTAGCGCTCCGGGGTGTCGGTGTGGAGGGTCAGCAGGGGCTGGCCGGCCACGACGGTGTCACCCGGCTTGGCGTGCATCTCGACGCCGGCCCCGGCCTGCACCGGGTCCTCCTTGCGGGCGCGGCCGGCGCCCAGGCGCCAGGCGCAGACGCCGACGGCGTACGCGTCGAGCTCGGTGAGCACGCCGGAGGCCGGCGCGGGGATGACGTGCTGCTCGCGGGCGACCGGGAGCGGGGCGTCCACGTCGCCGCCCTGGGCGGCGATCATGCGGCGCCAGTGGTCCATCGCGGAGCCGTCGCGCAGCGCGTCCGCCGGGTCCTTGCCGTGCACGCCGGCCGCGGCGAGCATCTCGCGGGCGAGCGCGAGGGTCAGCTCCACGACGTCGGCCGGGCCGCCGCCGGCCAGCACCTCGACCGACTCGCGGACCTCCAGCGCGTTTCCGGCGGTGAGGCCGAGCGGGGTGGACATGTCGGTGAGCAGCGCGACGGTGTTGACCCCGGCGGTGGTGCCCAGGCCCACCATGGTGCGGGCGAGTTCGCGGGCGTCGTCGATGTTCTTCATGAACGCGCCGGAGCCGACCTTGACGTCCAGGACGAGCGCGCCGGTGCCCTCGGCGATCTTCTTGGACATGATCGAGGAGGCGATCAGCGGGATCGCCTCGACGGTGCCGGTGACGTCGCGCAGCGCGTACAGCTTCTTGTCGGCCGGGGCGAGGCCGTCGCCGGCCGCGCAGATGACCGCGCCCGCGTCGCGCAGCACGTCCATCATCTCGTCGTTGGACAGCAGGGCGCGCCAGCCGGGGATGGACTCCAGCTTGTCCAGGGTGCCGCCGGTGTGGCCGAGGCCGCGGCCGGAGAGCTGCGGGACGGCGGCGCCGCAGGCGGCGACCAGCGGGGCGAGCGGGAGGGTGATCTTGTCGCCGACGCCGCCCGTGGAGTGCTTGTCGCTGGTGGGCAGCGGCAGCGAGGAGAAGTCCATCCGGACGCCGGAGCGGATCATGGCGTCGGTCCAGCGGCTGATCTCGCGCGGCTGCATGCCGTTCAGCAGGATCGCCATGGCCAGGGCGGACATCTGCTCGTCGGCGACCTCGCCGCGGGTGTAGGCGTCGATGACCCAGTCGATCTGAGCGTCGCTCAGCTCTCCGCGGTCGCGCTTGGTCCTGATGACGGAGATGGCGTCCATGCGTGCTCCAAGAGGGGTTTCAGAAAGGCATGAAATGCGAAGAGTGCCGCGAGATGACCGGGTTCCGGCCCACTCGCGACACTCTACGCGCGTAACAAACAGAGAGGCTAGAGCCGCTCCGGCCCGAACGCGTCGGGCAGGACCTCGCTCATCGGCTTGACGCCCGAGGCCAGCTCGACCAGCAGGTCCGGTCCGCCGTGCTCGTACAGCAGCTGGCGGCAGCGCCCGCACGGCATCAGCAGCTCACCGGCACCGTCCACGCAGGTGAACGCGGTCAGCCGCCCGCCGCCGGTGGCGTGCAGCGCGGACACCAGCCCGCACTCGGCGCACAGCCCGAGCCCGTACGAGGCGTTCTCGACGTTGCAGCCGGTGACCACCCGACCGTCGTCCACCAGCGCGGCCGCACCGACCGGGAACTTGCTGTACGGGGCGTACGCGTGGCCCATCGCCTCGCGCGCCGCCTCGCGCAGCCGCTCCCAGTCGATCACGGGGGCGGTCACTTGCCCTGGCCCTTGCGGTAGATCTGGCCGTCGGCCTTCGGCGGGCGCAGGCGCTGCGAGGCCAGCGAGAGCACCACCAGGGTGATCACGTACGGCGTGGCGACGATCAGCGGACGCTGCACCTCGTCGGTCAGCGAGTACCAGGCGATCATGCCGCCGGCGACGACGAGCGAGATCACCGTCGAGACGTACTTGCGCCGGTAGAGCTGCCACAGGGCGAGCAGCACCATCGCGATGCCCACGGTCAGGAGCAGCACGTGCACCGAACCCGGGTCGCGCAGCTGGAGGCTGTCGGTGAAGCCGAACAGGCCGGCGCCCATGGCGAGACCGCCGGGCATCCAGTTGCCGAAGATCATCGCGGCGAGACCGATGAAGCCTCGGCCGAGGGTCTGGCCGTCCTTGTAGAAGTGCGCGGCGACCAGCGAGAGGTACGCACCGCCGAGGCCCGCGAAGGCGCCGGAGGCGATGACCGCGATGTACTTGTACTTGTAGACGTTGACGCCCAGCGACTCGGCGGCGGTCGGGTTCTCACCGCAGGAGCGCAGTCGCAGGCCGAACACCGTGCGCCAGAGCACGAAGTAGGTGACCACGATCAGCGCGGCGGCCAGGACGACGACCACAGAGATGTTGGTGACCAGGCCGGCGAGCACGCCCGCGACGTCCGAGACGAAGAACCAGTGGTGGGCCTCGATGTCCTTCAGGCCCGAGGACAGCCCCGGAACCGTGATGTAGGGCAGCGGGTCCGCCGGCGGGGACTGGTTCTGGCCGGCGCCGACCGAGACGTAGTCCTTGTAGTAGATCCGGTTGACGTACGCGCAGATGCCGGGGATCAGCAGGTTGATGCCGACGCCGGAGACGATGTGGTCGACGCCGAACGTGACGGTGATGATCGCGTGCAGCAGACCGCCGAGCGCGCCGCCCGCCATGCCGGCCAGCAGGCCGACCCACGGGTTGACGAGGTAGCCGACCCAGGCGCCGCAGAAGGTGCCGGCGACCATCATGCCTTCGAGGCCGATGTTGACCACACCGGCCCGCTCGGACCAGAGACCGCCGAGACCGGCCATGCCGATCGGCACGGCGGCGCTGAGCGCGGCGGTGACCTGACCGGAGGAGGTCAGCGAGTGGTTGCCGGTGGCCATGCCCACGGCGGAGAACAGCACCAGGGCGCCCGCGATCAGCAGCAGGACGACCGGCCAGGACAGCTTGTGCTTCTTCGCAGGCGCGCCGGGCGCCTTGGGACGAGCAGCGGTAGCCGTGCTCACGCCGACACCTCCTTCTTCTCAGCGGCCGCGAGCTGGGCGGCGAGCTGCTCGCCGACCCGCTTCTGCTGGCGGGTCAGGCCGTAGCGGCGCACCAGCTCGTACGCGACGACGACGCAGATGACGATGGTGCCCTCCATGACCGAGACGATCTCGGACGGGAAGCCGCCCTGGAGCGGCAGCTGGGAGCCGGTGGCGTCCAGGAAGGCGAACAGCAGCGCCGCGAAGGCCATGCCGATCGGGCTGTTGCGGCCCAGCAGGGCGATCGAGATGCCCAGGAAGCCCAGGCCGGGCTGGAAGGTCTGCCCGTAGTAGAAGGAGTTCTGCAGCAGCTCGGGCAGGCCGATCAGACCGGCGATCGCACCGGAGACCACCATCGAGATGATGATCATGCGCTTGACGTTCACGCCGGACGCGGTCGCGGCGGACTCCGAGCGGCCGGTGGCGCGCAGGTCGAAGCCGAAGCGGGTGCGGGTCAGCACGAACTGGAAGAGCACACCGACCAGGACGGCGATGAAGATGAAGCCCCAGAGCGGGCCGCCGTCCGTCTGGATCGCGAAGAAGTGGCTCGACTGCGAGATCGGCTCGGTCTGGATCGAGTTGCTGGTGCCGCTCACCTTCGGCGCGAAGACGCCCGGGACGAGCAGCAGACCGACGATCGCGATCGCGATGGCGTTCAGCATGATGGTCGAGATGACCTCGCTGACGCCGCGGAAGACCTTCAGCAGACCGGCGATGCTCGCGTACAGGCCGCCGACCAGCATGGCGGTGACCAGCAGCAGCGGGATCTGGATGAAGGCCGGCAGGTCGACCTGCGCGCCGATGTAGGCCGCGAACAGCGCCGCGACCTTGTACTGGCCCTCGACGCCGATGTTGAACAGGTTCATCCGGAACCCGAACGCGGCGGCCGCGGCGGCCAGGTAGTAGGTGGTGGAGCGGTTGAGAATCAGCACCTGGCCGTCCGACTTGGTGGCGAACGTGATCATCACGTTCCACGCGTCGAACGGGTTCTTGCCCGAGGTCGCCAGCAGGACGGAGCAGATCGCGACGGAGAGCAGGACCGCGAGCACCGGCGCCGCCAGTGCGAGCACGATCCGCTCACCGCTGATCCGCTGCGCCAGGCTGGGCTTGGCAGCAGGGTTGGGACTGGTCATGTGTTACTCCCCCGCCTGCGGGTCGTCGGCGGTGTCGGACGGGTCGGTGCCCTCGGCCTGGGTGCCCTCGGCAGCGACGGCGTGCGCCTCGGCGACGGCCTCCGGCTCGGACTCGATGTGGCCGCTGGCGGCACCGGTCATCGCGGTGCCCAGGTCCTCGGCGGTCACGGTGGCCGGGTCGGCGTCGGCGACCAGGCGGCCGCGGTAGATGACCCGGATGGTGTCGGAGAGCCCGATCAGCTCGTCCAGGTCCGCGGAGATCAGCAGGACGGCGAGGCCGGCCCGCTGGGCGACCCGGATGTGCTCCCAGATCTGGGCCTGCGCGCCGACGTCGACACCGCGGGTGGGGTGCGCGGCGATCAGCAGCTTGGGCTGGTGGCTCATCTCGCGGCCGATGATCAGCTTCTGCTGGTTGCCGCCGGAGAGCGAGGCCGCGGTGACCTCGATGCCGGGGGTGCGGACGTCGAACTCCTCGACGATCCGCTGGGTGTCCACCCGCGCGCCGGCCGGGTTCAGCAGCACGCCCGTGGAGTTGGGCGCCTCGGTGACGTGACCGAGGATGCGGTTCTCCCAGAGCGGGGCCTCCAGCAGCAGGCCGTGCTTGTGGCGGTCCTCGGGGATGTAGCCGATGCCGGCCTCGCGGCGGGACCGGGTCAGGGTGCCGGAGAGGTCCTTGCCGTCCAGGGTGACGGTGCCGCCGTCCAGCGGCAGCATGCCCATGATGGCCTCGACCAGTTCGGCCTGGCCGTTGCCCTCGACGCCGGCGATGCCGAGGATCTCGCCCTTGTGGATGCGCAGCGAGATGTCGTCCAGGACGACGCGCTCGATGCCCTCGGCGTCGGTCTTGGCGATCCGCAGGTCCTTCACGTCGAGCATCTCGTCCGTGGTGACGGTCGACTCGCGGCTCTCCGGGGAGGGCAGCTCGGCGCCGACCATCATCTCGGCGAGCTGCCGGGCGGTGACGGCCTTGGGGTCGGCGTCGCCGACCGTGGTGCCGCGCCGGATGACGCTGATCGCGTCGGCCACCGCCAGCACCTCGTGCAGCTTGTGCGAGATGAAGATGACGGTGACGCCCTCGGACTTGAGCTCGCGCAGGTTGTCGAACAGCGCGTCGACCTCCTGCGGGACGAGGACGGCCGTGGGCTCGTCGAGGATCAGGATCTTGGCGCCGCGGTAGAGCACCTTGAGGATCTCGACGCGCTGGCGGTCGGCGACGCCGAGGTCCTCGACCAGGGCGTCCGGGCGCACGCCCAGGCCGTACTGGTCGGAGATCTCCTTGATCTTCGCCTTCGCCTTGGCACCGATGCCGTGGATCTTCTCGCCGCCGAGGACGACGTTCTCCCACACGGTGAGGTTGTCGGCGAGCATGAAGTGCTGGTGCACCATGCCGATGCCGCGCTCGATCGCGTCGCCGGGCGTGTTGAACTCGCACAGCTCGCCGTTGATCGCGATGGTGCCCTCGTCCGGCTTCTGCATGCCGTAGAGGATCTTCATCAGCGTCGACTTGCCGGCGCCGTTCTCACCCATCAGGGCGTGCACGGTGCCGGTGCGGACGGTGAGGTTGATGTCGTGGTTGGCCACGACACCGGGGAAGCGCTTGGTGATGCCGCGCAGCTCGACGGCCGTTGTCGCCGTCCCCGCGCTGGGGGTGCCGTCCTTGCGCAGGGGGACGGGGTCGGATGCGGTGATGGCGATCTCCTGGTGGTCTGGAGGCGCGTCGTTGCGCTGGGAGGGCCAAGGTGGGGAAACGTGGGGACGGAACGGGGCCCGGGGGTGCGCGTTGAGCGCACCCTGCCGGGCCCCTCCCGTGCCTGTGTCGATCATCGCTCTGCCGGGCAGGCGGCAGGCGTTGTCACGTCCGGGACGCGCGGACCTTACTGGGCCGGCGCGGTCGGGATGGTGGTGGCGCCGCTCTTGATGGCGTCGGCGGCGGCCTTCAGCTGCGACTGGATGTCGTCGATCTTGCCGCCGGTGGTGGCGAGCGAGACACCGTCGGCCTTCAGGTCGAAGAGCTTGATCCCGGTCGGGTTCTGGCCCTTCTTGACCGAGTCGATGTACGAGTACACCGCGTTGTCGACGTTCTTGACCATCGAGGTCAGGATGCTGTTCTTGTACTTCGCCAGGGCCGGCTGGCTGGCCTGGTCGGAGTCGACACCGATGGCCAGCTTGCCGGCGTTGGCGACGGCCTCGATCGAGCCGTTGCCGGAGGAACCGGCGGCGGCGTAGATGACGTCCGCGCCCTTGTCGAGCTGGCCCTGGGCGGCCTCCTTGCCCTTGTCGGGGGAGGAGAAGCCCGAGAAGTCCGGCGGGGTGGTGAGGTACGTGGTCTCGATCTGGATGTTCGGGTCCACGGACTTGGCGCCCGCCTTGTAACCGGCCTCGAACTTCTTGATCAGCTCGGACTGCACACCACCGATGAAGCCGATGTGGTGGGCCTTCGACTTGTTCGCGGCGGCGACACCGGCCAGGTACGAACCCTCCTGCTCGGCGAAGAGCAGCGAGGTGACGTTGGCCGGCTGGTCCTTGTCGTTCGAGTCGATGATCGCGAACTTGACGTTCGGGTTGTCCTTGGCGACCTTGTTGACCGCCGGCTGGTAGACGAAGCCGACCGCGATGATGGTCTTGTAGCCGGCGTCGACCAGGTTCTTGAGGCGGGTCTCCTTGTCGGCCTCGGCCTCGCCCTGCTTGGCCTCGGCCTCGGTGACGGAGACACCGAGGTCGGACTTGGCCTTGTCGAGACCACGGGCGGCGGAGTCGTTGAACGACTGGTCGCCACGGCCGCCGATGTCGTAGGCCATACCGACCTTCAGCGAACCGTCGCCGGAGCCGGAGGAGGAGGTGGTGTCGTTGCTCTTTGCGCCGCAAGCGGCGAGCGAGGCCATGCCCAGGGAACCCGAGAGCACAACCGCGGCGAGCTTCATTGAACGGCGCAAGGGAGTATCTCCTTCTAACACGCAACCGTTTGGCGTGGTCGGACGCCACCGTAACGCGCGTAGAACACGGTTGTGTTACGGGGTGCCAGAGCATTCGGGTTGTTATCAAACCGTGGTCTGAGGCCCATCCCGAGGCCCTTTCCCGTGACACGGACGGTGGTCCGAGGTTGGTGGGGCCCAGTTTACGGAACCGCCACCGAACCCCGAATCCCGACAAACCGCCCACGTGTCGGCTGCCGCCCCGCGGCCGCGCCCTCAGTGGCCGTCCGCCCCCAGTGCCAGCGCCGCGAACAGCTCGGCCCCGATGCCGATCGCCCGCTCGTCCACGTCGAAGCGTCCCTGGTGCAGGTCGCGGACGGTGGTGTCACCGGGGGCGCGGACGCCGAGGCGGGCCAGCGCGCCCGGGGCGTGCTCCAGGTACCAGGAGAAGTCCTCCCCGCCGAGGCTCTGCTCGGTGCCCTCCACCACCTGCCGGCCGTCCCGGCCGAACCGCGCGTTCATCACCTCGTCCAGCAGGGCGACCGAGACCGCCTCGTTGACCACCGGCGGCACCCCGCGGTGGTAGTCCAGCGTCCACTTGGCCCGGTAGGTCTCGCTGAGCTTGGCGATCAGCTCGTGCAGCAGGTCCGGCGCCTCGCGCCAGCCGTCCAGCTCCAGGCAGCGGACGGTGCCCTCCAGCTCGGCGTGCTGCGGGATGACGTTGGGCGCGGAGCCGGAGGCGATGCGGCCCCAGACCAGGCTGACGCCCCAGCGCGGGTCCATCCGGCGGGCCAGGGCGCCGGGCAGGTCGGCGGCCATCCGGGCCACCGCGGTCACCAGGTCGGTGGTCAGGTGCGGGCGGGCGGTGTGCCCGCCGGGGCCGTCCAGGTGCAGCACCAGGCGGTCGCAGGCCGAGGTGATCGCGCCGGTGCGCAGGGCGATCCGGCCGACCTCCACCTTCGGGTCGCAGTGCACCGCGAAGATCCGGCCGACGCCGTCCATCCCGCGGGCCTTGATCACGTCCAGCGCCCCGCCCGGCATGACCTCCTCGGCCGGCTGGAAGACCAGCCGGACCGGGCGGCGCAGCTCGCCGGTGCGGGCGGCCTCGGCCAGCACCAGTCCGGCGCCGAGCACCACCGCGGTGTGCACGTCGTGGCCGCAGGCGTGGGCCCGGCCGGGGACGGTCGAGCGGTACGGCACGTCGGTCTTGGCGTCGTCGATCGGGAGTGCGTCGATGTCGGCGCGGAAGGCCAGGAACTCGGCGCCCGGGGCGGTTCCGGCCGGGACGATGTCGACGAGCAGGCCGGTGCCGCCCGGCAGCACCCGGGGTTCGAGTCCGGCCGCCACCAGCCGGTCGCGCAGCAGCCCGGTGGTGCGGAACTCCTGGCGGCCAAGCTCCGGGTGCCGGTGCAGATCACGGCGGAAGGCGATCAGCTCGGGCTCCAGCGCCCCCACCCGGTCGCGCAGGTCGGCGGCGGGGCGTGCGGCAGCGAGAGTGGCGCCCGGCTGAGTGGGCTCAGGACGGTTCATCTCGCCAATCGTAGGCCTGCTGGGGGGTTTTGGCCCGACTTCCGGAAAATTAGTCCCCGGATGGGCGCATACCGGCCGGACAGGTGGGTATGACATCTCGTTTCAGCCGCCTTCCCCGGGTCGCTTGCCCTGTGCAACGATCACCCGGGCCGGTGGTCACGGCCGCCACTTCCTTGACGGCACCCGGACGTTGACGTCCGTTCAGGCGGTGCTCAGAAGCGCTCCACCGGGGCGTACGTCCCCCACACGCCGCGCAGCGCGTCGCACACCTCTCCGACGGTGGCCCGGGCGGCCAGTGCCTCCTTCATCGGGTACAGCACGTTCCCCGTCCCCTCGGCCGTGCGGCGCAGCCCGTCCAGCGCCCGGGTGACGGCGCCGGCGGAGCGCTCGGCCCGCAGCCGGGCCAGCCGCCCGGCCTGCTGCCGCTCGATCGACGCGTCCACCCGCAGCGGCTGGTACGGCTCCTCCGTGTCCGCCCTGAAGCGGTTGACGCCGACCACGGTCCGCTCGCCGGAGTCGGTCTCCTGCTGGACGCGGTAGGCGGTGCGCTCGATCTCGGCCTTCTGGAAGCCCTGCTCGATCGCGGCCACCGCACCGCCCCGGTCCTCGATCCGGGCCATCAGGGCCAGCGCGGCGGCCTCCACCCCGTCGGTGAGCGACTCGACGGCGTACGACCCGGCGAAGGGGTCGACCGTGGCGGTCACGTCGGTCTCGTGGGCGAGCACCTGCTGGGTGCGCAGGGCGAGCCTGGCGGCCTTCTCGGTGGGCAGCGCGATCGCCTCGTCGTAGCCGTTCGTGTGCAGCGACTGGGTGCCGCCGAACACCGCGGCGAGCGCCTGCACGGTGACCCTGGCCAGGTTGACCTCGGGCTGCTGGGCCGTGAGCTGCACCCCGGCGGTCTGGGTGTGGAAGCGCAGCATCTGCGAGCGCGGGTCCCGCGCACCGAACTCCTCTCGCATGATTCTGGCCCAAATCCTGCGTGCGGCCCGGAACTTGGCCACTTCCTCCAGGAGCGTCGTGCGGGCCACGAAGAAGAACGAGAGCCTGGGGGCGAAGTCGTCCACGGCCATCCCGGCGGCGATCGCGGTGCGGACGTAGGCGATGCCGTTGGCCAGGGTGAAGGCGATCTCCTGCGCGGGATCGGCCCCGGCCTCGGCCATGTGGTAGCCGGAGATGGAGATGGTGTTCCAGCGCGGGATCTCGGCGCGGCAGTACCGGAACAGGTCGGCGACCAGCCGCAGCGAGGGCTGCGGCGGGAAGATGTACGTGCCGCGGGCGATGTACTCCTTCAGCACGTCGTTCTGGACGGTGCCGGTGAGCGACGCCGGCGCGACGCCCCGGGCCTCCCCGACCAGCTGGTAGAGGAGCAGCAGCAGGGCGGCGGGCGCGTTGATGGTCATCGAGGTGGACACCTCGCCGAGCGGGATGCCGTCGAACAGCACCGCCATGTCCTCGACGCTGTCCACCGCCACCCCCACCTTGCCGACCTCCCCGGCCGCGAGCGGGGCGTCCGAGTCGTAGCCCATCTGGGTCGGCAGGTCGAAGGCGACCGACAGGCCGGTGCCGCCGCCCGCGATCAGCTGCCGGTAGCGGGCGTTGGACTCGGCGGCGGTGCCGAAGCCCGCGTACTGGCGCATCGTCCAGGGGCGGCCGGTGTACATGGTCGGGTAGACGCCCCGGGTGTACGGGTACTCCCCCGGGCGTCCCAGCCGGGCGCCGGGGTCCCAGCCGGCCAGTGCCTCGGGGCCGTACAGCGGTTCGACGTCGAAGCCCGACTCGGCGCGGCGCGGCTCGGCTGCCATGGGTCCCTCCAGGGATCGGCGGGCGCTGTCCTCGCAATCTATGGCCTGCCCGCCGGGGCGCCGACGCGGTTGAGATGATCGGGTGAACGACCGATGAGCCCCAGGGAGTGGCAATGACCGAGCAGAAGGTGGCCGTGGTCACCGGTGCCAGCAGCGGAATCGGCGCGGCGACCGCCCGCCGGCTGGCGGCCGAGGGATTCGACGTGGTGCTGACCGCCCGCCGCACCGAGCGGATCGAGGCGCTGGCCAAGGAGATCACCGACCGGGGCGGTTCGGCGCGGGCGGTCACCGTGGACGTCACCGACCGGGCCGCCGTGGACGCCTTCGCCGCCGAGGTCGGCCGGGTGGACGTCCTGGTGAACAACGCGGGCGGCGCGATCGGCGCCGAGACGGTCGAGCACGGCGACCCGGCCGACTGGCGGGCCATGTACGAGGTGAACGTGCTCGGCGTGCTGCACGTGACGCAGGCGCTGCTGCCGGCCCTGCGGGCCACCGGCGACGGCACGGTGCTGGTGCTCTCCTCGACCGCCGCGCTGGCCGCGTACGAGGGCGGCGGCGGGTACGTCGCCGCCAAGCACGCCGCGCACACCATCGCGGCCACGCTGCGGCTGGAGCTGTGCGGGGAGCCGATCCGGGTGATCGAGATCGCGCCCGGCATGGTGAAGTCCGAGGGCTTCGCGGTCACCCGTTTCCGCGGCGACGAGGAGAAGGCGGCCGCGGTGTACGCGGGCGTGGCCGAGCCGCTGACGTCCGAGGACATCGCCGACACCGTGGCCTGGACGGTCACCCGGCCCTCGCACGTGAACATCGACCTGCTGGTGGTCCGCCCCCGGGCGCAGGCCGCCAACCACAAGGTCCACCGGAGCTGATCCGGGCCGGGCGGGCGGCCCCGGGGCCCCTGGTCGAACGCGTCACCACCCGGTGGTACACACGTCCGATGAGAACCTTCCGGGCCGCCCGCCCACGAGTCCTGCTGACCGCCCTGGCGGCAGGCACCCTCCTCCTCGCCACCGCCTGCGACCACACCGCCGAGCCGGCCCAGGACCACGCCGCCGGCACCTCCGCGCCCGCCACCGGCGTCGGGGGCGGCGCGGCGGCGACGGCGGGGACCGCCGGCGAGGCCGACCCGGCGCTCAAGCCCTTCTACGGCCAGCAGATCACCTGGGCGGCCTGCCCGGCCGACCCCCAGGCCGAGAAGGCCAAGATCGACACCTCCGGGATGAAGTGCGGCAAGCTGCACGTCCCGCTCGACTACGCCGCCCCCGCCGCCGACGCGATCGACCTCGCGCTGATCAAGTACCCGGCCGCCAGGCCGGACCAGCGGATCGGCTCGCTGATGGTCAACCCGGGCGGCCCGGGCGCCTCCGGCGTCGAGATGGTCGAGTACGGTGCCAAGGACTTCACCGGCACCCTGCACAACCGCTTCGACGTGATCGGCTTCGACCCCCGCGGCACCGGCGCCAGCTCGCCGGTCGTCTGCTACGACGACAAGCAGCACGACGCCGTCAACCAGCTGGACGAGCCGCTCGACCCGGCCGAGCGCAGGGCCGCGCACGTCAAGCAGTCCACCGACCACGCCGCCGCCTGCCAGGCCAGGTCCGGCAAGCTGCTGCCCTTCGTCGGCACCCGCAACACCGCCCGCGACCTCGACGTGCTGCGCGCCGCCGTCGGCGACAGGAAGCTCAACTACCTGGGCATCTCCTACGGCACCTACCTCGGCGCCCTCTACGCCGAGGAGTTCCCGCAGAACACCGGCCGACTGGTCCTGGACGGCGCCGTCGACCCCGCCCAGGACACCCTGGACCACGGCGTGGACCAGCAGGTCGGCTTCGAGAAGTCCTTCGAGCGCTTCGCCGCCGACTGCGTCGAGAACCACCCCGACGAGTGCTCGCTCGGCAAGGACAAGGCCACCGCCGCCAAGAAGGCCGCCGACTTCCTGGACGGCCTGCACGACAGCCCGCTGACCGCCAAGGACGGCCGCAAGCTCGGCCGCGACCTGGCCTGGACCGGCACCATCCAGATGCTCTACGGCGACGAGAAGACCTCCTGGAAGTACCTGCGGGTCGGCCTCGGCATGGCGATGACCATGAAGCGCGGCGACCTGCTGCTGGCCTTCGCCGACGACTACAACGGCCGCGACGAGAACGGCCACTACAGCCCGATCGAGGAGGCCAACGACGCGATCAGCTGCGCCGACGCCGTCCGCCCGGCGCCCACCCCCGAGCACGCCAAGGCCGCGGTGGAGCGCCTGCTCGCCGAGGCGCCGCTGCTGTCCAAGGGCGTCACGGTGGACGACTACAGCGAGCCCGGCTGCGCCTACTGGCCGTTCAAGACCCAGGAGAAGCCGCACACCGTCCGGGCCGAGGGCAGCGCCCCGATCCTGGTGGTCGGCTCCACCGGCGACCCGGCCACCCCGTACGCCTCGGCCGAGTCCCTGGCCAAGGGCTTCGCCCACGCCACCCTGCTCACCCGGGTCGGCGAGGGCCACGGCGCCTTCGGCAAGGGCAACACCTGCATCGACCGGGCCCTGGAGGCCTACCTGACGGAGGGCACCGTGCCGGCCGCGGGCACCCGCTGCACCTGAGCCCGGCCTGCCGATTAGCAGATGAACGCGGGGAGGGCGCTGACGCGAAGGTGTCAACGTCACAACTTGATAGCTCGTCCGGATGAATTCGGCGTGCGCCCTCCCCAACTGATGACGGCTCAACTACCTTGGAGGCGCTGCCCGACCGGCGCCCGAGCGCCTCTCCGCAGCCCCATACTTCATCTGCCCCACCAGCCCACTTCACCGGCACCTTCCCGCCCTCACGAGGAGGACCCGCTGGCCAGCGACATCCCGCCACAGCGGCTCGACGTCAGAACAGAGCCGACCCTCCTCGGGTTGCACCGCTTCAACGAGGCCGACGCCGGCGCCGCCGAGGAGGCCCTGCTGGCCTGCTGCGGCAGCCACCGCTGGGCCCTGCGGCTCACCGCGCACCGGCCGTACCCCGACATAGAGTCCCTGCTGGCCGCCGCCAGCGAGGCCTCCTACGACCTCCGCCCGGCCGACCTCGCCGAGGCCCTGGCGGACGAGAGCTGGATGCCGCAGCCCCTGCTCGGCATGCGGGCCCCCGGCAGCCAGGCCGCGCACACCGCGCTGCGGGCGGCTCACGCCGCCTACGAGGCCCGGTTCGGCCACGTCTTCGTGGTCTGCCTGGAGCGCGTCGCCCCGGAGGAGATGCTCGACACCGTGCTCTCCTCCATCCGCACCCGCCTGGCCAACGACCCGGACGAGGAGCGGCTGATCGCGGCGGACGAGCTCCGCCGGATCGCCCTCACCCGGCTGGAGCACCTGGTCGCCACCCACTCGGAGGCCGGAGCGCGCTGAAGCCGACCCCCGCCCCTCTTTCATCCGTGCGGGTGAATCACCCGTAGGGATGAACCCGAGCCGCCCGCCCCGCGTCCTTCGACGCGGGGCGTGGTCATTCGGTGACCCGGAGTGGCGAACCGCTCCTTGGTTCCCGCCCCACTAGGCCAGAAGTGCCTGATTGATCACACCTGGGGCCCCCGGAGGCGGTACGCGAGAAGGCGTCGATAGGATGCTCGCGGCCGGTGGACCGTACCCGGCCGGGCTGACCGACACCGAAGCCGGCCGAGCCCCCAATCGCTTCCGGAGGGTTTTTCCGTGCCGGCTGGAACGCTGTACCGCGGCCGGGAAGGCATGTGGAGCTGGGTGGCTCATCGAGTCACCGGCGTCCTCATCTTCTTCTTCCTGTTCGCCCACGTCCTGGACACCGCTCTGGTGCGAGTGTCGCCGGAGTCCTACGACACCGTCATCCAGACGTACAAGACTCCCCTCGTGAACCTGATGGAGTACGGCCTGGTGGCCGCCATCCTGTTCCACGCCCTCAACGGCCTGCGCGTCGTCGCGGTGGACTTCTGGTCCAAGGGCCCGAAGTACCAGAAGCAGATGCTCTGGACCGTGGTCGGTGTCTGGGTGGTGCTGATGGCCGGTTCCTTCTACGGGATCCTGCAGCACACGCTGATCTCCTGGTTCGGGAAGTGAGCTGAGACATGAGCACGGAAATCTCCGACGCCGTCGTCGTCCCCTCCAAGCAGGCGCACACCGGCAAGGGCCTCGGCACCGGCAACCCGGCCGACGCGTTCGTCATCGAGCCGCCGCGCCAGCGGACCAAGAAGACCCCGCGCCGCACCCGCACCAACTTCGAGATGCTGGCCTGGCTCTTCATGCGCCTGTCCGGCATCGTCCTGGTCGCCCTGATCATCGGCCACCTGATCATCATGCTGATCCTCGACGGTGGCGTCTCCAAGATCGGTTTCGCCTTCGTGGCCGGCCGCTGGGCCTCGCCGTTCTGGCAGGGCTGGGACCTCCTGATGCTGTGGCTCGCCATGCTGCACGGCGCCAACGGCATGCGTCAGGTCATCAACGACTACGCCGAGAAGGACTCGACCCGGCTCTGGCTCAAGGGGCTCATGGGTACCGCCACGGTCTTCACCGTGCTGCTGGGCACCCTGGTGATCTTCACCTTCGACCCCAACATCTGAGCCGCGAGCACCATCGACCATCGGCAGAGGCCAGAGGCGAGTTAACCCCCCATGCAGATTCACCAGTACGACACCGTCATCGTCGGCGCCGGCGGCGCCGGCATGCGCGCGGCCATCGAGTCCACGCAGCGCACCCGCACCGCCGTCCTGACCAAGCTCTACCCGACCCGGTCCCACACCGGCGCGGCCCAGGGCGGCATGTGCGCCGCCCTGGCCAACGTCGAGGAGGACAACTGGGAGTGGCACACCTTCGACACGGTCAAGGGTGGTGACTACCTGGTCGACCAGGACGCCGCCGAGATCATGTGCAAGGAGGCCATCGACGCCGTCCTCGACCTGGAGAAGATGGGCCTGCCCTTCTCCCGCACCGAGCAGGGCCGCATCGACCAGCGCCGCTTCGGCGGTCACTCGCGCAACCACGGCGAGGCCCCGGTCCGCCGCTCGTGCTACGCGGCCGACCGCACCGGCCACATGATCCTCCAGACGCTGTTCCAGAACTGCGTCAAGCACGGCGTCGAGTTCTTCAACGAGTTCTACGTCCTCGACCTGCTGATCAACGACGGCAAGACGGCCGGCGTCGTCGCCTACGAGCTGGCCACCGGCGAGATCCACGTCTTCCAGGCCAAGTCCGTCGTGTTCGCCTCCGGCGGCACCGGCAAGTTCTTCAAGGTCTCCTCCAACGCCCACACCCTCACCGGTGACGGCCAGGCCCTGGTCTACCGCCGCGGCCTGCCGCTGGAGGACATGGAGTTCTTCCAGTTCCACCCGACGGGCATCTGGCGCATGGGCATCCTGCTCACCGAGGGCGCCCGCGGCGAGGGCGGCATCCTGCGCAACAAGGACGGCGAGCGCTTCATGGAGCGCTACGCCCCCGTCATGAAGGACCTCGCGTCCCGTGACGTCTGCTCCCGCGCGATCTACACCGAGATCCGCGAAGGCCGCGGCTGCGGTCCGGACGGCGACCACGTCTACCTGGACCTCACCCACCTGCCGCCGGAGCAGCTGGACGCCAAGCTCCCGGACATCACCGAGTTCGCGCGCACCTACCTCGGCATCGAGCCCTACACGGACCCGATCCCGATCCAGCCCACCGCGCACTACGCCATGGGCGGCATCCCGACCAACGTCGAGGGTGAGGTCCTGCGCAACAACACCGACATCGTCCCGGGCCTGTACGCGGCCGGCGAGGTCGCCTGCGTGTCCGTGCACGGCGCCAACCGCCTGGGCACCAACTCGCTGCTGGACATCAACGTGTTCGGCCGTCGCGCGGGCATCGCCGCCGCCGACTACGCCAACGCGCACGAGTTCGTCGAGCTGCCCGAGAACCCGGCCGAGAAGGTCCAGGCCCTGGTCGACGGCCTGCGCGAGGGCACCGGCACCGAGTCCGTGGCGCAGATCCGCAAGGAGCTGCAGGAGACCATGGACGCCAACGCCATGGTGTACCGCACCGGCGCCACCCTGAAGCAGGCGGTCGAGGACATCGCCGCGCTGAAGGAGCGCTACAAGAACGTCTCCATCCAGGACAAGGGCTTCCGTTACAACACGGACCTCCTGGAGGCCGTCGAGCTCGGCAACCTGCTCGACCTGGCCGAGGTGCTGGCCGTCTCCGCGCTGGCCCGCGAGGAGTCCCGCGGAGGTCACTACCGCGAGGACTTCCCGACCCGCGACGACGTCAAGTTCATGCAGCACACCATGGCGTACCAGGAGGTCGCCGCCGACGGCAGCACCTCCATCCGCCTCGACTACAAGCCGGTCGTGACGACCCGCTACCAGCCGATGGAGCGTAAGTACTGATGAGCACTCCGACTGTGGAGAAGCACTCGGCCGCTCTGGACGCGGTCGAGGCCGGTGGCACGCAGCTGATCACCGTCACCTTCCGGATCCGCCGGTTCAACCCGGAGGAGCACCCGGACCCGGTGTGGGTCGACTACCAGCTGGAGATGGACCCGAAGGAGCGCGTCCTGGACGCGCTCAACAAGATCAAGTGGGAGCAGGACGGCACCCTCACCTACCGCCGTTCCTGCGCGCACGGCATCTGCGGCTCCGACGCCATGCGGATCAACGGCCGCAACCGGCTGGCGTGCAAGACCCTGATCAAGGACGTCGACCCGGAGAAGCCGATCACGATCGAGGCCATCAAGGGCCTGACGGTCCTCAAGGACCTGGTCGTGGACATGGACCCGTTCTTCCAGGCGTACAAGGACGTCATGCCGTTCCTCATCACCAAGGGGAACGAGCCGACCCGCGAGCGCCTGCAGTCCGCCGAGGACCGCGAGCGCTTCGACGACACCACCAAGTGCATCCTGTGCGCCGCGTGCACGTCGTCCTGCCCGGTGTTCTGGAACGACGGCCAGTACTTCGGCCCGGCCGCCATCGTCAACGCGCACCGCTTCATCTTCGACTCGCGCGACGAGGGTGCCGAGCAGCGCCTGGAGATCCTCAACGACCGTGAGGGCGTGTGGCGTTGCCGCACCACCTTCAACTGCTCCGAGGCCTGCCCGCGAGGCATCGAGGTCACCAAGGCGATCCAGGAAGTGAAGCGGGCGCTGGTCACCCGCCGCTTCTGATCCCCGCCTGACAGCCCGGAGGCCCCCGCCCGATCCCCGGATCGGGCGGGGGCCTCCGGCGTTCGCCGGGCCCTAACGCAGGGCGCCGAGGTCCTTCGGCGCGGACAGGCCGCTGAAGGTCAGCAGGTGCCGGTCCGCGGTGACGGCCCACAGGTCGGGCCTGCCGTCCCCGTCACCGTCGCCCGAGCTGCCCAGCGTCGGGTAGGCGGCGGTGGTGAACCCGGTGGCGACCACGTGCCCGGACGGGTCGGCGAGGGCGGAGGAGTCGAGGGCGCCGTCGGCCTTCTTCGAGACCGGGTACGCGTGCAGCTCGCCGGTGGCCCGGTCACGCGCCCACAGGGCGAGGTCGCCGGCCGCGTCGGGGCCGGGGGCGATCAGGTCGTAGCCGTTCCAGGCACCGGAGGTGGTCAGCTTGCGGGCCTGCTGGTAGCCGTAGGCGAAGTCGCCCCCGGAGTGCAGCCAGAGGTCGCCGCCCTCCAGGGTCACCAGCGAGGGCTCGGTGCCCCCGTCGACCGGACCGAAGGCGACCAGCTGGTCGGCCTTGGACCAGTCCTTGGCGAAGTCCGCGGGGCAGGCCACGACCGTCCCGGTGTCGTCCACGCACTCGGTGGAACGGTCCGCGCCCGTCCACGTCTGGCCGAAGGAGCCGTAGTCGAAGTTCCGGTACAGGTAGAGGTAGCCCTGGCCGGGCTTGTGGACGAAGAAGTCGTCCGCCGACGGTGCGTGGTCGTTCGACCAGCCGCGGTGCGCCACCTGGTACGACGCCCAGCCCGTCCGGTCGGGCGCGACGGCCGCCCGGACCGTCGAACCGGGCGCGGTGCCGGTGGCGTTCACGCCGATGTACTGGAGGTTGCCCTGGGCGTCCGGCACCAGGATGTCCGCGACGCCGTCCCCGTCGACGTCGCCGAGCGTCCTCGGCGGGTTCGGGTTCGAGGGGGCGTAGAAGGTGTAGCCCGCCCGGCCGACGTTGCCGGCGTGGTCCGTCACCTCCACGTCGAGGGTGTTGGTGCCCCAGTTCAGGACCTGGAGGTTCAGCGTGACCGTGCCGTCGCCGTCCGGCCGGACGGCGCCCGGTCCGTCGCAGCCGGAGGAGACGCCGAGGTAGCCCCAGCCGTACCGGACGCACGCGACCCCGGAGGCCGTCCCGCCGGGCGGGGCCGGGTCGGCGGTCCTCAGGACGAAGGTCCCCTTCTGCCCCGCGTACTTGGTGGCCGGGCCGCCCGCCGGGAAGTCGGGCGAGGAGACGGTGACGGTCGGACTCGTGGTGTCCGGCGCGGTGTCGGCCACCGCAGCGGGAGCGGCGATCAGACCGGCGACCACCGTCGCCGCGGCCGACCACCCGAGCCTGCGGGCGTGTCGAAGTGTCATGGAGATTTCCCACCCCTGTGTCTGCAGATCTTTTCGATACGTGCACGAGCGGTGGGGATCCTGCCAGCAGGCACTGACAGTCGCAACGGGAATCCTCAGTCGGCGGCCGGGGTGCGGCGGGTGGCGCGCAGGCCGCGGAGGCCGATGGTGCCGACGGCGATGCCGAGGACGAAGGAGGTGACGGCGAGGAGGAGGTGGACCCAGAAGAAGGCGGTGGGCTGGGAGTGGTCGCCGTTGGTGAAGGCCTGGCCGCCGGAGTCCTTCCACAGGTTCTTGACGAAGGTGGTCCAGATGATGATCGACCAGACCCCGAAGGCGGTCAGGAACCAGGAGGTGCGGCGGCTGAGCTTCATGGGAGGTCCTCGGCGGGGGTGTGAAGAGGGTGTGCGTCCCCAGTATGCGCGGGCCGCCGATCGGCGTACGGCGGGCCCCTCCTGCGGAGGACGGGCCCGGAGTGGCGGACGTCCGGGGCCCGGAATGGGTACGGTCTGCTGGTGCCCACTCCCCGTCACACGTTCGCACGCCTGTGCGCCGCGGTCACCGCGGCCCTCCCGGTCCTGCTCGCCGCCCCGGCGGCGGTCGCGGCCCCGCAGCAGCCGCCCCCGTCGGCCGCGGTCGGCGGCGAGCGGCTGGGGAACCCCGGGGTCCAGGTGGCCCCGCTGGCGGGTGCCCCGGCGCTGCCGAGCGGTCTCACCGGCCAGTCCTGGATAGTCTCCGACGCGACGTCGGGCGAGGTGCTGGCGTCCTACAACCCGCACCTCAAGCTGCCCCCGGCGAGCACCCTGAAGATCCTCTTCGCGGACACCGTGCTGCCCAAGTTCGACCGCAACGCGGTGCACCGGGTCGCCGACGAGGAGATCCAGGGGATCGGCGCCGGCAGCAGCCTGGTCGGCATCAAGGAGAACCTGGAGTACCGGGTCGAGGACCTGTGGCGCGGGGTGTTCCTGAGCTCGGGCAACGACGCCGTGCACGTCCTGTCGCACATGAACGGCGGCATCCCGCAGACCGTCGCCGAGATGCAGGCGCGCGCCGAGGCGCTGCAGGCGAAGGACACCAGGGTGGTCTCCCCGGACGGCTACGACATGGACGGCCAGGTCTCCTCGGCCTACGACCTGTCGCTGTTCGCCCGGGCCGGCCTGCGCACCACGGACTTCCGGATGTACTGCGCCACCCGGGACGCGATGTTCCCGGGCGCCGTGGACAAGAACACCGGCCAGCGCGGCAGCTTCGGGATCGCCAACACCGACCGGCTGCTGGGCAAGTACCCCGGGCTGATCGGGGTGAAGAACGGCACCACCACCAACGCCGGCTCGACCTTCGTCGGCGCCGCCGAGCGCGACGGCCGCACCCTGCTGGTGACGGTGATGCACCCGGCGAGCTACCAGAAGGTGTACGACGAGACGGCCGCCCTGCTGGACTGGGGCTTCGCCGCGGCCGGCAAGGTCCAGCCGGTCGGCAAGCTGGTCGACGAGGCCCCGCCCGGCGGCGACGAGCCGGCCGGCCAGGCCGGCGGCACGGCCGGCACGCCCGCGCCGCCGCCGCACCCCTCCCCCACCGCCGCCGCGCCCGCCGCGGCCCCCGCGCCGGCCGGGGACGACGGGCTCGGCCTCGTCGGCTGGGCGGCCGTCGTGGTGGCCGGGGCCGGGGCCGGGTACGGCGCTCTGGTCCTGCGACGGCGCCGCTCCGCCGGCTGACCACCCGTCGGGCGGCCCGGCCTCAGTCCCGGGGCCGGGCCCCGCCGTTCCCGGCGGCCTTCTCCGCCTGTGCCCGGGCCTTCCCGGCCCGGGCCTCGGCCCGCTCCTCGGCCTGCGCCTGCGCCTTGTCGGCCGCCTCCAGCAGCGCCCGTCCGTGCGCCCTGGTCCGTTCCCGGGCGGCCTCCGGGTCGGCCGTCGCCGTCCAGGCCACGCAGTACATCAGCAGCCGGCAGACGAAGTTGATCCACAGCAGCAGCGCGACCGGGGTGGCGAAGGCGCCGTACAGGCTCCGCCCGGCGACCGAGCCGAGGTAGGAGGCGAGCAGGATCTTCAGCAGTTCGAAGCCGACCGCGCCGATCAGCGCGCCCCGCAGGACGTCCCGGCGGCGCTGGCCGGTGATCCCGGGGAACGGCCCCAGCAGGTAGGCGAACAGCAGGGTGTCGCACCCTATGGCGATCAGCACGCCGACGCCGGTCAGCAGGTAGCCGCTGCCGAGGCCGATCGCCTCGGCGATCCGCCCGGCCAGGGTCGTCCCGGCGGCGGAGGCGGCGAGGGAGAACAGCGACACCAGGCCGAGGCCGCCCAGCACCACGACGTCCCAGGCCTTGCGCAGCACCGCGTTGCCCTCGTCGTCGGGCAGTTGCCACAGGTCCCGGATCGAGGTGCGCATGGTGTCCACCCAGCCGAGCCCGGAGATCAGCAGCAGCGCCCCGCTGACCAGTCCGACCGTGCCCGCGCTGGCCACCAGAGACGGCAGGTCGAGCGCGTCCGAGATGCCCGGCAGCTGGTCGGAGATGCGCTCCTGCAGGTCGTGCACCCGGCTGTCGCTGAGGGCCGCGACGGCGATCGCCAGGCCCACCGTGAGCAGCGGGAACAGGGCCAGGAAGCCGAAGAAGGTGACGGCGCCGGCCAGCCGGTTGCCGCGGGCCGCGGAGAAGTACTCGTACACCCGGTACGCCCGGGTGCGCAGCACCCTGGAGACGAGCGGGCCGATGACCGGAAGGCGGGTCAGGAAGTCCACCCGACCGGTTATACCGGCCCGTCCCCCGAACGGCCGTCAGGCACGGGGCCGGCTCGGGGTTTCCGGGTCTCCCGGGTGTCCCGGGTGTCCCGGGTGTCCCGGGTGTCCCGGGTGTCCCGGGTCTACCGCCTGACCAGCCGGCGGGCCTTCGCCACCGCGCGGACGGCCTGGTAGGCGGCGTAGCGGCCGTTGCCGAGCAGTTCGGTCCGCAGGCCGTCCACGCCGGCCGGCGGGCGGTAGCCGGCCGGGCGCAGCCGGCCGCAGTGCGCGGCGGCGCGGCGGAAGTATTCGCGGCGGTCGCCGGGCGGGACCCTCCCGGACTTGGAGACCACGGTGTTGAGGTGGTGCATCATCCGGCCGTAGACGACCGGGCGCCAGCGGTCCAGGTCGGGGCGGCGGTCGAGGAAGGAGAAGACCAGGTCGTACTGGGCGAAGACGTCGAAGTGCTTGCGGCTGGCGGTCGCCAGGATGTTGCCGCCCTCCTGGCGCTGGCGGTAGTGCACGCCGACCAGGTCGAGCAGGGTGATCCGGCCCGCGGCGAGCAGCGCCGGGTACGTCCAGGGGGTGTCCTCGTAGTAGCCGGCCGGGAAGACCAGCTGCTGCGCGCTGATGAAGTCGCGGCGGTAGGCCTTGTTCCAGACGACCTGGAGCAGGTCGAGCAGGTCGGGGCGGGCGTCGAGGTCGAAGACGTCCGGGGAGGCGGCGCCGAAGACGTGCGCGGAGGCGGCCCGGGTGATCCGGCCGTCGGCGTACGTGCGGGCGTAGTCGTAGACCAGGACGTCCGGGTCGTCGGTGGCGGCGAGCCGCTCGTCGACGGCCTTGAGGAGGCCCGGGGTGAGGGTGTCGTCGCTGTCGAGGAAGACCACGTAGTCCCCGCCGGCGACCTCCAGGCCGGCGTTGCGGGCCCGGCCGAGGCCGACGTTCTCCGGTAGGTGCAGCACCCGGACCCGGGGGTCGGCGGCGGCGGCCTCGTCCAGCATCGCGCCGCAGCCGTCCGGGGAGCGGTCGTCCACCGCGATCAGTTCGAAGTCGGGCCCGTCCTGGCCGAGGACCGAGTCGAGGCACTCGGCGAGGTAGTCCTGGACCTGGTACACGGGGACGATGACGCTGAAGCGGGGCACGGGGCCCAGCGTAGTGGCCCCCGGGGAGGCCCCGGCCCCGGAGGTAGGATCGGGACGCACGTACGCACCGTTCGAAGTGCGGTCAGGCCCCCAACGGGCTGCCTCGCTCCTTCCCCAGAAAGGCCTGCGTAGCCGATGGCTCCCCGCCTCTCCATCGTCGTTCCGATCTACAACGTCGAGCGTTATCTCGTCGAGTGCCTCGACTCGATCGCCGCCCAGACCTTCACGGACTTCGAGTGCGTCATGGTCGACGACGGGTCGAAGGACGACAGCGCGGCGCTCGCCGAGGCGTACGCGGCCAAGGACTCGCGTTTCCGACTGGTCCGCCAGGTGAACAAGGGCCTCGGCGCGGCCCGCAACACCGGTATCCGGCACATCGACCCGGACGCCGAGTTCCTGTGCTTCGTGGACAGCGACGACTCGATGCCGCCGAGCGCGTACGAGCTGATGATCAACACGCTGGAGGAGACCGGCTCGGACTTCTGCACCGGCAACGTGCTGCGTTTCCGTGCCGTGGGCTACTACCAGTCCGGCGGTCACGTGAAGCCGTTCAAGGAGACCAGGCTCAAGACCCACATCACCGAGGTCCCGGCGCTGGTCACCGACCGCACCGCGTGGAACAAGGTGTACCGCCGCTCGTTCTTCGACGCGGCCGACCTGCTCTACCCCGAGGGCATCCTGTACGAGGACGCGCCGGTCAGTGTCCCGCACCACTACCTCGCCAAGAGCGTGGACGTGCTCTCCGAGCCGATCTACCACTGGCGCGAGCGCGAGGTCGGCGAGATGTCGATCACGCAGATGCGCACCAACCCGAAGGGCCTGATCGACCGCGTCGCCTCGGTCGAGCTGGTCCGCGGCTGGCTGAAGAAGCAGACCGAGCCGCGCTTCGCCCAGTACCTGCAGTCCTACGACGAGAACACCCTCGTCGAGGAGATCCCGATGTTCTTCTGGTCCGTCGTGGACGGCGACAAGGAGTACCGGGACGCCTACGTCCAGCACGTCAGCCGGCTGCTCCGGGCGATCGGCCCCGAGCAGGTCCGCAAGCTGCGCGCGCCGCTGCGGCTGAAGTACCACCTGACCCTCGCGGGCCGGGTGGACGAGCTGGTCGAGCAGATCAAGTACGAGGGCGAGAGCGGCGGCGGCGTCCAGGCCCGCGGTCTGCTGCGCCCGTACGCCGACTACCCGTTCCTGCGCGGCGGGCGCAGGAGCGTGCCGTCCGGCGTGCTGAAGCTGGACAACTCGCTGGTCATGCGCAGCCGGCTGTACGAGAGCGCCTGGGTGGGCGGGAAGCTGCAGCTGACCGGGCACGCGTACCCGGAGCAGCTGGGCGCGGCCAACAAGCACGACATGGTCCGCACCCTGGTGGTGCGCGAGACCAAGGGCCGCCGGGTGCTCGCGGTCCCGATGAAGACCACGTACAGCCCCGAGGCCACCGCGAGCTGCAACCACGACCTGTACAGCTGCGACTGGTCCGGCTTCACCGTCTCGCTCGACCCGAAGAAGCTCAAGCACCGCGGCCAGTGGAAGGACGGCCACTGGCGCCTCCTGGTCGCCGGCGCGGGCAAGGGCGGGGTGTACAAGGGCCGGATCTCGGCCGGCTGGAGCGACACCGCGCAGTACGTGCCGTCGCACTGGGTCGAGCCGGACGTGCGGATCGTGCCGTGGGTCCGGGACAACTTCGTCTTCCTGCGGGTGGAGACGGTCAAGGCGCGGGTGACCGGCCTGGCCGCGCACGCCGGCCGGGTGGAGGTCTCGGGCGCGGCCCGCTCCGGCCCGAGCTTCGCCGGGGCGCTGCTGCGGCTCACCCACGTCGAGTCGGACCGCACCGTGGACGTCCCGCTGGAGCTGGGCGCGCCGGTCGGCTCGCTGCAGCCCTTCACCGCCTCCTTCCCGACCGCCGAGCTGACCGCCGTCCGCGAGGCCTGGGCCGAGCTGGACCCGGTCGCCGACGAGCGCGCCCGCGACCGCTGGGACACCGCGCTGCTGCTGGCCGACGGCAGTGTCGTCCCGGTGGCCTGGGACGAGCGCAACGCGCCCGAGCAGCTGCACGTGCCGCTGAACCCGCAGGCCCCGGCCGGCCTGCGCCGGTCGCTCTACTCCAAGCCCTCCCCGGGCGGCTACCTGCAGTTCTCCGACCAGCTGCTGCAGCCGCTGGTGGACGAGGTGTCCGCGCGCGGCGCCGACGGCTTCCTGCTCAGCGGCTCGTTCCCGCTGCCCGGCGCGCACCGCTGGGAGCTGGTGGTCCGTCACCACTGGCGCGAGGAGGAGCACGTCTACCCGGTGGAGATCTCGGAGGGCCGCTTCCGCACCGCGCTGCCCGCCGTGCCGACGGCCTCCTTCGCCGGCCGGGTGCCGTTCGCCAAGGGCACCTGGGACGTCTACTTCCGCCAGGTCGGCGCGCCGGTCGAGAAGCTGTCCGACGCCTCCGCGCAGGTGACCCCGGTCTGCTTCGCCGCGCTGCCGCTGGAGGTGGAGTCCCGCGGCAAGCGGATCGTGCTGGAGCGCCGCTACCACGACGGCCTGTCGCTGGAGTCGCACGCGGCGCTGCTGCCCGAGGAGCGGTCCGGCTACCGCCAGCGCCAGCTGCGCAGCGCGGACTACCCGGCCGCCCGTCGGCTGCCGGTGCGCGACACGGTGCTGTACAACGCCGGCAACGGCAGCATGTACGCCGACTCGCCGCGGGCCGTCCACGAGGAGCTGGTCCGCCGCGGCCTGGCGCTGGAGCACCTGTGGGGCAGCGACGACATGCAGGTCGAGCTGCCGCAGAGCGCGACGGCCGTCCGGCTGTGGAGCCCGGAGTGGTTCGAGGCGCTGGCGACCGCCAAGTACATCGTCACCAGCACCCACCTGCCCGACTTCTTCGTCCGCCGCCCCGGCCAGGTGGTCCTGCAGACCTGGCAGGGCACCCCGCTGAAGCAGGTCGGCTTCGACTTCGAGAAGGTCTGGTTCACCGACTCCAACTACCTCAAGGGCCTGGCCCGGGAGGTGCCGAACTGGAACCTGCTGGTGGCGGGCAACCGCTGGTCGGCTCCGGTGCTGCGGCGCGCCTTCGACTTCAAGGGCGAGATCCTGGAGAGCGGTGCGCCCCGCAACGACCTGCTGTTCGCGGCCGACCGGGAGAAGACCGCCGAGCAGGTCCGGGAGCGGCTCGGCCTGCCCGAGGGCAAGAAGGTCGTGCTCTACGCGCCGACCTGGCGCGAGGACCGTCGTCGGCCGCAGGGCGGCTACCAGATCGACCTGCGGATCGACCTGGAGGCGGCCAAGGCCGCGCTCGGCGACGACCAGGTGCTGCTGGTGCGCCGGCACAACGTGATGTGCGGCCAGATCCCGGGCGCCGGCAACGGCTACGTCTGGGACGTCGGCAGCTACCCCGACATGGCGGAGCTGCTGCTGATCGCCGACGTGCTGGTGACCGACTACTCGGCGAGCGTGTTCGACTTCGCGTCGACCGGCAAGCCGATGTTCTTCTTCACCCACGACCTGGAGCACTACCGGGACAACCTGCGCGGATTCAGCCTGGACTTCGAGGCCGAGGCGCCCGGCCCGCTGCTGGCCACCTCCGAGGAGCTCGTCGCCGCGCTCGGCCGGATGGACGAGGTCGCCGCCGAGTACGCGGACAAGGCCGCCGCGTTCCGTGAGGCGTACTGCGACCTGGACGACGGCCAGGCCGCCGCCCGGGTGGTCGACGCGATGCTCCGTACGGAGTAGTCACCGCGAACGGTCCTGGAGGCGCCCGACACCACCGGTGTCGGGCGCCTCCGCGTTTTCCCGGAAACCCCGGGCCGTGGAATCCCCGGAACCTCCCGGAACGCTCGGGACCTCCGGGAACGGCGAACATCCGCACAGGCGATCAATTTCCGAACCGGCGTTCCCGGAAATGAATTCCCCAGGTAATTCGAAAAAGCGTGCAGTTGCCTTCGCGGCCATTTCCGGATGGGATGTGAATTTCCATTCCGAAGGGCTCCGATCACCATGCCTGTGCTCACCCGGCTCGTCCTGCCGCACGCCGCTCCCCGGGTGACCACCGCGCGCCCCGCGGACGAGGGGGCCGTGGTGTTCGGCCTGCTGCGCGCCCGCTGGCATGACCGCGGTCTGGAACTCACCGGCTTCGCCCGCCCCCGGGGCCTGGACACCCGCCGCCCCGGATCGGCCTGGACCTGGCTGACCCTGCGCCACGAGGACGCGGACGCACCGCCGCTGCACCTGCGCTCCAGACCCCGCAGGATGCCCGAGGTCACCGACGACAGCGCCCGGCCCGAGCACAACCACGACTGGTCCGGTTTCACCGTCCTGCTGGCGCCCGGCCGGCTGCGCCGGGACGGCCGGTGGCTGCTCGGCGACTGGCGGATCGAGACCACCCTCTTCACCCGCCCCCGCGCCGTCCGGGTGCGCCGCCACTACGGCGCCCTCGCCCCGCACTGGTGCGGCTCCGGCGAGTACCCGCCGGCCTGCTGGGTGGACCACGACGTCCGCCTCCAGCCGTACTTCGAGGACGGCCGGCTGCGGCTGCGGCTCGAACGCCCGGCCGTCCGGATCACCCGGGCCGCCCGCACCGCCGCCGGCCTCGGCCTGGGCGGCGTCGCCGACTCCTGCCCGGCCGGCACCGTGCTGCGGCTGCGCCACCGGCAGAGCGACGCGGTGATCGAGCAGCCGCTCACTCGTGGCGGCGACACCTTCACCGTCCGGCTGCCGTACCGGCCGTTCACCGCCGAGGGGCGCGGCCGCGGGGACCTGGAGCACTGGGACGCCGAACTGCTGCGGCCGGACGGCGGCACCGAGCAGCTGTGCCTCGACGAGCGCGGCGGCCCGGTGGCCGGCCAGCACCCGCTGCCCGACACCCGCGACCGCGTGCTCTACCTCAAGCACCTCGCCGACGGCCGCCTCCAGGTCTGCGTCCAGCCCGCGGTCGGCCTGGTCGACCGGATCGCGGTGCGGGCCGACGGCTTCGAGCTCTCCGGGCACTGCCCGGAGCCGGCCGCGGACCGGCTGGAGCTGGTGCTGCGGCACTCCGGCACCGCGAGCGAGGTCCGCGGCCCGGTCGCGAGCGGCCCGGACGGCCGCTTCCTGGCCCGGGTGCCCGCCACCCGCACCGGCTCGGACGGCGCCGCACTGCCGCTGCGCAAGGGCATCTGGGAGGCCTCGCTGGAGCCGCCCGACGGCGCCGGGCCGGGCCGGTCGCTGCTCGCCGCCCCCGCCGCACTGCCCGCCGTCCCCGCCGCCGCCACGGCCGGCGGCAAGCGGATCCTGCTGCAGCGCCGCTGGCACGACACCCTGCTGGTGGACTCCACCCCGGTGCTCAGCGCCGCCGAGCGCAGCGCCTGGACGCAGCGCCGGCAGCGCGCCGAGCACTACCCGGCCGCCCGCCGCGCACCGCTGCGCGACGCGGTGCTCTACGACGTGTTCGGCGGCCGCGGGTACGCCGACTCCCCGCGCGCGGTGCACGCCGAACTCGTGCGCCGCAGCGCGCCGTTGGCGCACCTGTGGGCCGTCGACGACGCGCAGGCCGCGGTGCCGGCCGGGGTCACCCCGGTGCGGGTGTGGAGCCCCGAGTGGTACCGGGCGCTGGCCACCTGCCGGTACCTGGTCGGCAACACGCACTTCCCGGACTTCCTGGAGCGCCGCCCCGGCCAGGTCGTCGTGCAGACCTGGCACGGCTCGCTGCTGAAACGGATCGCCCACGACGTCGAGAACCCCTGGCTGGCCGACCACGGCTACCTGGCGGCGCTCGACCGGGAGACCCCGCAGTGGAGCCTGCTGCTCTCCCCCAGCCCGTTCGCCACCCCGATCCTGCGCCGCGCCTTCCGCTACGGCGGCGAGGTGCTGGAGTCCGGCTACCCGCGCAACGACGTGCTCGCCCGCCCGGACCCGCGGACCGCCGCGGCCGTCCGCCGCCGGCTCGGCGTCCCCGACGGCAAGCGGATCGTGCTGTACGCGCCGACCTGGCGCGAGGACCAGCGGCGCGGCGACGGCGACGGCTTCCGGCTCGACCTGCGGCTGGACCTCGACCACGCGCGTCGGCTGCTCGGCCGGGACCACGTGCTGCTGGTCCGCCCGCACGCGCACGTGCGCGAACCCCTGCCGGGCGCGGGGGACGGCTTCCGGTACGACTGCGGCGACTACCCCGACCCGCAGGAACTGCTCCTGGTCGCGGACGTGCTGGTGACCGACTACTCGTCGATCATGTTCGACTTCGCGATCACCGGCCGTCCGATGTACTTCTTCACCTACGACCTGGAGCACTACCGCGACACCCTGCGCGGCTTCTACTTCGACTTCGAGCCGAACGCCCCGGGCCCGCTGGTGCCGACCTCCGCCGAACTGCTCGGCGCGCTGCGCGAACTCGCCGACCGCGGCGGCGGGTTACCCCCCGGCTACGCCGAGCGCTACCGGCGCTTCCAGGCCGAGCACTGCGCGCTGGACGACGGCGGTGCGGCCCGCCGGGTGGTCGACCGGATGCTCCGGGCGCAGCCCGCCGCGGGCCGGTCCCGGGCGGCGCCGGGAGCGCGCCGGAGCCGCCGTCAGGAGAAGGAGTAGCTCCGCCAGGGCCGCCAGACCTCGTCCGCGTCGAACCGGGAGAGGCCGAAGCCCGGCACCACGAAGGACGCCCGGAAGCCGCGCGCCTGCTCGTACGCCTGGTCCAGCACGTCGTCCGGCAGGCCGTGGGCGACCGTCACGTGAGGGTGGTACGGGAAGGCCAGCTCGCGGGCCAGCGGGCCGGAGCGGACGTCCGCCTCCAGCAGCCGGCACTCCTGCGCGCCCTCCTCGACCCGGACGTACACCACCGGGGAGACCGGGCGGAAGGTGCCGCTGCCGCGCAGCAGCATCCGGAACGGCCGGTGCGCGGCGGCGACCGCCGCCAGGTGCTCCTCGATCTTCGGCAGCGCGTCGGCCGGCACCTCGGTCGGCGGCAGCAGCGTGACGTGCGTCGGTATCGACCGGGCCAGCGGATCGCCGTGCCCGGCCCGGGCGTCCTGGATCGCCGCGCCGTGCGGGTCCGGGACGCTCACGGACACGCCGATGGTGACGACCTCCGGGAGGTCGCCACCACCGGCCGGGTGTGTGAGGGGAGTCACCGCTTGGCGGCCGGGAGGAAGCCGATCCGGTCGTACACCGTCTCCAGCGTCGCCGACGCCACGTCGCGGGCCTTCTCGGCGCCGATCGCCAGCACCCGGTCCAGCTCGGCCGGGTCGTCCAGGAAGGTGCGGGTGCGCTCCTGGAACGGGGTGACCCACTCGGTGAACAGCTCGGCCAGCTCGGTCTTCAGGGCGCCGTACATCTTGCCCTCGAAGTGCGCGACCAGCTGCTCGACGGACTGCCCGCTGAGCGCGGAGTGGATGCGCAGCAGGTTGGAGACGCCCGGCTTCTCCTCCTCGTCGTAGGACACGACGGTGCCGGTGTCGGTGACGGCGCTCTTGAACTTCTTGGCGCTGACCTTCGGGTCGTCCAGCAGGCTCACCAGGCCCTTGGGCGAGGAGGCCGACTTGCTCATCTTGACGGCCGGGTCCTGGAGGTCCTGGATCTTCGCCGTCTCCTTGAGGATGTACGGCTTCGGCACCGTGAAGGTCGGGCTGTAGCGGGTGTTGAAGCGGTCGGCGATGTCGCGGGTGATCTCCACGTGCTGGCGCTGGTCCTCGCCCACCGGCACGGCGTCGGCCTGGTAGAGCAGGATGTCCGCGATCTGCAGGATCGGGTAGGTGAACAGGCCGACGGTGGTGCTCTCGGAGCCGTAGCGGGAGGACTTGTCCTTGAACTGGGTCATCCGCGAGGCCTCGCCGAAGCCGGTGAGGCAGTTCATCACCCAGGCGAGCTGCGCGTGTTCGGGCACGTGCGACTGGACGAAGAGCGTGCAGTGGTCCGGGTCCAGGCCCGCGCCGAGCAGCTGGGCGGCGGAGATCCGGGTGTTCTCGCGCAGCGTCGCCGGGTCCTGCGGCACCGTGATCGCGTGCAGGTCGACGACCATGTAGAAGGCGTCGTTGTCCTTCTGCAGGTCGACCCACTGGCGCACCGCGCCCAGGTAGTTGCCGAGGTGGAACGAGCCGGAGGTGGGCTGGATGCCGGAGAGCACCCGGGGACGCTCCTTGACCGGACCGGTGACCGCTGCGTTGACCATGCGGGCCATTCTTCCAGTTCCACCGGTCGCTCAGGAAACGTCCGCCCCCGGAGGTTCGGCCAGTGTGACGGCACTCACCCTCACCCGGGCGATCCGCCGGCCCTCGACCTTGGCCACCGTCAGCAGCACCCCGCCGCCGCCGTCCAGCGGGACGCGCACCTGGTCGCCGTCCCGGGGCAGCCGGCCGAGCGAGGCGACCAGACAGCCGGCCACCGTCTCGTAGGGACCCTCGGGCAGGGTGACGCCGGTCTCCTCGGCGAAGTCCCCGAGGTTGAGCAGGCCGTCCAGCTCCATGCCGCCGCCGGCCAGCCGACGGGTGGGGGCGGACTCCGGCCGGTCGTACTCGTCGCGGATCTCGCCGATCACCTCCTCGACCAGGTCCTCCAGGGTGACGATCCCGGCGGTGCCGCCGTACTCGTCCACCACGATGGCCAGGTGGTGGCCCTCGCGGCGCATCTCGCCCATCGCCTCCAGCACCCGCTTGGTGCCGGGCAGCAGTTTCACCGGGCGCGCCAGGTCGCGGACCTTGGCGGCCTGTCCGCCGCGCGCGCCGTACAGGTCGCGGACGTGGACGAAGCCGACCACCGCGTCGGCGCTGCCCTCGACCACCGGGTAGCGCGAGTGCGGGGAGGTGTCGGCCTGGTGCCGCACGGCGGCCAGCGGGCGTTCGGCGTCCAGGAAGGTCACCTCGGTGCGAGGGACCATCACCTCGCGCAGCTGGCGCTCGCCGGCGGCGAACACGTCGGCGATCAACGCCCGCTCGTCGCTGCCCAGTTCGGTGTTGGCGGCGACCAGGCCGCGCAGCTCCTCGGAGCTCATCGAGCCGCGCCCGGCCGTCGGGTCGCCGCCGAGCAGGCGGACCATCAGGTTGGTGGAGTGGCCCAGCAGCCAGATCACCGGGCGCAGCACGACCGACATCACGTCCACCACCGGGGCGGCGGTCACCGCGATGGACTCGGCGCGCTGCAGGCCGATCCGCTTGGGGGTCAGCTCGCCGAGCACCAGCGAGACGTAGCTGATCACCAGGGTGAGGCCGACCAGGGCGACCGCGTCGGCCACGCCCTCGGACAGGCCCGCCCGGACGAACACCGGGGCGAGCTTGCCCGCCAGGGTGTCCGCGCCGAATGCGGCGGACAGGAAGCCCATGCAGGTCACCCCGACCTGGACGGCGGCCAGGAAGCGGTTGGGGTCGGCGGCCAGGTGCGCGGCCCGGGCCGAGCGCCGGGTGCCGTGCGCCTCCAGCGTCCGGATCTGGCCCTCGCGCAGCGAGATCAGCGAGATCTCGGCGACGTTGAAGAGCCCGCCCAGCAGGATGAAGACGAGGACGAGCGCGGCGTCCCCGAGGGTTTCGTTCACAGCGGGCCAGTGTAGGGCGGCCGGTGCGGGGCCCCGAGGCCGGACACGGCGGCGGCCCGCCGCTTCCCCGGGGGGAAGCGGCGGGCCGCCGGTGCTGCGGTGCGGGCGGGCTCAGATGAGGCCCAGCTCCTGGACCGCGTCGCGCTCCTCGGTCAGCTCCTGGACCGAGGCGTCGATGCGGGCGCGCGAGAAGTCGGAGATCTCCAGGCCCTGGACGATCTCGAACTTGCCGTCCTTGGTGGTGACCGGGAAGGAGGAGATCAGGCCGGCCGGGACGCCGTAGGAGCCGTCGGAGACGACACCCATGGAGGTCCAGTCGCCCTCGGCGGTGCCGTTGACCCAGGTGTGGACGTGGTCGATGGCGGCGTTGGCGGCCGAGGCGGCCGAGGAGGCGCCGCGGGCGTCGATGATGGCGGCGCCGCGCTTGGCGACGGTCGGGATGAAGTCGTTCTCCAGCCAGGCCAGGTCGCTGCCGACGGCCTCGAAGGCCGGCTTGCCGGCGATCTCGGCCTGGAAGACGTCCGGGTACTGGGTCGCCGAGTGGTTGCCCCAGATGGTGACGCGCTTGATGTCGGTGACCAGGGCGCCGGTCTTGGCGGACAGCTGGCCGACGGCGCGGTTGTGGTCCAGGCGGGTCATCGCGGTGAAGCGCTCGGCCGGGACGTCCGGGGCGTTGCGCTGGGCGATCAGGGCGTTGGTGTTGGCCGGGTTGCCGACGACCAGGACCTTGATGTCGTCCGCGGCGTGGTCGTTGATGGCCTTGCCCTGCGGGCCGAAGATGCCGCCGTTGGCCTGCAGCAGGTCGCCGCGCTCCATGCCGGCGGTGCGCGGACGGGCGCCGACCAGCAGCGCGACGTTGGCGCCGTCGAAGGCCTCGTTCGGGTTGTCGGTGATCTTGATGTCGCGCAGCAGCGGGAACGCGCAGTCGACGAGCTCCATGGCGGTGCCCTCGGCGGCCTTCAGGCCCTGCGGGATCTCCAGGAGGCGCAGGTTCACCGGCACGTCGGCACCGAGCAGGTGGCCCGAGGCGATGCGGAAGAGCAGCGCGTAGCCGATCTGGCCGGCGGCTCCGGTGATGGTGACGTTGACGGGGGTGCGGGTCATTTCTACCTTCTCCAGCAAATCGCCAGGTGCCCCAGGCACACCGGCGCACTGGAGCCGAGGATGGTCTCTCGACATCGAGAGACCGGCGTCAGGTTATCGCAAAGGGAAGCGTACGCCGCGTGTGCGGGCGTGGCTGATGCGTCACAGACGCACCGCGGCCCCCGCCCCGCCCCGGGAGTCCGGGAGGTGGGGCGGGGGCCGCGGCGGGCCGGACCGGCCGGCGCCCTGGCCGGTCGGTGCCGCCGGTCAGTGCTTGGGCCGGCCCATCAGCTGGCCGATGTTGTCGAGCAGCGGGATCTGCACCCACGGGTTCGGCTGGGCGACCAGGGTCAGCAGCACGATCGAGGCGCCCAGGAAGGTCAGCACGATCACGTCGGTGAAGCGGCTGCGCACCGCCAGCATCCCGACCTCGGGCAGCACCAGGCGCAGCACCGCGCCGAGCAGCACGCCGCCGCCGAGGATCAGCAGCCCGTACTTGAAGCCGTCCTTGAAGTCGGCGAACCAGGTGACCGCGAGGCCGGCGCCGACCACCAGCAGGACCAGCGTTATCGGCCACTGCCGGACCGGCAGGGCGTGCTCGCGTCCGAGGGCCGCGGCCGAGCCCTCGGGCGGCAGGGTGCCGGTGGTCTTCACCGGCCTGTGCCGGGACCGCGCCGGTCGCGGATCAGTCATGTTCGCCGTCCCTGGGGTGTCAGATGCCGGCGCGGCGCTCGGCCGCCTCGACGATGTTGTTGAGCAGCATCGCGCGGGTCATCGGGCCCACGCCGCCGGGGTTCGGGGAGATCCAGCCGGCCACCTCGGCCACGCCCGGGTGGACGTCACCGACGATCTTGCCCTCGCTGCGGCTGACGCCCACGTCCAGCACCGCGGCGCCCGGCTTGACGTCCTCCGGCTTGACCAGGTGCGGCACGCCGGCGGCGGCCACGATGATGTCGGCCTTGCGCAGGTGGGCGCTCAGGTCCCGGGTGCCGGTGTGGCACAGGGTCACCGTGGCGTTCTCGGAGCGGCGGGTCAGCAGCAGGCCGATCGAACGGCCGACCGTGATGCCGCGGCCGACCACGACCACCTCGGCGCCGTTGATCTCGACGTCGTGGCGGCGCAGCAGCTCGACGATGCCCAGCGGGGTGCAGGGCAGCGGGCCGTCGATGCCCAGGGCGAGCCGGCCCAGCGAGGTCGGGTGCAGGCCGTCGGCGTCCTTGTCCGGGTCCATCAGCTCCAGGACCGGGTTCTGGTCCAGGCCCTTGGGCAGCGGCAGCTGGACGATGTAGCCGGTGCAGGACGGGTCGGCGTTGAGCTCGCGGACGACGTTCTCCACGTCCTCCTGGGAGGCGGTGGCGGGCAGCTCGCGCTGGATCGACGCGATGCCGACCTCGGCGCAGTCCTTGTGCTTCCCGTTCACGTACCAGCGGCTGCCCGGGTCGTCGCCGACCAGGACGGTGCCGAGGCCGGGCGTGACGCCCTTCGCCTTGAGGGCCGCCACGCGGGCGGCGAGTTCGGACTTGATCGCGGCGGCGGTGGCCTTGCCATCGAGAATCTGGGCAGTCATGACCCCATTCTCCCGGATCGCGGCAGGGTGCCGTACCACGGGCGGCCGGGTGCCGCGGCGGCGGCCGGTCGGACGGCCGGACGGGTACGGAACGTCCGTACCGCATTGCGGTTGCGCCACAGTCTCGACCCGGCGCCGGAACCGGCTGGACAGGGCGCTGCCGTCCGGATGACGATGTTGCCCGCATACCCTGCCGCAACCAGGCCCGGTGACGGGCCGACGGATACCGCGGCGGGGCGTATCCGGGGGAAAGAGCCAGTGATCCGACCACAGCAGTCCGAGCAGCCCGACCGCCGCAGCGCCGCGTCCGCCGCACTGCGCCCGTCCCGGTCCGCGCTCGCCCGTTCATCACGCTGCTGAGCCGGTCGTACCGCCCGCCACCGCCGCCGGGCTGTCACCGCGCCCCGATACCGTCCCGTGCTGTCGCCGACCCGACTCGCGACCGCACCAGGGGCCTCCGCCGTCCCGTCCCCGCGTCCCCGTAACTGCCCGGAGGCATCGATGAGTTACCCGCCCGACCCGAACAACCCGTACGGCCAGCCGCCGGCCGCCCCGGGCTACGGCTACCCGCAGCAGGCCCCGCCGGCCGCGTACGGCTACCCGCAGCAGCCCCCGGCCTACGGCTACGCGCCGGTGGCGCCGCCGCGCTCCATGCCGGGCCTGGTGATGACCGCCCGCGTCCTGCTGTTCGTCGTGGGCGGCGTGCAGGTCCTCCTCACGGGTCTGCTGCTGATCGTGGCCGCGAGCGCCAAGACGGTCGCCAACCAGCACAGCACCAGCAGCGACACCGCGATCTTCGGCAACGCGGCCGCGGGCGTGCTGCTGGTCCTCGGGATCCTGTACCTGCTCGCCTCGGTGCTCTCGATCACGCTCGGGGTGAAGTTCGGCAAGGGCGGCCCGGCCACCCGGATCACCACCATCGTGTACGGCTCGGTCGCCCTGCTGCTCGGCGCGCTCGTGACGATCAGCGCGATCACCGGGAGCACCCAGGCCCAGGCCGCGGGCAGCGGCTTCGGCGTGGTGGTCGGCGTGCTGTGGATCGGGATCTGCGTGCTGTGGATCGTCGCCATGAGCACCCGGGAGGGCGTCGACTGGTTCAACCGGCCGCGGTACTGACCGGCCCGTAGGAACCCCGCCCGAAGCGCATGACAGAGCGGCCCGGCCCCCCGAGGGGACCGGGCCGCTCTGTCATGCCGTCACGTCATCAGTGGAAGAAGTGCCGCGCACCGGTGAAGTACATGGTCACGCCGGCCTCGGCGGCCGCCGCGACGACCTCCTCGTCGCGGATCGAACCACCGGGCTGGACGATGGCCCTGACCCCGGCGGCGATCAGGATCGCCGGGCCGTCCGCGAACGGGAAGAAGGCGTCCGAAGCCGCGTACGCGCCCTTGGCCCGCTCGCCGGCCCGCTCGACCGCGAGCTTGCAGGAGTCGACCCGGTTGACCTGGCCCATGCCGACGCCGACCGAGGCGCCGTCCTTGGCCAGCAGGATCGCGTTGGACTTGACGGCCCGGCAGGCCCGCCAGGCGAAGGCCAGCTCGGCCAGCTCGGCCTCCGACAGCGCCTCACCGGTGGCGAGCGTCCAGTTCGCCGGGTCGTCGCCCTCGGCGTGCACCCGGTCGGCGTCCTGCAGCAGCACGCCACCGGAGATCGGGCGGACCTCCTGGCGGTTGGCCGGGGCCTCGGGGGCGAGCAGCACCCGCAGGTTCTTCTTGCGGGTCAGCACCTCCAGGGCGCCGTCCTCGTAGCCGGGGGCCACGACGACCTCGGTGAAGATCGGGGCGATCTGCTCGGCCAGCTCGACGGTGACCGGGCGGTTGACCGCGATGACGCCGCCGTACGCGGAGACCGGGTCGCACTCGTGCGCCTTGCGGTGCGCCTCGGCGACGTCGGCGCCGGTCCCGATGCCGCACGGGTTGGCGTGCTTGATGATCGCCACGGCCGGCTCGGCGTGGTCGTAGGCGGCACGGCGCGCGGCGTCGGTGTCGACGAAGTTGTTGTACGACATCTCCTTGCCGTGCAGCTGCTGCGCGCCGGCCAGGCCGCCGGTGCCGTCGCTGTACAGCGCGGCACCCTGGTGCGGGTTCTCGCCGTAGCGCAGCACGTTCTGCCGCTCCCAGGTCGAGCCCAGGAACTCGGGGAAGTGCTCGTCGCTCGGCGCGTAGCCGGCCTCGAACCAGGAGGCGACGGCCACGTCGTAGGCGGCGGTGTGGGCGAACGCGGCACCGGCCAGGCGCTTGCGGGTGGCCAGGTCGAAGCCGCCCTCGCGGACGGCCGTCAGCACGTCCTCGTAGCGGGCCGGGTCGACCACGACGGCCACCGAGGGGTGGTTCTTGGCGGCGGCGCGGACCATGCTCGGGCCGCCGATGTCGATCTGCTCGACGCACTCGTCCGGGGTGGCGCCGGAGGCGACGGTGGCCTTGAACGGGTAGAGGTTCACCACGACCAGGTCGAACGGCTCGACGCCCAGCTCGGCCAGCTGCGCGCGGTGCGACTCCAGGCGCAGGTCGGCCAGCACACCGGCGTGCACGCGGGGGTGGAGCGTCTTCACACGCCCGTCCAGGCACTCCGGGAAGCCGGTCAGCTCGGAGACCTCGGTCACCGGGACACCGGCGGCGGCGATCCGGCCGGCGGTGGAGCCGGTGGAGACGATGGCGACCCCGGCGGCGTGCAGGCCCTGGGCCAGCTCCTCCAGACCGGTCTTGTCGTACACGCTGATCAGCGCGCGACGGATCGGACGGACGTTCTCCGAAACGGGCGTGGTGGTGGAGCTGGCACTCATGCCGGGATCCATACCTTTCGGTCCTCGATGCGGTGACCCTCGCGGGCCAGCCGGCCCACGACGTCGACGAGCAGCTTGCGCTCGACAGTCTTGATGCGCTCGTGCAGCGCGTCGCCGCCATCGGCGTGGTCGGCGTCGACGACCTCGACGACGCCCTGCGCGATGATCGGCCCGGTGTCCACGCCGGCGTCGACCAGGTGGACGGTGCAGCCGGTGACCTTCACGCCGTACGCGAGCGCGTCGGTGACGCCGTGGGCGCCGGGGAAGGCGGGCAGCAGTGCGGGATGGGTGTTGACGATCCGCCCGGCGAAGGCGGCGATGAACTCGGGGCCGAGGATCTTCATGAATCCGGCCGTGACCACCAGGTCCGGCTCGTACTCGGCGACGGAGGCGGTCAGCGCGCGGTCCCAGGCGGCCCGGTCCGGGAAGTCCTTCACCCGGTGGACGAAGGTCGGCAGGCCCGCCTTCGCGGCGCGCTCCAGGCCGACGATCCCGTCCCGGTCCGCCCCGACGGCGAGGACCTCGGCGCCGTAGGCCGGGTCCGCGACGGCGTCCAGCAGCGCCTGCAGGTTGGTTCCGGAGCCGGAGACCAGCACCACCAGGCGAGCCGGTCCGGGCGTACGGGGCGGGAAGTGCTGGGCGGGGGCGGCGGCCACTGCGCGATTCTCCGTAGGTCGGGCGCCGTGCGCTGGTACGTCCACCGGCGGTGGGGCCACTACGAACGGCAGGTCGAGCGAGGGGGAACACCAGGAAAACCCGCCGCGACGCGGGCCCCGGGAACCGATGTGAGCTGCTGACCGTCACCACGATAACGGCTGGTCGGACGGCCTCCGAACCCTCCCGGCGGCGCTACGCGCGTAGTTGAGACGGGGATCTCCTCGGGCCCGCCGCACCGGAGTTGTGCCCGGCCCGGCGGGGGGCCGACCGGGCCCGGGCACCGGCCCGCCGGTCGGTCGGCGAACGGCTGCGGGATCATTGGGGGGCGCGGGAGACCGCGCCGACCGCGCCGACCGCGGGACCGCGACGACCGCGGGCCCCGGCCCGGCTCCCGCCGAGCTCCGGCCGAGCTCCGACCGACAAGGATTGGCTGAACCCATGAGCAGCGGCGACGACACCGACGAGCGCAACCCCTTCGCGCCGCCGCCGGCGGACGCCCCGGACCAGCCGTGGCAGCCGCGCAGCCCCTGGACCGGCGGGGACGGCTCCGGCGGCCAGGGTGGCGAGCGCCCGCAGCTCCCGCCGCCGTGGGGCTCCGGCCAGGGCGAGGGCGGGCCCGGTCGGCGGCCCCCGGCCCCGCAGCCGCCCCGGCTCGACCCCACGAACCCGGCCCACCGCCGGGCCCGCAACGCCGCGCTGGCCGGGCCGTTCGCGCTGGTCTGCCTGTTCACGGGGTTCCACTGGGTCGCCCTGCTGGTCGGGGTGCTCGGCATCGTCTGGGGCGTCGCCGCCCTGCGGAGCCCGCGGCCCGCCCCGGGCGCGGCCGGTGCGCCGGCGGGTCCGGTCACCACCGCGAGCCCGGTCGGCCCGGCCCGCGGGGGCCCGGCGCCGAACCCGCTCGTCCCGGCCGCGCTCGCCGGGATCCTGACCGGTGCGATGACCGTCGTGGTCGCCACCTCGGTGATCGGCCTCAACTACCACTACCGCGCGTACGTCACCTGCGTCCGCGACTCGCTGACCTCCGTCGGAGCCCAGAACTGCGACCGCTACGCGCCGCAGTGGTACGTGGACTTCACCGGGAACGCCGAGTAGCCCGGGCGGCCCGCCCGCGCGACGGTCCGTCAGTCGAGCGGGTCCGCCTCAGGCTCCGCGGGCTCGCGGGCGGGCCCTGACAGGTGCAGCACGAGGGCGTACGTACGGGCGCGCAGTCGCAGTGCGCCCCGGTGTGCCTGCCGTGCGAGCCTCGCGTACGCGCCCCCGCCGTCCGCGGGGGCGAGCACCAGGTGCCGGACGAGCAGGGCGCCCGGGACGGCCACCAGCGCGAACCAGCCCGCCGCCGCCAGGCCCGTCGACCACGGCACCGGGCCCAGCCGGGCCATCCGCCCGCCTGCCAGCGCCCCGCCGGACAGCCAGCCCAGCAGCGCCGCCCCCGCCCCCACCACCAGGGCCGCCGCCAGGGCGGCCGTCACCGTCGCGGCGGGCGGCCAGGGCCCGGCGCGCTCCTCGTCCCCTCCGGTCGCCCCGGCCGGGCCCCGCCGGCCCGCCGCCGCCCGGCCGAGCAGCACCGCCGGCACCACCCCGGCCAGCAGCGGCAGCACCAGCGCCGCCCACCGCCAGCCGCCCGGGCCGTCGGCCGGCAGCAGCGCGAACAGCGGGAACTCCGGCACCGGTCCCAGCGCCGTACCGTCCGGCGACACCACCGTCCCGGCGCCCACCGCGAACCCGGGGCCCAGCGCGTACGCCGCGCCCCACAGCACCGCGTTCGGCAGCAGCACCAGCGCGAGCAGCGACAACCCCAGCAGCGCGACGGGCCCTCGCCCCAGCAGCGCCATCCCGCGGCCGCCGCCCGTCGCCGCGTCCAGCACCGCCGACAGGGCCACCAGCACCCCGCCCGCGGCGACCAGCCCGGCCCCGGCCGCCAGCGCCGCGGCACGCACCACCGCCGCGCCGCCGGCCGGACGGCACGGCCGCGGGAGGCGGTCCAGCGGGGAGCCGGCGAACGGGCCGCCACCCGCGTCGACCGAGCGGACCCCGGCAGCCGTCGCGAGGGCCGCCACCAGCGCGACCACCAGGACGTCCGGCACCACCCTGCTGCGGAACAGCCCGGCGCCCGCACCGTGCAGCGCGACCGCGACCGCCACCGCGCAGTAGCCCGCCCACAGGGCCACCGGCCCGCCCCAGCGCGAGCGCAGTCCGCGCCGGGCCGCCACTGCGGCGCCGGCGCGGTGGAGCCGGACCACGGCCAGGACGCCCAGCAGCAGCGGAGTGACGGTCAGTGGGGTGCCCGCCTCCCCGCGCAGCACCGGCGCGCCGTGCCCGAGCAGCCAGAGGATCCCCGCCAACCGGGTGGCAGCGGCGGCGCCGTCGTCCGCGTACGGCGTCACCACCCACAGCCCGAACACCGGCACCCCGACCACCGCCAAGCCGACCAGCGCCGTCCGCACCCCCGCCAACAGGTCGGCCAGCGCGGGGCGTCCGCCCAATTCTCCCGGCGCCTCCAGGATCGGACGGCCCATCAGCTGCGTCATGCGCCACATCGTGCCAAGGCGACTCGCCATGCTCCGTGAAGCGGCAAACCGCCGCCGTGTCCCAGATTATTGGCTTATGCGCATTTTCAGACCCTGCCCCCGCACCGTCGGCACCCCGGCCCGGAGTGTCTGATGACCACGCCGCCGACCGCGGACTCCCCCACCCCCGGGCGCCACCGCGACTCCGCCCGCGCCGACCACGCCCCGGCGCGCCTACTGCGGAAACTGACTCCCCGTGAGGCCCAGACCCTCGCCCACCTCGCCGCCGGCCACGACCTCCCCCGCACCGCCGCCTCCCTCGGCGTCACCCCCACCACCGCCCGCAGCTACCTCCTGCGCGCCATGCGGAAGCTCGGCGCCTCCAGCGAGGCCGAGGCCGTCACCCTCGCCGCGGGCTCCCTGCCGTACGTCCCGCCCCCGGGCCCGGCGAACTTCGCCGGTCTCACCCCGTCCTCCCTCGGCCCCGTCTCCTCCAACGGCCGGCCGACCGCCTACGGCGCAGCCGCACCGACGGCCGCGCAGGCGTCGGTGCGCCCCGACGCCGTGGGCGCCCCGGACGGGCTCCCGGTCTCCGGGAGCGACGGCGGACGCGGCGCCGGACGCGGCGGCAACACCCGCGTGGCGCCGGCCGGGCCGACGGCGGCGCACTCGCCCGCGACCCCCCGGGCCGCGACCCCTTCGGTCCCGGACCGGGAGGAGGCGCCCGCGGGCGACGAGCGGGGCCCGGCCACCGGCGCCCGACGCGGCCGGTCGGCGCAGCGAGCCCGGCAGGAGCGCGGAGACACGGCGCACACGCCCGCGCGCGGGCGTCCGGCCGCCCGTCCCGACCGCGCCACCCCGCCGAACCGCCCCGACACCGCTCCGGCAGCCGACGAGGGGCCGCGCACCAGCGCCGTCAGCGGCCCGGCACCGTCGGCCGCCGCACGGCGAGGACGACGGGGCGGTACGGCACCGGTCGTCGCGACTGCGGTACCGGTCGTCGCGAAGGAGACCGCACCGGCCGAGATGGCGGCACACGGGAGAAGCGGTGCCGCGAACGAGGACGGACCGCGACCGGCCGACGTCGGCCGCGCGCAGCAGGCCCGGCCGCCCCGGGAGGAGCGCGACGGCACGGCCGAAGCTCCCGCTCCGGAGCGCCGGCGACCCCCCTCCGCCGACCGCACCGCCCCCTCGGGCGCCGTCCCGGACCGCGAGGAGCCGACGGGGACTCCCCGGGCCGCCACGGCCGCAACCGGCCGACCGCCCGCGTCCTCCGCCGACGGGCCGGACCGGGCGGGCTCCGTGCACCCGGCGAGGCGCGGCGACGTGGCAGCAGAGGTCCGGGCTTCCACCACGGCGGAGGAACCGCAGCGCCCCTCCGGCGGCGGGCGCGCGCAGCCGGGTCCGGACACGCCCCCGCCCGCCGCGGCCGGGCGTGACCAGGCGCGCCCGGCGGGCCCGGAAGCGGGCGCGGCGAGCGGCGAGCAGCCTCCCGCGGGCACGGACGGGCGCGGCGGGCCGGCGCACACGGCCCCGGCCGCAGCAACCGCACCGGTCGCGGACGGCAGCACCCGGCCACCCGAGCGGCACCGCGACCCGTCGCCCGCCGCCCCGTCGGCCGCACCGCTCCCCGCCGATCTCCCGGCGCCGACCTTCGAGGAGCTGTACGAATCGGCGCACACCCGCCTGGTGCAGCAGGCGTTCCTGCTGACCGCCTGCCGCCACCGCGCGGTGCACTGTGTGCGGCGGGCGTTCGGGGAGGCGCGGCGCAGGTGGCCCGCGGTGGCCGGATCGGGTGATCCGGAGGGGTGGGTGCGGCTGCGGGCGTTCGAGCTGGCGCTGTCGCCGTGGCACCGGGGCGGGCCGCGGCGGGCGCACGCGTGGAGCCTTCCGCACCGGCGGATCAAGGTGCGGCCGGCGGACGAGTCGCAGGCGGTCCTGCCGGACCACGACCGGCTGACCGACCGGGACCGCGCGTTGCTGAAGGCCCTCAAGCGCCTGTCGCGGCCGCAGCGCCGGGCGCTGGTGCTGCACGACGGCCTGGGGCTGACGGCGGCGGCCATCGCCGTGGAGGTGGAGTCGACGCAGGCGGCCGCCGAGGGGCGGGTGTGGACGGCCCGGACGGCGCTGGCGCTGTGGGTGCCGGACCTGGTGGGCCCGGATCCGGCGGCGCCGGGGTTCGCGGACGGGCTGAGCCGGCTGCTGCACCGGGCGGCGGTCCGGGGTTGCCCTCAGCCGCACCGCTCGCCGATCCCGGTGCTGCGGGCCCGGCACCGGTTGTGGACGGCGAGCCGGACGGGCGCGGCGGCGCTGCTGACGGTGGCGGTGGGCGGGGCGACGCTGGCGACCCTGGCGGGGGTGCGGCCTGCGGAGCTGTTCCGGCCGTCGGATCCGCCGACGCCCTCGCTGTGCCTGCCGGTCGGCGAGGCGCAGGAGCCGGGCGTGCCGGTGCTGCCGGGCGGGGCGCCGAACGGGATCAGCAGCCTGTGGTGCAGCCCGGCGCCGGGGCTGGAGGCGGTGCTGGTGGAGCCGCACACCCAGGCGGTCGCGCGCTGGGAGCTCCCGGCGGCGGCCCGGGGAGCGGACGCCCCGCCGCCGCGGGGTCCGGCGGCCTGCCGGATGTGGTCGCCGCTGCCCTGCACGACGGGACCGACGGGTCACTGAGGGACAGGCCCCCGAGAGACGGGCCGCCGAGAACGGCGAGCGCCCCCGCCCGGGGAGGGCAGGGGCGCTCGCCGCGCTTCGGCGCGGGGATCAGGCCTGGGCGGCGATGATCTCGCGGGCCAGGCGGGCGGTCTCGGACGGCGTCTTGCCGACCTTGACACCGGCGGCCTCCAGGGCCTCCTTCTTCGCCTGGGCGGTGCCCGAGGAGCCGGAGACGATGGCGCCGGCGTGGCCCATGGTCTTGCCCTCGGGGGCGGTGAAGCCCGCGACGTAGCCGACGACCGGCTTGGTCACGTTCGCCTTGATGAAGTCCGCGGCACGCTCCTCGGCGTCGCCACCAATCTCACCGATCATGACGATGATCTCGGTCTCCGGGTCCTCCTGGAAGGCCTTGAGAGCGTCGATGTGGGTGGTGCCGATGACCGGGTCGCCACCGATGCCGACGGCCGAGGTGAAGCCGATGTCGCGCAGCTCGTACATGAGCTGGTACGTCAGGGTGCCGGACTTCGAGACCAGGCCGATCTTGCCGGAGGTGGTGATGTCGGCCGGGATGATGCCGGCGTTCGACTGTCCGGGGCTGATCAGACCGGGGCAGTTCGGGCCGATGATGCGGGTCTTGTTGCCCTTGGCACCGGCGTGCGCCCAGAAGGCGGCGGTGTCGTGCACCGGAACGCCCTCGGTGATGACGACGGCCAGGCCGATCTCGGCGTCGATGGCCTCGACGACGGCGGCCTTGGTGAAGGCCGGCGGCACGAAGAGGACCGAGACGTCGGCGCCGGTCTTCTCCATCGCCTCGGCGACGGAGCCGAAGACCGGGATCTCGGTGCCGTCGACGTCGACCGTGGTGCCGGCCTTGCGCGGGTTGACACCGCCGACGATCTGGGTGCCGGAGGCGAGCATGCGACGGGTGTGCTTCATGCCCTCGGCGCCGGTCATGCCCTGGACGATGACCTTGCTGTCCTTGGTAAGGAAGATAGCCATGGTGTTAAGTCCCCTTCCTTACTTGTTGGCCAGCTCGGCGGCGCGGTCAGCGGCGCCGTCCATGGTGTCCACGCGCTGGACCAGCGGGTGGTTGGCGTCGTCGAGGATCTTGCGACCCAGCTCCGCGTTGTTGCCGTCCAGGCGGACGACCAGCGGCTTGGTGACGTTCTCGCCCTTGCTCTCCAGGAGCGCGAGGGCCTGGACGATGCCGTTGGCGACCGCGTCGCACGCGGTGATGCCGCCGAAGACGTTGACGAAGACCGACTTGACGTCGGGGTCGCCCAGGATGATCTCCAGGCCGTTCGCCATGACCTCGGCGGACGCGCCGCCACCGATGTCGAGGAAGTTGGCGGGCTTGACGCCGCCGTGCTTCTCACCGGCGTAGGCGACCACGTCGAGGGTGCTCATGACGAGGCCCGCGCCGTTGCCGATGATGCCGACCTGGCCGTCGAGCTTGACGTAGTTCAGGCCCTTGGCCTTGGCGGCGGCCTCCAGCGGGTTGGCCGCGGCCTTGTCCTCCAGGGCCTCGTGCTCGGGCTGGCGGAACTCGGCGTTCTCGTCCAGGGAGACCTTGCCGTCGAGCGCGATGATCTTGCCGTCACCGGACTTGATCAGCGGGTTGACCTCGACGAGGAGGGCGTCCTCCTTGATGAAGACCGTCCACAGCTTCTGCAGGACCTCGGCGACCTGGTCGGCGACCTCGGCCGGGAACTTCGCCGCGGCGACGATCTCGGCGGCCTTCTCCGGGGTGCAGCCCTCGTTGGCGTCGACCGGGATCTTGGCGAGCGCCTCGGGGTTCTGCTCGGCGACGACCTCGATCTCCACGCCGCCCTCGACGCTGGCCATGGCCAGGAAGGTGCGGTTGGTGCGGTCCAGCAGGAACGAGACGTAGTACTCGTCCTTGATGTCCGCGGTCTGGGCCAGCATCACCTTGTGAACGGTGTGGCCCTTGATGTCCATGCCGAGGATCTGCTCGGCCTTGGCGACGGCGTCCGCCGGGTCGGCGGCGAGCTTGACGCCACCGGCCTTGCCTCGGCCACCCACCTTCACCTGAGCCTTGACGACGGCGCGGCCGCCGAAGCGCTCCGCGATGGCGGCAGCGTCTGCGGCGGTCTCGATGACATCGCCGTCAAGCACGGGCACGCCGTGCTTGGCGAAGAGGTCCCTCGCCTGGTACTCGAACAGGTCCACGTGTTTGTCCTTGTTCGTGGTCGCGGATTGTGTCTCTACGAGCGTGCCACGGCAGGATCTTCGCTGCGGGTCGTCGGGGCGGTGCGGGTACGCAGAGGTACGGCCTTGCGGCCCACACAGCCACGGGCGCACACGTCAATCAACACGCGCGTCACGTCCGTCTGGCAGGTTATCCCCGCGGGACGGGACTGTTCCGCCCGGGGGCCTGCCCGTCTTGGGTGAGAACCGTCACAGACACCCTAGAGCGTCCCGGTGAACGTCCCGTCCACCGATCGGGTGGATTCCCGCGTCCGGGTGAATCCGTCACACCCCCTGGTCAGGCACCGGGACGGGGCGCTTCTCGATGGCCGCGGCCATGATCGAGGGGAAGGCGTCCGGGGTGCAGGCGAAGGCCGGCGCGCCGAGGGCGGCCAGAGCGGCGGCGTGCGCGTGGTCGTAGGCGGGCGCACCTTCGTCGGAGAGCGCGAGCAGGGCGATGAACTGGACGCCGGCCGCCTTCATCGCGGCGACCCGCTTGAGCATGCCGTCCCGGATGCCGCCCTCGTAGAGGTCGCTGATCAGCACGACGACGGTCTCGGAGGGGCGGGTGATCCTCGACTGGCAGTAGGCGAGCGCGCGGTTGATGTCGGTGCCGCCGCCGAGCCGCGTCGCGAACAGGACGTCCACCGGGTCGCTGAGCTGCTCGGTGAGGTCGACCACCGAGGTGTCGAAGACGACCAGCCGGGTGTCGAGGGTGCGCATCGAGGCGAGCACCGCGCCGAAGACCGCCGAGTGCACGACCGAGGACGCCATCGAGCCCGACTGGTCGATGCAGAGGATGACGTCCTTCTTCACCGCGCGCTGGGCGCGGGCGTAGCCCACCAGCCGCTCGGGGACGACGGTGCCGTGCTCGGGCAGGTAGTTCTTCAGGTTGGCCCGGATCGTCCGGTCCCAGTCGATGTCACGGTGCCGGGGGCGGTCGACCCTGGCGCTGCGGTCCAGGGCGCCGCCCACGACGGCCCGGGTGCGGTCGGCGAGCCGGCGCTCCAGGTCGGCGACCACCTTGCCGACCACGGCCCGGGCGGACTCCCGGGTGGTCTCGGGCAGCGCGTGCTTCAGCGAGAGCAGGGTGCCGACCAGGTGGACGTCCGGTTCGACGGCCTCCAGCATCTCCGGCTCCAGCAGCAGCCGGTCCAGGCCGAGCCGGGTGATCGCGTCCTGCTGCATCAGCTGGACGACGGTGGACGGGAAGTACGTGCGGATGTCGCCCAGCCAGCGGGCCACCTGCGGGGCCGAGCCGCCCAGTCCGGCGCTGCGGCGGCCGCCGCGGCCCGCCCGGCCGCCGTCCTCGGGCGCGCCGCGGTAGAGCGCGGCGAGGGCGCCGTCCACCGCGGCGTCCCGGCCGCGCAGGGTGCAGCCCGTGCCGTCGGCCTCGCCGCCGAGCACCAGCCGCCAGCGGCGCAGCCGTTCGTCGGTCGTGGGCGTTGCCATCTCGTCCTCCTCCTTCAGCGGATGTCGGGTGGTGCGGGTGCCGGTGATGCGGGTGCCGGGCGCGCCGGGCGTGAGGGGTGCCGGGCGGGCCGGGTGCCGGGCGGGTCAGGTGTCACGGCCGGTGGCCTGCCGGGGGATCCTCGGGCGGACGCCGAGCAGCAGCGCCACCACCGGGACGGCGGCGTCGGCGCGGGCCCGGTCCAGCTCGCCCGCCGGGGCAGGGTCCGCCGGTGGTTCGCCGAGCGGGCCGGCCGCGACCCGGCCGCCGATGGTCGTCCGCACGCCCGCCTCCAGCCCGGCGAAGGTACGGCGCAGCAGCGGCAGGACGTCGGTGAAGGCCTCACCGCTCACCCCGGTCAGCCACTCGTCCAGCAGGGCGAGCAGCCGGGGGTCGTGCAGCAGCAGGGCGCCGCCGCCGGCCAGGAAGCCCTCGACCCAGCCGGCCGCGTCCACCGGGGCGTTGGCGACGGACAGGACCAGCCGCAGGCGGCGGCCGGCCTCCTCGGAGTCGAGCCGGCCGTCGTCCAGCAGCAGCCGGACGGCCCGGCCGCGGAGCAGGCCGGGGGCGCCGGTCGCCGGGCCGCCGGACGGCTCGCGGGCTGCCAGCGAGCGCAGGGCGGCGGCCCAGCGGTCGGCCAGGCCGACCGGACCGTCGGGGTCCGCCGCCCGGCCGGGCCCGTCGGGAGCGCCGGGACCGGCAGGGACGTCGGCCGCGGTCGGCTCCGGTACGGCGGAGCCGCCCCGGGGCCCGGCGGAGGTCAACAGGCCGATCGCGCCGTGCACCTCGTCGAGGCGGCCGCGCATCGCCGCCGCGTTCTCGGCGTCCAGCCCGACGCACGCGGGCGGCAGGCCGACGCAGACCCGCTCGGCCAGGCCGGCCGCCGCCCCGGCGAGCGCGCCGTGGTCGGTGCCGCGCACGTCGCCGTAGCGCAGCGCGCGGACCAGTGCGGGCAGCGCGCCCGCCAGGTGCGCGACGTCGGTGTCCAGGGCCGCGCAGTCGGCGAGCGCCCGCATCACGGCGGGCAGCGCGTCGGACAGCCCGGCCAGCAGGCAGGTCTCCACCAGGCCGGTCAGCTCGGCGAGTTCGACGGCGGCGCGGGCGGTGCCGACCGCCCTGCCGGTCGCCGCGCCCTCGACCGTGGTGCCCCACTGGGCGGCCTCGGCGATCCGGACCGCGAACTCCGGCTGCCAGCACAGCCGCCAGCTCTCCCGGAACGTCCCGGTCGAGTTGACCGGGGAACGGGCCGGCACGCCCCAGTCCACGCCCAGCAGCCGCAGCCGGTGCAGCAGCCGGGAGCGGGCCGCGTCGGTCTCCTTGCGCAGGTCTAGGTCGACGTCCTTCGGTGCGGCCTCGGGCTTGAGCCGCAGCGAGCGCTGCAGCCGGGCCAGGTCGCGCTGCAGCGGCACCGCCGGTGCGGCGTCCGGCACCTCGCCGAGCGCGTCGCCGACCACCAGGCGGTCCCGGACCAGCTCCAGGGCGACGTCCGAGCCCTCGCAGAGCACCGCGCGGACGGCGTCCAGGGTCTCGGTCAGCCCGGCGAGCGGGCGGCCGCGCAGCACGGCCAGGGTCTCGGCGAGCCGGACCGCCTCGATGACGTGGGCGGAGGAGACCGGGTGGTCCTCGGCGCGCAGCAGGTCGGCGGCCCGGGTGAGCCAGCGCGGCACCGGGTCGCCGTCGGTGGTGAACAGGTGGTGGTACCAGCCGGGCGACTGCACGCCCGCGCCGTACCCGGTGGACTGGGAGAGCCTGCGGTGCGTCCACGGCACCCAGGTGATGTCGGTGCGCACCTTCTTCGGCAGCCCGGCGAGCAGTGCCCGGTCGTGCGCGACGGTGGGCATGGCCGCCAGCGCGGGCACGTGGAAGGCCCCGCACACCACCGCGATCCGCCGGTGCCCGGCGCGGCGGGCGGCGCGGATCCGTCCGCGCATGTACGCCTCGCGCAGCAGGTCCCGGCGGGACTCGAAGAGCCCTTCGGCGCGCAGCGCGCCCATCGCCTCGGCGACGGCGGCGAACGGGGCCAGCGCGTCGGCGCCGGGTGTGCGGTGCTCGACCACGTCCTCCCACCAGCGCTCCGGGTCGTCGTGCCCGGCCGCCTCGGCGAGCAGCGCCACCGGGTCGGCGGGCAGCCCGTCGGCGTCGTCGGTACCGGACGCGCCCCCGGGATCGGGCCCGTCGCCGCATTCGGCCGCGTCCTCGGGAGCGGCCGCGAAGCCGTACCCGGCGGGCAGGTCGATGAAGTGCACCGGCAGGTCGTGCTCGACGGCGTGCCGGATCGCCACCCATTCCGGGGAGAACTCGGCGTACGGCCAGAAGGCGGCCTTCGCCGGGTCGTCCACCGCGTGCGCGAGCAGAGCGACCGGCGGCACCAGGTCCTTCTCGGCGGCCAGGTGGACGATGCCGTCGGCCTCCGGCGGGCCCTCGATCAGCACCGCGTCCGGCTGCCACTGCGTCAGCGCGGCGGCCACCGCCCGGGCGGAGCCGGGGCCGTGGTGGCGGACGCCGAGCAGGGCCACCTCGGCGGCGCTCATGCCGCCACCCCGCTGCCCCCGGCGGGCGCTCCGCGCAGCCGGCACCGCCCGACGGTCCGCTCTCCCCCGGCCCCGGGCCGGGAGCACTCCCGTCGCCCGATCACGCCGTCACCTCGCGGGCGGCCCGGTAGAAGTCCTTCCAGCCGTCGCGCTCGCGCACCACCCCTTCGACGTACTCGCGCCAGACCGCCTGGTCCGCCACCGGGTCGCGGACGACGGCGCCGAGGACGCCGGCCGCCACGTCCCCGGCGCGCAGCACGCCGTCGCCGAAGTGGGTGGCCAGGGCCACGCCGTTGGTGACCACCGAGATCGCCTCGGCGGTGGAGAGCGTGCCGCTCGGGGTCTTGACCTTCGTCCGGCCGTCCACCGTGATGCCGGCCCGCAGCTCCCGGAAGACGGTCACCACGCGCCTGATCTCCTCGGCGCCGCCGGGCAGTTCGGGCAGCTCCAGGGAGCGGCCGAGCTGGTGGACCCGGCGGGTGACGATGTCGACCTCCTCCTCCAGCGAGCCCGGCAGCGGCAGCACCACGGTGTTGAAGCGGCGGCGCAGCGCGCTGGAGAGCTCGTTGACCCCGCGGTCGCGGTCGTTCGCGGTGGCGATCACGTTGAAGCCGCGCACCGCCTGCGTCTCGGTCCCCAACTCCGGCACCGGGAGCGTCTTCTCGGACAGGATGGTGATCAGGGCGTCCTGGACGTCGGCCGGAATGCGGGTCAGCTCCTCGACCCGGGCGATCCTGCCGCCGGCCATCGCCCGCATCAGCGGCGAGGGCACCAGGGCGTCCGGGCCTGGGCCGCGGGTGAGCAGCTGGGCGTAGTTCCAGCCGTACCGGACGGCCTCCTCGGGGGTGCCCGCGGTGCCCTGCACCAGCATCGTGGAGTCGCCGCTGATCGCGGCGGCCAGGTGCTCGGACACCCAGGTCTTCGCGGTGCCGGGCACGCCGAGCAGCAGCAGCGCGCGGTCCGTCGCCAGGGTCGTCACGGCGACCTCCACGACGCGGCGCGGGCCGATGTACTTGGGGGTGATCCGGGTGCCGTCCGGCAGTTCGCCGCCGAGCAGGTACGTCGCCACGGCCCATGGCGACAGCTTCCAGCGCTCGGGGCGCGGACGGTCGTCCTGCGCGGCCAGGGCGGCCAGTTCGCCGGCGAAGGCGTCCTCGGCGTGCTGCCGCAGAACGTCGGTCATGGGGGCTCCTTCGGGTCGGCCGCCGGGTGCACGGGTGCCACGGCGGCGGGATGATCGGGGGGAGCCAGGTCGGCGTCCCGGCCTGTGGGAACCACCCTGCACCGACCCACTGACAACGCCCGGCGGCCCGCGGGAGGCCCGGGAGGAGGCCCGCGGACGGACAGTCAGCCACTGTCAGTGCCGCCGCCTACGGTCGGTCGCATGGAGGAACGCTGGAGCACCGAACACGTCCTGTCCCTGGCGCCTGACGCCGCGTCGCAGAAGGCGGCGGGCAAGCTCTCCTCGCCCGTGTCGTGGTCCGGTGCCGGCAGCGACGGCACCGCGCTCTGGGGCGAGTGCAGGGGCAGCGGCCGCACGCCGTACCGCACCGTGATCGAACTCGCCACGCCCGCCTACCAGTGCAGTTGCCCCAGCCGGAAGTTCCCGTGCAAGCACGCGCTCGGGCTCCTCCTGCTGTGGAGCGGCTCCCCCGGGGCCGTCCCGGCCGCCGAACCCGCCGACTGGGCGGCGGACTGGCTCACGTCCCGCCGGGAGCGCGCCGAGAAGCGTGCGACGGCCCCGGTCGACCCGGAGGCCGCCCGCCGCCGGGCCGAGAAGCGCGGCGCCCGGGTCGCGGCCGGCGCGGCCGAGCTGCGGCTGCGCCTGGCCGACCGGATCCGGCACGGCCTGGCCGACCGGTCCACCGCCGGCCCGTGGGAGGAGGTCGCCGCCCGGATGGTCGACGCGCAGGCCCCCGGCCTGGCCGCGCGGGTCCGCGAGCTCGACACCGTGCCGCAGGAACGGCTGCTGGAGGAGTACGCGATGCTCCACCTGCTCGCCACCGCCGCCACCCGGGTCGACGAACTGCCCGCCGAGCTGGCGGCGACCGTCCGCGCCCGGGTCGGCTACACCCTGGACGCCGCCGAGGTGCTGGCCGGCCCCACCGTCCGCGACCGCTGGCTGGTGCTCGGCAGCCGCACGGTGCCGATGGAGGGGGGCTCCGACGACCGGCTGACCACCCGCCGGGTCTGGCTGCGCGGCGCCAAGACCGGCCGTCCGGCCCTGCTGCTGGCCTTCGGCCGCCCCGGCCAGGCCCCCGACCTCGCCCTGCCCACCGGCCACCTGCTGGAGGCCGACCTCGCCTACCACCCCGGCGCCCGTCCGCTGCGCGCCGCCCTCGGCACCCGCTACGGCGCGCCCGAGGCGGGCCCGGCCGACCCGCCCGCCGGGCTCACCGTCGCCGAGGCGGCGGCCGGCTACGGCACCGCCGTCGCCGACGACCCGTGGCTGGAGGCCTGGCCGACCGTCCTCGGCGACGTCGTCCCGGTCCGTGCCCCGGACGGCTGGTACCTGACGGACGGCCGGCACACCGTGCGCGTCCACGCCCCGGCCGTCCCGGAGGCGGCGCTGTGGCGGCTGGCCGCGGTCTCCACCGGCCGCCCGCTGACGGTCTTCGGCGAGTACGGCCACCAGGGCTTCGCACCGGTCACCGCCTGGCCCGTCGGGCACCGGCCGGTCGGCCTCACCAACCCCTAGGAGCACCGAGAATGACGATCATCCAGGACCCGTGGGAGACCCTGCACACCAGCGCCCTGCTCGGCACCGACCGCCGCCCGCTCCCGGCCACCGTCCTGCCGCTCGCCGACGCCGTGGACACCGCCGACCAGGCCACCGCCCTGCTGGAGCTGGCCGCCCTCGCCACCGTCCGCCGCCGGGCGGGCGCGCTGCCCGTGCCGGCGGCCGAAGCGCCCGGCCCGCCCGCGCCCGGGGACACCCGCCCGGAGCTGCCCGAACCGGCCGCCCGCCGGCTGGCGGTGCTGCTGGCCGGCCGTACCGGCGGCGGGGGCGGCGGCACCCTGGCCAACCTGACCGAGCTGCTGCCGCAGTGGCTCGCCACCGCCCGTGCCCGGGGCCTGCGGCCGCCCGCCGCGCTGGTGCCCGGCCTGCTCGACGCCGCCCGCGCGCGCAGCGAACTGCGCTCCGACGCCGTCGCGTTGGCCGGTCCGCTGGGCCGCTGGCTGGCCGGGCGGAACCCCGACTGGCGGTTCGTGCTGCGCACCACCGCCCAGGAGCCGGACCGGGAGCAGGACGACCCGGCCGACCACCAGCTGTGGCACGAGGGCCTGTTCGCCGAGCGCGTCACCCACCTCACGCTGCTGCGCCGCCACGACCCGGCGGCCGGCCTGGAACTGCTGCGCAGCACCTGGTCCACCGAGCGCGCCGAGGACCGCCTGCTCTTCCTGGACGCCCTCCAGGACGGCCTGTCCCCCGCCGACGAGCCGTTCCTGGAGGCCGCCCTCGGCGACCGCAGCAAGAACGTCCGCGCCACGGCCGCCGAACTGCTCTCCACCCTGCCCGGCTCCGCCCTGGCGGGCCGGATGGCCGGCCGGGCGCGGGCCGCAGTACGCCTCGCCGGGACGGGCACCCACCTGCTGGTCACCCCGCCCGCCGAGTGCGACGCGCAGATGCAGCGCGACGGCATCACGCCCAAGTCCCCCACCGGGCGCGGTGAACGGGCCTGGTGGTTCGGCGAGGTGGTGGCCGCGGCACCGCTCGCGCTCTGGCCGGAGAGCACCGGGCTGACGCCCGAGCAGCTGCTCGCCCTGCGGGTCGGCGACAGCATGGACGAGACCGACAGCAGTTGGGCCGACGACCTGCGGGAGGCCTGGGCGCGCGCCGCCGTCCGCCAGCACGACGCCGCCTGGGCCCGGGCACTGCTCGGTCCGGCGCCGGCGCCGCCCACCCGGGGGGCGGGCCGGGCCCGTTCCCCGCGCGCCACCGGCGCCCCGGCCAAGCTGCTGGCCGTCCTGCCGCCCGAGGAGCGGGCCGCCTGGACGGCCGCCTTCATCGGGGTGCACGGGCTGGGCGAGGCCTTCCAGCTGCTCGGCGCCTGCGCCACGCCGTGGACGCCGCCGCTGTCCACCGCGGTGGTGGACGCCCTGGCCCGGGCCGCCGCCTCCGGCGCGTACCCGTGGAGCCACAGCGGGGTGCTCGGGATGACGGAACGCGCGCTCGCGCCCGAGACGGCCGACGCGGTGGAGGAGTTGGCCGCCGGGGCCGCCCCGGACTCCGCCTGGGCCGAGACCTTCGCCCGGCTGGCGGGCACCCTGCGGTTCCGGGCCGCGATGCTCGCGGAGCTGGCGGGCTGACGCCGGAGGGCCCGACCGACGGCGGAAGCGGAAACGGCGGAGCGGGCCGCCCCTCCGGGGGCAGGCCCGCTCCGCCGTACCGACGACCGGCTCGTCCGGAGCCCGGTTGGCCCGAAGACCGGTTCGCCCGAAGCTCAGCTCGCCCGAAGGTTGGCCTCGACCCAGGCGACCACGTCCCGGGTGGGCGTGCCCGGCGTGAAGATGTCCGCGACGCCCATCGCCTTGAGCTCGGCGATGTCCTCGTCCGGGATGATCCCCCCGCAGAAGACCTTGATGTCCGCCGCGTCGCGCTCCTTCAGCAGCTCCAGGACCCGCGCGCACAGCGTCATGTGGGCGCCCGAGAGGATCGACAGCCCGATGCCGTCCGCGTCCTCCTGGATCGCGGTGTCGACGACCTGCTCGGGCGTCTGGTGCAGCCCGGTGTAGATGACCTCCATACCGGCGTCGCGCAGGGCGCGCGCAATGACCTTGGCGCCACGGTCGTGACCGTCGAGCCCCGGCTTGGCGACCACCACACGGATCGGCCCCGACACACTCATCACTGCCTCCTGGACCTCGTCGTCCATCACCCCACCGGGCCTCGTGGGCCACGGGTGCGGTTAACGGCCAATAACCAACCTGAGGGGAGGTTAGCGCCACCCGACCCGGTTGACCGAGCCCCCTCCCAAGAGGAGGGCAAAGTCACAGCTCCGGGCCTTGCTACCAGTGGGTATACCCTTCTCACCCCCGACCTCCCCACAGACCCCCCGGGCGCCCCCTTGACAACGCGGGGTTTTTCCGGAGCGTCGGCCTTCCGGCTACAGTCACGGCTGTTCGACCTCGACCGACGCCGTGACCGAGGCCCACCGAGGAGGCAGCCCCCGATGGCTCCCGAAGCAGCCGCCCGTCCGACCCGCGCGGAGCTGCGCCTCGCCGCCCGCGAGCAGTCCCGCGCCCAGCGCCGCGGCGCCGCCAAGGCGGCCACCCGGACGGCACTGCTGCGGGTCGCGCTGCCGTCGGTTGCCGCGCTCGGGGTCGCGGCCGCGGCGGCGATCACGGTGCAGGGGCAGGCCGACCAGCAGCGCGCCCAGGCCGCCGGACGGATGCCGGTGCAGGCGTCGGCGGACGACGCCCCCGGCCACGCGGCCGCCGGGGCGGCAGCCGCACAGGCCGTCGCGACCGGCGACCGGGCCCAGGCCTCGCGCGGCGACGCCCGCCAGCCACTGGCCGGCGCCCAGCCCACCGGGGCCCCGGACACGCAGCCCGCCCCCGAGCCGGCCCCCGAACCGGTCAAGCCCAAGGTGGTCATGCCGGTCGCGCAGCACGGCCTCGGCGAGCTGTTCGGCGAGGCGGGCACCCACTGGGCCAACCGCCACACCGGCATCGACTTCCCGGTGGACGGCGGCAGCCAGGTCATGGCCGTCGCGGACGGCACCATCCGCACCCAGTGGAACCCGTTCTACGGCTACATGTCGATACTCAAGATGTCCGACGGCACCGAGGCCTGGTACTGCCACCTGCGCGCCTACAAGATCCGCAAGGGGCCGGTGAAGCAGGGCGACGTCATCGCCTTCGTCGGCAGCAGCGGCAACAGCACCGGGCCGCACCTGCACTTCGAGGTCCGGCCGGCCGGCAGCGGGCCGATCGACCCGCTGCCGTGGTTCCTGGCCAACGGCCTGGACCCCCGCTAGGACTGCGACGTCCCGACGGCTTCCCGCCGGGACCACAGCTTCTCGGACTACAGCTTCTCGACCGGCGCGTAGCGCAGCAGCAGCTGCTTGCGCCCGTCCGTGCCGAAGTCGACGGTGGCCTGTGCCCGGTCGCCCACGCCCGTCACGGCCACCACCGTGCCCAGCCCGAAGCTGTCGTGGGTGACGCGGTCGCCGACCGCCAGCGAGACGACGTCGCGCTCGACGACCTTGCCGCCGCGCCGCGCGGACTGCCCCCAGCCCGCCTTCGGTGCGGCCGAGGCCGAGAACGAGGAGGACGAGGACCCCGAGGAGGAACGCGAACTCCCGCCCCCGGAGGAGGACTTGGCCCAGGACGAGCCCGAGGAGTAGCCGCGTTGGGCCGGCGCGTGCACCCCCCCGGTGCGCTTCCACTCCACCAGCGTCTCCGGGATCTCCTCCAGGAACCGCGAAGCCGGGTTGTACGCCGGCTGCCCCCAGGCGCTGCGCAGCACCGAGCGGGTCAGGTACAGCCGCTCGCGCGCCCTGGTCAGCCCGACGTACGCGAGCCGGCGCTCCTCCTCCAGCTCCTTGACCTGGTTCAGCGCCCGCATGTGCGGGAAGATGCCGTCCTCCATGCCGGTCAGGAAGACCACCGGGAACTCCAGGCCCTTGGCGGTGTGCAGGGTCATCATCGTGATGACGCCCTGCCCCTCCTCGTCCTCGTCCGGGATCTGGTCGGAGTCGGCGACCAGCGCGACCCGCTCCAGGAAGTCGGCCAGCGAGCCGACCGGCGGCGCGCCGTCCTCCCCGGCGTCCGGCCGCTCGCCCGGGTCCTGCTCGTACTCCAGGGCGACGGACGCCAGCTCCTGCAGGTTCTCGACCCGGGTCTCGTCCTGCGGGTCGGTGGAGGACTGCAGCTCGGCCAGGTAGCCGGTCTCCTCCAGGACGGCCTCCAGCACCGCCGCCGGGCCCGCGCCCGACTCGACCACCTGGCGCAGCCCGGCCATCAGGACGTTGAACTTCTTGACGGCGTTGGCGGAGCGCGCGGCCATCCCGTACGCCTCGTCCACCCGCACCAGCGCCTGGGCGAAGGAGATCCGCTCCCGCGCGGCCAGCGCGTCGATCATCGCCTCGGCCCGCTCGCCGATGCCGCGCTTGGGCACGTTGAGGATCCGTCGCAGCGGCACGGTGTCCTCCGGGTTGGAGAGCACCCGCAGGTACGCCAGGACGTCCCGGACCTCCTTGCGCTCGTAGAAGCGCACCCCGCCGACCACCTTGTACGGCAGGCCGACCCGGATGAACACCTCCTCGAAGACGCGGGACTGGGCGTTGGTCCGGTAGAAGATCGCGACGTCGCCGGGCTTGGCCTCGCCCTTGTCGGTGAGGCGGTCGATCTCGTCGGCGATGAACTGGGCCTCGCCGTGCTCGTCGTCCGCGACGTAGCCGACGACCTTCTCCCCGTGGTCGCCGGCCGTCCAGAGCTTCTTCTCGCGGCGGTTCGCGTTGCGCTCGATGACGGCGTTGGCGGCGCTCAGGATGGTCTGCGTGGAGCGGTAGTTCTGCTCCAGCAGGATCGTGGTCGCGTTCGGGTAGTCCTCCTCGAACTGGAGGATGTTGCGGATGGTCGCGCCGCGGAAGGCGTAGATCGACTGGTCCGCGTCACCGACGACGCACAGCTCGGCCGGCGGCACCTCGGCGAGGTGCGCGGCGGCCGGGTTCACGAAGTCCCCGTCCGCGGTGCGCTTCGGCGCGGCCGCGACGGACCCGCCGCTCAGCTCCCGGACCAGCATGTACTGGGCGTGGTTGGTGTCCTGGTACTCGTCGACCAGGATGTGCCGGAACCGGCGCCGGTAGTGCTCGGCGACGTCGGGGAAGGCCTGCAGCAGGTTCACCGTCGTCATGATGATGTCGTCGAAGTCCAGCGCGTTGGCCTCGCGCAGCCGCCGCTGGTACAGCGCGTACGCCTCGGCGAGCTTCTTCTCTGTCGGGTTGGCGGCCTGGTCGGCGAAGGTCTCCTCGTCGATCAACTCGTTCTTGAGATTGCTGATCTTCGCCGTGAAGGACTTCGGCGGGTACTGCTTCGGGTCCAGGTCGAGGTCGCGGCAGACCAGCGACATCAGCCGCTGCGAGTCGGCCGAGTCGTAGATCGAGAAGCTGGAGGTGAACCCCAGCTGCTTGGACTCGCGGCGCAGGATCCGCACGCAGGCGCTGTGGAAGGTGGACACCCACATCGCCCGGGCGCGCGGGCCGACCAGCGCCTCGACGCGCTCGCGCATCTCCCCGGCGGCCTTGTTGGTGAAGGTGATCGCCAGGATCTCCCCGGGCTGCACCCCGCGGGCGCCCAGCAGGTGGGCGATCCGGTGGGTCAGCACCCGGGTCTTGCCCGAGCCGGCGCCGGCCACGATCAGCAGCGGCGACCCCGCGTGCAGCACCGCCTCGCGCTGCGGGTCGTTCATCCCCTCCAGCAGCTGCGCCGGGTCGATCATCGTGCGGGCGGCGCCGTTGCGGTACCAGGCGTCCCGCTCCGCCTGCGCGGCGTGGTCGGTGTGGAACAGCCCGTCCGGGATCGCCTCCTCGTACGCGTCGTACGGGACCTCGTCCTCGTACGGCGGCGGTTCCTCGTCGACGTGGTCGACGGGGGCGGCGGGCTGCTTCGACCCGGCGGCGGGTGCCTCGAAACCGGGGAGCGGGAGGTCGTCAAAGAGGCTACTCATGGCACTCCGAGTCTATGGCCACCCACCGACAAGCCCGCCCGGCCGGAGCAGCTTCATCGCTGCGGACCGGCCGGGCGGGCTCGACTGCGGGCGCGGATCAGACCAGGCGGCGGGCGGTGGCCCAGCGGGTCAGCTCGTGGCGGTTGCTCAGCTGGAGCTTGCGCAGGACGGCGGAGACGTGGCTCTCGACGGTCTTCACCGAGATGAAGAGCTGCTTGGCGATCTCCTTGTAGGCGTAGCCGCGGGCGATCAGGCGCAGCACCTCGCGCTCGCGCTGGGTGAGGCGGTCCAGGTCCTCGTCGACCGGCGGGGTGTCGGTGGCGGCGAAGGCGTCCAGGACGAAGCCGGCCAGCCGGGGCGAGAACACCGCGTCGCCGTCGGCGATCCGGAAGATCGCGTTCACCAGGTCGGTGCCGGTGATGGTCTTGGTGACGTAGCCGCGCGCGCCGCCGCGGATGACGCCGATCACGTCCTCGGCGGCGTCCGACACCGACAGCGCCAGGAACTTCACCCCTCCCTGCTCGCCCATCACGCCGACCGAGCGGCGCAGCACCTCGACACCGCCGCCGCCGGGCAGGTGGACGTCGAGCAGGACCACGTCGGGCCGGGTCTCGGCGACCACGCGGACCGCGGAGTCCACGTCGTCGGCCTCGCCGACCACGTCGATGCCGGTCACGTCGGTGCGGCCGATCTCGGCCCGGACACCCGTCCGGAACATCCGGTGGTCGTCCACCAGCACGACCCGCGCGGTACGCCCGGCCCCCTCCGCCGGGACCCCCGTCGGCGCTGCCTCAGTCATTCGCTCTCTCCATCTCCAGCTCGACCTCGGTACCGCCGCCCGCTGCCGGCCGCACCCGAGCGGTGCCGCCGTTGCGCTTCATCCGGCCGATGATCGACTCCCGTACGCCCATCCGGTCCTCGGGCACCGTGTCGGGGTCGAAACCGGGGCCGTGGTCGCGGACGAACACCGACACCGTCCTCCCCTCCACCTCGGCGTAGACCTGGACCGGTCCCCCGCCACCGTACTTGGCCGCGTTGACGGTCGCCTCCCTCGCGGCCTGCATCTGTGCCGCGATCCGCTCGTCCATCGGGCAGTCGCCGACGATCACCAGCTCGACCGGGACGCCGTGCCGGTCCTCGACCTCGGCGACGGCGGCACGCAGGGTCTCCGCCATGGTGTCCGGCGCGGCCTCGGCGGCGGCCTCCGGGCGGTACAGCCACAGCCGCAGCTCGCGCTCCTGCGAGCGGGCCAGCCGCAGCACCTCCTTGGGGTCCTCGGCCCGGCGCTGGATCAGGGTCAGGGTGTGCAGCACGGAGTCGTGGATGTGCGCGGCGATCTCGGCCCGCTCCTGGGCGCGGATGCGGGCGGTGCGCTCGGCGCCGAGGTCCTGCCACAGCCGCAGGCCGTACGGGCCGAGCAGCACCAGCACCCCGGCGAGCACCGCGAGCGAGGCCTCGATCACCGAGCTGAGCGTGGAGCCGCTGCCCTGCATGGCGAGCAGCGCGATGGTGCCCGCCACCGCGAGCAGCACGCCCGCGCCGACCCGGGTGTAGGCGCCGCGCCGCCGCTCGCCCTCGATGCCGAACCAGCGCTGCCAGCGCGAGTCGTCGGCCTGCCGCCAGACCAGCGCGACGCCGACGCCGATCGCCAGCAGCGGCCAGGTGTACGGCTTGGCGGTCTGCACGCCGAGCACGTTGAGCAGGGCGATCAGGCCGATCACGACCATGACCAGGGCGGCGAGCTGGCCGAGGCCGCCCTGCCCGTTCTTGCCGGCCGGCGCCGCGTCCTCGCCCTCCGCGGGCGCCGCCACCGGCTCGCCCTGGAGGGTGTGCTGGAGCAGCTGGCGCAGCCGCCCGAGCCGGCCGCCGGCGGGGCCCTTGCTCAGCAGGCCGCCCTGCAGCCCGGGGGCGGCCGGGACGAACACCCCGTTGAGGTACACCCACTGGGCGCCGCCGCGCTGCGAGGGCTCGCCGATGCCGATCGGCACCACGAACCAGAACGCGGCGTACAGCAGCGCGCCGATCCCCTGCGCGAAGAACAGGAGGACGAAGGCGAGCCGCACCCAGCGCACCGGCAGCCCGAGGTGCACGGCCAGGCCGTGCGCGACGCCGCCGAGCATGCGGCCCTGCGGGCTGCGGTAGAGCCGGCGGTAGGGCGGCTTCCCGCCGTCGGGCGCGTTGGGGTCGGCGCCCGACGACGGTGCGGCGTCGGGGGCGATGGTTCGGGGATCGGTACCGGGGGCTGCCACGCCACCGATGGTTCCACGCACGCCCGTACGGGCGCATCAGGGTGTGTCCCTAGCCGTTATCAGGGACAAGTCAGGGTACGTGCAGGGGTGCTCCCGGTTGGGCCGGACCGGCACCTGCCGGAAGGATGGTGCCCATGACCGAGGACCCCCGCATCGAGGAGGCCGGGCCCGCCGCCCCGCCGGAACCGGAACGCCCGCCACTGACCAGGGCCGAGCACCACCGCGTGGTGGCCGGCGTCTGCGGCGGCCTCGGCCGGCACCTGGACATCGACCCGGTGGTCTTCCGCGTGGTCACCGTGGTGCTCTGCCTCTCCGGCGGCCTCGGGCTGTTCCTGTACGGCCTGGCGTGGCTGATCGTCCCGACGGACGACGACGCCAAGGGCCGCGGCGGGCGCACCGAGCTCCAGCGGGTGCTCACCGGCCGGGTGGACGGCCAGTCGGTCGGCGCGGTGCTGCTGACCGTGATCGGCACCGGGGTGTTCTTCTCCTCGATGGGCGACGGCGACCAGCTGTTCCCGCTGCTGCTGCTCGCCGGCCTGGTCTTCCTGGCGGTGCGCTACGACCCGGACCGCCGCCGCGGCCGGGGGCGCGGCCACCGGCCGGGCGGCCCGTACGACCGCCGCTTCCCCGAGTCCGAGGCCGGGGCGGCCGGGGCCGAGGGCTACGTCTGGCCGCGGCCGGCGTCCGACGAGGCGGCGCGCGCCCACCACGCCGCCGACCGGGCCGCCGGAACGGCCCCCGCCGACGCCCCGCCCCCGGGCCCGAGCGGCTACCTGTGGGACCCCCGCCACCCCGAGCGCAACCCGTACGGCGCCGCGTCCGCGAGCCCGACCCCGCCGTTCGGCACCCCGGTGCCGCCGGCCGGCGGCCCGGCCCAGCCCTGGTGGCAGCGCGCCGACCTGCCCGAGGGCGACCCGCTGCGCAAGGCCGGTCCGAAGCGCCGCACCGAGGCCGCCGTGCGGCACCCCCGGGAGGGTTCGGCGCTCGGCTTCTTCGGCTTCCTGCTGGCGATCGGCGCGGCCACCGCGGTCTGGGCGTCCTCCCGGAACCACCACGACCCCACCGTGCTGAGCACGGCCGCTCTGGCCGCCGCGCTGCTGGTGGTCGGCCTGACCCTGCTGGTCGGCGCGAAGTTCGGCCGGGCCCGCAAGCTGGCCGCGACCGGCCTGCTGCTGACCCTGGCGCTGGCCTTCGTCGGCCACTCGCCGGACTCGATGAAGAACGCCGTCGGCCCGCGCGAGTGGACGGTCACCGCGACGTCCGACCTGCACGACCGCTACAACCTCGGCGCCGGATCCCTCCGGCTGGACCTCTCCGGACTCGACCCGGCCGGGGCCACCCTCGCCACCAAGGTCGACCTCGGCGCCGGCGACATGACCGTCACCGTGCCGGCCGACGTGACCGTGAACGTGGTCGCCCGGGTGGGCCTCGGCGACATCGACGTCCCGGGCGACCGCAGCGACAGCACCGGACGGCACACCTATCTGATCGGCCCGGTCAACGGCCAGGCCTCCAAGGGCACGCTCAACCTCGAACTCGGAATCGGGCTCGGCAACATCAAGGTGGTCCAGCAGTGAGGAAGCACCGGCTCGACCTGTTCTCGCTGATCGCGGGTGGGCTGTTCACCGTGCTCGCCGTGCTCTACCTGGTCGCCGCGCTCAACGACCAGTCGGTGAACGGGCGGATCGTCATCCCCGTCACGTTCATCGTGCTCGGCGTCGGCGGTCTGGCCGGCGCGGTCGCCGCGGTGGCCCGGCGCGGCCGCCCCGACCGCGAGGAGTGACCCGCCCGGGCCCCGGCCCGGGCCTCAGCTCTGCTGCGGGCCCAGGGTCAGCTTGTCGCCGTCCTTGGTGACGGTGTACTTCGGCAGCGGCTTGACCGCCGGCCCGTTCACCACCGCCCCCGTGGCGGCGTCGAACCGGGAGCCGTGGCAGGGGCAGTAGAGCCGGCCGTCCTTCGGGGCGTCCACCGCGCAGCCGGAGTGGGTGCACACCGAGGACAGGCCGCAGTACTGGCCCGCCTTGGGCTGCACGATGTAGACGGCGTCCCCGGTGGCCGGGTCCTTGACCTGGGCCGAGCCGCCGACCGGCACGCTCGCCACGGGCACCGTGGGCGCGGACGCCGGGGCGGCGGAGACCGGGGCCGCCGACTGCTTGGGCGCGGCCTTGTCCCGGCCGAAGGTGCGGGTCAGCGAGCCGGAGAGCAGCCCGGCGCCGCCGATCGCGACGGCCGCGATCCCGCCGTCCACCAGCGCCCGGCGCTTGACGTGGTCCTCGTCCAGCCCCCGCGCGCGGTCCCGGTCGGCCCGGCGGGCGAGGTAGCCGTCCAGCGACAGGTACGGGGTGCCGGCCAGCACCAGCGGGGTCCAGGCCATCAGGTAGGCGAGGTCGTTGCCGAGGTAGTACGGCGAGACGCTCCAGCTGACGGTCAGCCAGAGGCTGAGGTTGAGGAGCGCGCCGCCGAGCGCCGCGACCCTGCCCCAGAGACCGAGCAGGGTGCCGAGCCCGACCGCCAGCTCGCCGAAGGCGACGGCGAGCGCGAACAGCGTCGAGTGGTGGAGTGCCGGGCCGAGCAGGAAGGAGATCGGGCTGCCGCCCGCCTTGGCCGCCTGGGTCTGCGAGACGAAGGAGGCCGGGTCGCCCGCCCCGGCCAGGAAGTGCCCGTCGGAGAGCTTGTCGAGGGCGGCGTAGACGAAGGTGACGCCGAGGAAGAGCCGCAGCGGGAGCAGCGCGTACTTCGACGCGAGCGCGCGCAGCTGCGCCGCCCGGTCGGTCCGACCGGCCGCTGCCCCGCCGGCCGGCATCGGCTTGCTGGCCTCCGACATCCCGCACACCTTCCCTCTCGGCCTGCCACTCCCTGACAGGTCCGGTCCGCATTCTGCCCGCTCCTGCCCGCTTTCGGTGGGACGTCCCACCACGGGGAGCGGTCCCGCACCGCGAACGGCCGCGCCGCCGCTCCCTTCAGTACGGGAACGACGGCGCGGCCGTTCAGGCTCCGGCCGGAGTCCGTCGACGACGGTCCTCAGCGGCCGGCGGGAGCGGTCACTCCCACTCGATGGTGCCCGGCGGCTTGCTGGTGACGTCGACGACGACGCGGTTCACGTCGCGGACCTCGTTGGTGATCCGGGTGGAGATCCGGGCCAGCACGTCGTACGGCAGGCGCGACCAGTCCGCGGTCATGGCGTCCTCGGAGGAGACCGGACGCAGCACGATCGGGTGGCCGTAGGTCCGGCCGTCGCCCTGCACGCCCACGCTGCGCACGTCGGCGAGCAGCACGACCGGGCACTGCCAGATCTCGCGGTCCAGACCGGCCGCGGTCAGCTCCTCGCGGGCGATCGCGTCGGCGTCGCGGAGCAGGTCCAGGCGCTCCTCGGTGACCTCGCCGACGATCCGGATGCCCAGGCCGGGGCCCGGGAACGGCTGGCGCTGGACGATCTCCTCCGGCAGGCCCAGCTCCTGGCCGACCATCCGGACCTCGTCCTTGAACAGCTTGCGCAGCGGCTCGACCAGCTGGAACTGCAGGTCCTCGGGCAGGCCGCCGACGTTGTGGTGGGACTTGATGTTGGCGGTGCCGGTACCGCCACCGGACTCCACCACGTCCGGGTACAGCGTGCCCTGCACCAGGAAGTCGACCGACTCGCCGTGCTCGCCGGCCTCGGCGATGATCTCGGCCTGGGCCTGCTCGAAGACCCGGATGAACTCGCGGCCGATGATCTTGCGCTTCTCCTCGGGGTCGGTGACCCCCTTCAGCGCGTCCAGGAAGCGCTCGGCGGCGTCGACGACCTTCAGCTGCACGCCGGTGGCGGCCACGAAGTCCTTCTCGACCTGCTCGGTCTCGCCCTTGCGCATCAGGCCGTGGTCGACGTAGACGCAGGTCAGCCGGTCGCCGATGGCCTTGTTGACCAGGGCGGCCGCGACCGCGGAGTCCACGCCGCCGGACAGGCCGCAGATCGCGCGCTTGTTGCCGACCTGCTCGCGGATCAGGGCGATCTGCTCCTCGACCACGCTGCCGGTGGTCCAGGTCGGAGCGATGCCCGCGCCGCGGTAGAGGAAGTGCTCCAGGATCTGCTGGCCGTGGTCGGAGTGCAGCACCTCGGGGTGGTACTGGACGCCGTACAGGCGGGCCTCGTCGTTCTCGAACGCGGCGACCGGGACAAGGTCGGTGGAGGCGGTGACGGTGAAGCCCTCCGGCGCGGCGGAGCAGGCGTCGCCGTGCGACATCCACACCGAGTGCTGCGCCGGGACACCCTCGAACAGGGTGGAGCCGGTGCGGGAGACGGTCAGCGGGGTGCGACCGTACTCGCGGGCACCGTTGTTGTCGACGGTGCCGCCCAGGACCTTGGCCATCAGCTGGAAGCCGTAGCACATGCCGAAGACCGGGACACCGGCCTCGAAGATCGCGCGGTCGAGCTGCGGCGCGCCCTCTTCGTAGACCGACGACGGGCCGCCGGAGAGGATGATCGCCTTGGGGTTCTTGGCGAGCATCTCGGCGACGGGCATGCTGCTCGGCACGATCTCGCTGTAGACCCGCGCCTCACGCACCCGACGGGCGATGAGCTGGGCGTACTGGGCGCCGAAGTCGACCACCAGGACGGTGTCGTTGTCCGGCGCGGACTGGACGGGAATTGCAGAGGACACAGACGGCCTTCCGGCAGCGGTATCGGGGTGTCACGCGGAGCCGCCTCCCCCTGCGGGGCTGCGGTGGCGACGGGCGTGGGGTGTCTGGACACCGATTCTACCGGGCTGTCCGGTTTCACTCGTCTGCCCGTCCAAAGAACCGTGACCGGACGGGGCCCCGGTTCGTTGCTTCAGACGACCGCACGGCCGCGCCGCGTCCGCCAGACGCGCCGACCGACCCCCGCGGGGGCACCGCCGTACGGCTGCAGGACCACGCGTGGAGCTCCACCCCAGTCCACCGGCGCATGTGGCGCCGCCGCCCGGCCCGCCGGGTGCGCGGCTCCGTGGGACCGTGCGCGGGTGCCGCGGCCGGCCAGCAGGGGACAGCGAACCCGGCCGCGACTGGGCCGAGAGGTGGGACGGCCGGAGTCCGGGGACGCCCGGGACCGGCCGTCGCACCCCCGGCCCGATCCGGGGCGCAACCGGCGCACTCCCCCTGTCCGTCCCACGCCGCTACGCGCGTCCGCGTGCGCCGCAACCACCAGAACCACTACGCACCGTGATCATCGACGGTCGTCCCGCCGGTAAATGAGCCGGGTTGAACTGTGCCGAATCGGTTGCAGAGCAAGCCCTTCGTCCAGCACGATGCTCGTTGTAGGCGGTTCTCCCGGCGACCTGACGGCTGACCGAGGGGCTCGCCGACGACCTTCCGCAGCCGCCGCGCAGCGAGGCGACAGCGGTTTGCACTTCACGCTCCGTGAGCAAGGGACCGGCGTGAACCGAAACGCCACCCGCCGCTCCACGAGCGTGCGCGCCCTTCACCACCGGCCACCCACGCCGGAGCCGCGGGGCGCGATCCGAAGCCGACCGACACGACGGCGCTCCTCCCCCGGCGCCGTCACCCCAGCACCGGCGCGGCCCTGACGCCGAGTGCTGAACGACAAAGGGCCCCGTTCCCCCGCGGGGCCCTTTGCCCGTTCCGGACGCCTCCCGACCACCCGCGCACCCGGTCCCGTCCGGACCCGGCGCCCCCGCTCCTTCCGGGAGCCGGGGGCGCGCCGCCCGGCTCAGGGGTGTTCGCGCCAGACGGCCGGGTCGACCGGTTCCTCGCCCCGGGGCTGCGGCACGTCGGCGGGGACCGGGGTCCCGCCCGCGGGGGCGGGCGGCGCGTCCGACGGCGCGGCGGCCTGCGCCGGGACGCCCGGAGCGGGGACCACCGGCGCGGGAGCACCCTGCTCGGGAACGCCCTGTGCGGGAACGCCGTGCGACGGCGTCGGCCCGTACGGCGGTGCCGGCGGCACGGGCGCGTTCGGCTGCGGATGCGCGGCGGCACCCTGCGGCGCGCCGCCGTACGGCACACCCCCGTAGGACACACCTCCGTACGGGGCCCCGGCGTACGCGGCGTCCTTGGCGGCGCCCCCGCCCCGGACCGCCGTCAGCAGCGGCGGCACCAGCAGCGCACCGACCACCGCCCAGACCGCGTTGGCCGCCAGGACGGTGAGGAAGGTCAGCCCGACCGAGTTCTCCTGGCCCGCCACACCGGCGGTGGTGCTCAGGCCCGTCACGGACGAGGTCCGGGTCATCATCGCCCCGGCCACCGCCATCAGCAGGGTGAGCGCCGCGGCGTGCACCGCCGCCAGGCGCAGCCGGTCGACGGCGTCCAGCTGCCGCCGGTAGGCCGTCCAGCCGAGCGTTCCCGCCGCGAACAGCGCCAGCAGACCGGCCCAGCGCCAGTCCGCGGTCACCTCGTCGGGCAGGTCGAAGAAGGAGATGTTCAGGTCCTCACTGCGGTCGCCCCAGCCCGTCCCGCCGCCGGACACGCCGCTGTGGGCCTGGAACGTCGCCCCCGAGCCGAAGCCGAGCAGGGTGAGGCCGAGGTTGGGCAGGAAGGCCAGCGACAGCCCGATCTGCCCGCCGCTCGTGCTGTTCGCCGCGACCAGGACGAAGGCGGCTGCCGCGGACAGCGCCACCGACACCGCCACGGCCCGGCCCGCGGTCAGCGCGGCCAGTGCCCAGCCGCGCACCGCCCGGCTGCGCCAGGCGGCCCAGCGCAGCGCGTCGGTGCCGTAGACGACGAAGGCCAGCAGTCCGGCCAGCAGGACGGTCCAGCCGACCGCCTCCAGCCAGCCGGCTTCCGCGGTGACCGCCGGCCGGGACAGGTCCCGGCCGCTGGTGGTGTAGTCGGAGACGCGGTAGGTGTCCCGGGGCTGCCAGGTCGTGCCGCCGAACGCCCAGAGCAGCGTGGTCACCCCGGCCAGGACCAGGGCGGTGCGCAGCGCCTCGCCCGCGGCCTGGCCCCGGGTCAGCTGGCCGGCCACCGCCTTGCGCTGCTGCAGCCCGGCCCGCAGGCCGAGCCAGAGCGCCAGGCACCACAGGACGGTGACGGTCATCGGCGCCACCCGGAAGACGATGTCCATCCGGTCGGCGTGGCCCCGGCTCAGCGGACTCTGGTACCCGAGCCTGAACGGCGCGCCGAGCGCGTTCAGCGCCATCGCCAGCGTCGCGCCGAAGCGGTCGCCGAACTCGGGCGAGCGGAAGCGGTACTCGTACTGGTAGTCGCTCGGGACGGCCGCGATCAGGGCGGCCAGCAACAGCACGACCGTCGGCGCGACGGCCGCCTTGAGCGCCGGGCGCCAGTCGGGCCCGGTCAGCAGTCGGTGGACGGGCGCCGGCTGGGCGTACGGCGTCCCGGCGCCCCAGCCGCCCACCGCGGGCGGGGCGGGCGCCGGAACGCCGGGGCCAGCGGTGGGGCCGTACCCGTGCGGCGGGGGCGGTGGCGGGACCGGGGGCGGGACGCTCCCCGCCGGGTACCCGGGCGGCACGGCCGGCGCCACGGCGGGCGGCCCGGCCGGCGGCACCGCCGGCGGGCCGACGGCGGGTGGGGGCGGCGGCGGGGGCGCGAGCGGCCGCCCGCACGAACCGCAGGCCGACGCCTCCTCCACCGAAGTCGCACCGCACGCTGCGCAGTTGGCCATGGACCGGTTCCCCCCGTTCGACGAGTCCCTGGGCTGCCCCAAGGAGCCCGTTTATCCCATCGGACCCGAACGGATGTCAACCGACCACCGGGGCAGGCGGATTGGGCGCACGGACCGGCTTCAGTCGCGCTTCTTCGGAACCTCCGGGACGGGCAGCAGCGGCAGCCGCAGCGCGCCGAACGCGCCCTCCGGCACGGCCGGCCGCACCGGCGCCACCGGGGTGACCCGCCGGTACGCCTCGTCCTGAGCCGGGCGCCGGTCCGCCTCGCCCTTGTTCGGCCACATCGACAGGGCGCGCTCGGCCTGCGCGGTGATGGTGAGCGACGGGTTGACGCCGAGGTTGGCGGAGACGGCCGCGCCGTCCACCACGCTGATCCCGGGGTGCCCGTACAGCCGGTGGTACGGGTCGACGACACCGGTCTCGGGGGCGTCGCCGATCGGGCAGCCGCCGAGGAAGTGCGCGGTCATCGGGATGTCGAAGATCTCGCCGACGGTGCTGCCCGCGAAGCCGTTGATCTCGGCGGCCAGCGCCTGGGCGCCCTTCTCGGCGGCCGGGATCCAGGTCGGGTTGGGGGCGCCGTGGCCCTGGCTGGAGGTGAGCCGGTCCTTGCCGAGCGGGCCCTTCTTCAGCGAGACGGTGATCGAGTTGTCCAGGGACTGCATCACCAGGCCGATGATCGTCTTCTCGGACCAGCCGCGCTGGTTCATCGAGCGGGCGAAGGTCACCGGGTGGAGCACCGAGTTGCCCAGGTAGCGCAGCCAGCGCGGGGCCCGTCCGCCGCCCTTGACCTGGGCGATCGACAGCGCGCCCATCGCGTTGGAGCCCTTGCCGTAGCGGACCGGCTCGATGTGGGTGTTGGCGTCCGGGTGGATCGACGAGGTGATCGCGACGCCCTTGGTGAAGTCCGCCTTGGCGCCGTAGCGCCGGTCGGTGGTCTGCGCGCCCACCAGGGCCTCGGAGTTGGTGCGGGTCAGCTCACCGAGCCGCGCCGAGATCCGGGGCAGGTGCCCGGCGGCGCGCATCCGGTGCAGCAGCGACTGGGTGCCGTAGGTGCCGGCCGCGACGACCACCCGGGTGGCGGTGATGGTCCGCGCGCCCGCCTTGACCCGGTCCGTCTTCGAGCGGGAGTCGGTGCGGCGCACGTCCACGGCGAAGCCGCGCTCCCCGTCGGCCCCGTCGATCTCCCGGATCCGGGCCACCGTGGTGAGCGGGTGGATCTCCGCGCCGCCCCGCTCGGCCAGGTGGAGGTAGTTCTCGGTGAGCATGTTCTTGGCGCCGTGCCGGCAGCCGGTCATGCACTCGCCGCACTCCACGCAGGCCTTGCGGGCCGGGCCGGCGCCGCCGAAGTACGGGTCGGCGACCTCGTCGCCGGGCGCCGCCTTGGACGTGCCGTCGGTGTCCTTGCCGTCGCCGAAGAACACCCCGACCGGGGCCATGTGGAAGGTGTCGGCGACGCCCATCCGCTCTGCGGCCGCCTTGAGGTGGACGTCGGAGGGGGTGACGGTCGGGTTGAGCCGGACCCCGAGCATCCGCTGCGCCTGGTCGTAGAACGGCGCCAGCTCCTCCTGCCAGTCGGTGATGTGGCGCCACTGGCGGTCCTCGAAGAAGGCCTTCGGCGGCACGTAGAGGGTGTTGGCGTAGTTCAGCGAGCCGCCGCCGACCCCGGCGCCGGCCAGGATCAGCACGTTGGCCAGCAGGTGGATCCGCTGGATGCCGTACAGCCCGAGCTGCGGCGCCCACAGGTAGTTCGGCAGGTCCCAGGAGTTCTTGGGCAGTTCGTCGCGGTCGAAGCGCCGTCCGGCCTCCAGGACGGCGACCCGGTAGCCCTTCTCGGTCAGCCGCAGTGCCGCGACCGACCCTCCGAAGCCGGACCCGACCACGACCACGTCGTAGTCGAACTCCGACGCACCACCGGACTCCACCATCTGCCACTGCTCCTTCACCGTGATGATCATGCGTGTGGGAACCACGAGCCGGGCCCCGCCCGGAGCCGGGGCCCGCGTGCCACCGGGGCCTACCGGAAGCGCAGCGCCTTGAGCGCGCGCAGGCCGCCGGTCATCAGCCCGGCGAACTGCTTGTCGTCCAGGCCGAACGAGGGCGCGATCGGCAGCAGCCGCTGGGTCGCGACGGTCTGCGCCTCGGTGAAGCGCAGGATGCCCTCGGCGCCGTGCCGGCGGCCCAGCCCGGAGTCGCCCATGCCGCCCATCGGGGAGGCGATCGAGCCGTACGCGGCCGCGTAGGCCTCGTTGACGTTGACCGTCCCGGTGCGCAGCCGGGCCGCGACCGCCCGGCCGCGGCGCAGGTCCCTGGTCCAGACGCTGGAGTTCAGGCCGTACGGCGTGGAGTTGGCGGCGGCCACCGCCTCGTCGTCGGTGTCGAAGCGGTAGACGGAGACGACCGGGCCGAAGGTCTCCTCGGCGCAGACCGTCATGTCCGGGGTGACGCCGTCGAGGATGGTCGGCTCGTGGAAGAACGGACCGAGGTCCGGTCGGGCGCGGCCGCCGGCCAGCACGGTGGCGCCCGCCTTGACCGCCTCCTCCACGTGCCGGGTGGTGGTCTCCAGCTGGCGGACGGAGACCAGCGAGCCCATGTCCGCGCCGTACGCGAGGCCGCCGCCGAGGCGCAGCGCCCGGGTGCGGGCGGCGAAGCGCTCCAGGAAGGCGTCGGCCACCGAGCGGTGCACCAGCAGCCGCTCGATCGAGATGCACAGCTGCCCGGCGGAGGAGAAGCAGGCCCGCACGGCGCCCGCTGCGGCGGCGTCGAGGTCGGCGTCGGAGAGCACCAGCATGGCGTTCTTGCCGCCGAGTTCGAGCGAGGCGCCGACCAGTCGGTCGGCGGCGCGCCGGGCGACGTCCCGGCCGGTGCGGGTGGAGCCGGTGAAGGAGACGTAGTCGGCGTGCTCCACCACGGCGGGGCCGATCACCGGGCCGTCGCCGATCACGATCTGCCACAGGTCGGCCGGCAGCCCGGCCTCGACCAGCAGTTCGCGGGCCCACAGCGCGGTCAGCGCGGTCTGGGTGTCGGGCTTGTTGACCACCGCGTTGCCGGCCACGAAGGCGGGCAGCGCATCGCCGACGGACAGCTCCAGCGGGTAGTTCCAGGGCGAGATGTGGCCGATCACGCCCTTGGGACGGCGGGCCTCGACCGTGTGGGTGAGCACCGGCAGGGCGCCGCCGCGCCGCCTGTCCCTGAGGTAGGCGTGCGCGGCCCGCCCGTAGTGCCGGGCGGCCATGGCGACGGCCATCACCTCCTCGAAGGCGTGCAGCCGGGCCTTGCCGGTCTCCGCCTGGATCAGGTCCAGGACCTCGTCCTGCCGCTTGAGCAGCAGGTCGTGGAAGCGCAGCAGGACGGCGGCGCGGCGGCGCACCGGCAGCGCGGCCCAGGCCGACTGGGCGCGGCGGGCCAGCTGGAAGGCGACCTCGACGTCGGCGGGGGTGGACTGCGGCAGGCCGGCCAGCCGCTCGCCGGTCAGCGGGGCGACGGTCTCCACCAGGTCGGGCTCGCCGGCGGCGGTGACGCCGGCCGTCAGCCGGTCGACCAGTGAGGGCGGAACGGCCGACGCGACCGTCCGGCCGCCGCCGGGGGCCGCCGGGTTGCCGGCGCCGGGGTGCTCGGTGGTCACTGCATCTGCTGTGAGGTCCGACATACGGCGCAGCCTAGGCCTTCGGGAGCCGGTCCGGTACCCGTCGGTAACAAGAATCTGCCGCAGTCGGGCGAAAGCGGGGCGCTCCGCCCGTACCGCGTCCCGGTCGGCTCGCCGGCGGGCCGGCGTGCGGCGTCGGCGGGCCGGCGGAAGGCACCGGCGGGCCGGCGTGCGACGTCAGCGGGTCGGCGTGAAGTAGTGGAGCACCGCGTTGAAGCGCTGCTCGGCCTCGTTCCACTCGTTGCCCTTCTCCGGACTGGACGAGTAGATCGCGTAGCTGGTGCCGTCGTCGTCGATGAACTCCGCCTCGACCGCCCGCCGCCGGCCGCCGCCCTGGGCGGCGTAGCTGAACTCCCAGACGGCCGCCTCGTGGCCGTTGACCGCGACGGCGGTCATCTTGTGCTGCTTGTAGTCCTTCAGCGACTTGGAGACGGTGCCCTCCATCTCCCGCATGTGCTCCAGCGGCTTGACCGACTGGCCGACGGTGACGGCGAACTGCAGGTAGTGCACCTTGTTGTCGGGGCTGTAGTAGATCTGGTTGTCGGACGTGGCGGAGCGCTGCCACACCGGGCTGCCCGAGGGCAGCGGGAAGCGGAAGCCGGCCGGGTCGTCGACCCAGTGGTAGCCGCCGGGCGCCGCCGCCGGGGGGCTGGCGTCGCCGCTGGGCCCCGGTCCGGTCGACTCGGTCGGCGCGGTCGGCGCCGGGTCGTCGGGGCCGCCGCCCACCACGTACCGGGTGGCGCCGAAGGTGCCCGCGGCCGCGAGCAGGCCGACGGCCAGCGCGATGGCGACGATCCTCGCGGTGCTGCGGCGCTTGGCCGGGCCGCGCGCGGGCGTGACGGAGTGCCCCACCGGCGCGACGGGAGCGGTGTGCGCCTTCGAGGCGGCTGCCGCGCCCCCGGTGGTGTCCTGGACGGCGGGGGACGCCGCGACGGGGACACCGGCGGCCTGCGGCTCGGTCGGCCCCTCGGAGCCCGCCGGCGGAGCCTCCGCGGCCTCCGCGGGGCGCTCGCTGCGGTCCACCACCGGCACCGACTGGGTGGGCGACCGCATCGGCGCGACGGCCTTGAAGCCCATCGTGTGCCCGGCCTGCACCTCGGCCAGCATCCGGGCCGCCTCGTCCGCGGTCGGACGGTCGGCCGGGTCCTTGGCCATCAGCGCGGCCAGCACCGGCCCGAGCGGCCCGGCCCGGCGCGACTCCGGCAGCGGCTCGTCGACCACCGCGGCCAGCGTGGTGATCGGCGAGTCCCGGCGGAACGGCGACTGGCCCTCGACCGCCGCGTACAGCGTCGCGCCGAGGCCCCACAGGTCGGAGGCCGGCCCGGGCCGCTGGCCCTGGGCGCGCTCCGGCGCCAGGTAGTCCGGCGAGCCGACCAGGTCGCCCGGCCGGGTCAGCTCGGTCGAGCCCTCGTACTTGGCGATCCCGAAGTCCAGCAGGACGACCCGCCCGGTGCCGCGCTCCAGCAGCACGTTGGCCGGCTTCACGTCCCGGTGCAGCACGCCCAGCTGGTGGCCGCGGTGCAGCGCCGCGAGCACCTGGCTGCCGACCTCGGCGGCGGCGCGCGGCTGCAGGGTGCCGTCCTGGCTGATCACGTCGGCCAGCGAGCGGCCGTCGACCAGCTCCATGACGATCCACGGCCGGCCGTCCTGCTCCAGCACGTCGTGCACGGTGATCACGCCCGGGTGCTTGATCCGCGCGGCCGCGCTGGCCTCGCGCTTCATCCGGGTGTGCAGGATCTGCAGGTCCTCCTCGGGCAGGTGGTTGACGGTCAGCTCCTTGACCGCGACCTCGCGGTCGAGCATCCGGTCCCAGGCCCGCCAGACCGTGCCCATGCCGCCACGGCCGAGCCGCTCACCGAGCTCGTACCGCCCGGCGAGCAGCCGCTCCACCTCGGCCGCCTCCGGCCGGTCCTGCACACCCATCTGCGACCGCTCCCCCACACATTCCGCCAGCCGTCACCGCGACGGAGGGCCTGGTGCAGACCACTGTTCGAACAAATCCCACGCACACATTAGGCGTACCGCGCGGCCCCCGGTAATCACGCCCACCCCCCGGAGCGGGGCTGCCCGATCCGTCCGGGCCGTCAGCCTGCGAACATCACCACGGCGGCCATTCCCAGCGCCAGCAGGACGAAGACTCCCCCCACCAGCAACGGGCCGAGCAGGGCGGGCGGTATCCGCGGCGGTTTCGCGTCGCCGCCGGACCGCTTTCCGGCGCCGCCGACCGCGCCGGCATTCCCGGTGTCCCCGGAGTTTCCACCCCGTCGGCCGCCGCGGCGCGTCCGGACCGGCACCAGCGGCGCCTCCGGCTTCAGCGTCACCGCCCGCGCCACCCGCTCCTCGTCCACCGGCTCCGGCGCGCCCGCCAGCAGCTCCGCCAGTTCGCGCCACACCGCCTCCGCGGTCGGCCGCAGCACCGGATCGGGCTGCAGCAGCCGCTCGACCAGCGGTCCCAGCGGCCCGCAGACCGCGGAGTGCTCGCGCCGCCCGTCCCGCACCGCGGTCACCAGCTCCGGCACGCCGCCCTCCGGGTACGGCGCGCGGCCGGTGACCAGCCGGTGCACCAGCACTCCGAGCGCCCAGCAGTCGCCCGCCGGGCCGCCGTCCAACGGCCAACGCTCCGCCACCGGGCCCACCAGGGTGGCCCGGACGTCGTACCGGCGCCGCCCGCCCGGCCCGCCGAGCTCCTCGGCCAGCGCCTCCTGCGCCACCCCGGCGAGCAGCCCGCCGAGCATCGCCGCGCCGTCCTCGCAGACCAGCACCGACTCCGCGGTCACGTTGCCGTGGGTGATCCCGGCCGCGTGCAGCGCCCGCAGCGCGCCGGCCAGGTCCGCCGCCAACTCGGCCGCCCGGTACGGCGGTACCGGCCCGCCGACCAGCAGCTCGGCCGCCGTCTGCCCGGCCGGCCGTTCCTCGGCCGTCCACAGCGACTCGCCGTCCACGAAGGCCCCGACCCCGCGCAGCAGCCGCGGGTGCGCGGCCGGCGCGGCCGAGCCGACCGCCGCCACCCGCCGCACCAGCCGGTCCGCCTGGGCGGGCGCCTCCTCCTCCGGGTCCTGACCGGCGGTCAGCAGGGCGGGCAGCTCCAGGGCGCGCAGCAGCACCGATTCACCGGTCCGCTCGTCCACCGCGTGGGCGCGGAAGGGTTCGGGACGGTCCGTCAGCCGGTACCGTCCCGCCAGCAACTGCCCGGGGCCGCCTCGCATGCCAGTTCCTCTCGCTCACCGAGCAGCCTACTGAGCGGTTCCCCTACGCTCGGCCCATGGACTGGACCGATCTGATCGACACCGCCTTCACGGTGGCGGGGAACACCGACCGAGCCAACCGGGCGGAGGCCGTCCGCACGGTGGAGGCCGCCGTCGTCGACGGCGAGGAGCCGGTCGCCTCCACCGCCGGCCGCCACCCCGACCACTTCCGCAAGGGGGTGCTCGTACTGACCACCCACCGGCTGCTCTTCCTGAAGGACGGGAAGCCACCGGTACCGGTTCCGCTCACCGCCGTCACCGGCGCCACCGTGAACCGCACCAAGCTCAACGGCGAGGTGCTGACGGTCGTCGCGCTGACCGGCTCGCACCGCTTCGAGGACGTGGTCAAGGCCGACGTCTTCGCCGAGCAGCTCCGGGAGTCCGCCCGGCGCGCCCGCACCGCCCCGGCGCCGGGGAAGCCGGCCGCCGCCGCGCCCTCCGACGGCGAGCAACTCGTCGGACAGCTGGAGCGGTTGGCCGCGCTGCGCGCGTCCGGGGCGCTCACGGAGGACGAGTTCAGCCGGGCCAAGCAGCGCCTGATCGGCTGAACCCGCCTGCCGTGCGCTACGGCGCCGGCTGGAAGCTGTTGAAGACGACGTCCCGGACCGGGGCCTGCGCGGCCCACTCCGCGTCCGGGACGATCCAGTAGATCGAGTAGCCGTACTTGGCCGGGGTCCCGGTCACGAAGCCGCGGTTGAGCGAGTGCATCCTGGGCGTGCCGTTGGTCCACTCCCAGTCCGCCGCATTGGTCCACTGCCGGTAGGTGATCGGCGCCAGGTTCAGCCGCTGGTAGTTGGTCACCTGGCCGCGCACGTTGGGCTCGGACTCCTGCCAGTCGGCGACGGCGCTGGCGCCCGGCGTGGTCGTCCACTCGATCCGCAACTGGCTGCCGTCGGCGGCGTTCTTGAAGATCCGTCGATTGGCGTCGGACCCGGACGGCTGCAGCCAGTCCGGCAGGACGACCGAGAAGCCGCTCGGGTCCTTGTACTCGTGGTACCCGGCCGGCACCGCACCGCCCGGAGCGGGCTGCGCCGGGGCCGGGGCGGGTGCCTGCGACTGCGCCGGAGCCGCCGGCGTGGTGGCGGCGGGCTGCGCGGGCGCCGGAGCGGGGACCGCGGGCGTGGCGGCCTCGGCGCCCGGTGTCCCGGTGGCCGTGGCGGCGGGTGCGGGTGCGGACGCGGGCGGCGCCGCGCTCTCGCCCGGCGCGGCGTCCGTGGTCGTCGCCACCGGCGAGCCGGACCCAGCGCCGTGGGTGGACGCGCCCTTGGCGCTGCCGTTCCCGCCGCCGACGGCCTGGAGCACCGCGACCACTCCTGCGATCAGCAGCAGCACCACGATCACCGTGGCGATGGCCAGCCGGCGCCGGCCGGTGCGCGGGTTCGCCCCGGCGGCCTGCGTCGCGCCCATCGTCCACTCGCTGGTCACCGGCCGGATCGGCTCGGGCGCCGGCTCCGCCGCCTTCGCGGCGGGCTCCGCCACGGCGGCCACGGGCGGCTCCTCGTCCCGGGCCAGGCTGCCCACCCGGACCGTCCCCAGCAGCCCGCCCACGGGCCGCTTCCGGCCTTCCTCGGGCTTCTCCGGCTTCGGCTCCGGCTTCGGCTCCGGCTCGGTCGCGGGCTCCGCCCCGGATCCGGCCTCCGGCTCGGTCCTCGGCCCGGCTGCGGACTTCGTCCCCGACGCGACGGCCGGCTGCTCCACCGGCATCGCGTACTCGGTGGTCGACTCGGCCTTCACGGTCGCCTCCGCGACCACCCGCTTGAGCATCGACCGGGTCTGCGTGGCGTCCAGCCGCTCGGCCGGGTCCTTCTCCAGCAGCCCCTCGATCACCGGCAGCAGCGGCCCGGCGTTCACCGGCGTGGCCAGGTCCTCGGTCATCACCGCGGTCAGCGTGGCCAGGGCCGAGCCGCGGTCGTACGGCGGCCGCCCCTCGACCATCGCGTACAGCGTGCCGCCCAGCGACCACAGGTCGGCCGGCGGCCCGGGCTTCTGCCCGCGGGCACGCTCCGGGGATATGTACGAGGGCGCGCCGACCAGCATGCCGGTGGAGGTGACGGATGCGTCGCCCTCGACGCTGGCGATGCCGAAGTCGGTCAGCACGACCCGGCCGTCCTCGCCGATCAGCACGTTGGACGGCTTGACGTCCCGGTGCAGGATGCCCAGCGCGTGCGCGGCGATCAGCACCCCCAGCACGTCCAGCGCGATCTCGGCGGCCCGGCCGGGCGCGAGCGGCCCGTCCTCACGGATGACGTCGGCCAGCGAGCGGGACTCGACCAGCTCCATGACGATCCACGGCCGGTCGTCCTCGTCGACGACGTCGAAGACGGTGACCGCGGAGTTGTGCCGGATCCGCGCGGTCGCCTTGGCCTCGCGCAGCGTCCGGACGATCAGCCGGTGCTTCTCCTCCTCCTCGACGCTGGCGTTCATCCGCAGTTCCTTGACCGCGACGGTCCGGCCCAGCATCTCGTCCTCGGCGCGCCAGACGGTGCCCATGCCACCGCGTCCGAGCACGCCGTTCAGCCGGTAGCGGCCGGCCAGGAGGCGGCCGGTGGAACCCTGCGCCTGGGTCATTCGGAACGTTCCCCCATGTGCTGCTGGCGGTCGTGGTGACGGCGTGTCGGACCGGCCGGGCCCGAACGCCCAAGCCTCCATCATCCCCTGTCCCGGTGGCTCAGGACCACCCGCCCCCCGTCCCAAGCCGGGACGAACCGGAACCGGTGCGGCGCTCCGTGCCCGATCTGTGATCGAAAACTCGCCAAGATCCGTTCGAATCACTGCTACCGTTCGGCAGCTCATCGTCTTTTCCGGGGGGATTCGGCGCCCATGACCGCACCCGCACCGGGCGCTGACGGCCCATCGCCCCGGCCGCACACCGCCCAGCACTACTCGGTCGCACCCGCACCGGCCTCCCCCGAAGGCTACGTGGTGCCCGGCATGCCCGGCGCCCCGGTGGCCGGGTACGACCCCGTCGCCCCCACGGCCCGGACCGCCCCCCGCCGCCGCACCGCCGCGGCCGTCGGCCTCGCCGTCCTCGCCATGCTGCTCGGCGGCCTGGCCTACGGCTGCGCCCCGCTGCGGGCCGCCGACAGCCTCGGCTGGCTGGCCATCGCCCAGGCCGGCCTGGTGGCCCTCCCGCTCGGCCGGCTCGGCGGCCGCAACCGGCTGCTCCCGCCGCTCGGCGCCCTCCTCGCGGCCGGCGCGCTCCTCCTCGGCCAGCTGGCCGAACACCTCCGCCTGGTGGACGCCGACGGCCCCGGCCCGCGCGGCCCCCTGCACGACGCCCTGGCCGGCTGGCGCGCCGACCTGCGCCCGCTCGACGCCGCCTTCTACGCCATCGCGCTCATCGGCGGCTTCCTCCTCACCCGCCGCACGGCCGACCGCAGTTGACGCCCCGCCGACGACCGGGAAGCCCCCGGGCAGGCCGAAGGCCCCCGCCGTGCTCGGCGGAGGCCTTCGTCAGCCGACGGCTCAGCGGTGGTCGAGCGCCGGGTTGACCGTCACCTCGACGCGCTGGAACTCCTTGAGCTCCGTGTAGCCGGTGGTGGCCATCGCACGGCGCAGCGCACCGAACAGGTTCATGGTGCCGTCCGGGGTGTGCGACGGACCGGTCAGGATCTCCTCGGTGGTGCCGACCGTGCCGAGGTCCACCCGCTTGCCGCGCGGCAGCTCCTCGTGGACGGCCTCCATGCCCCAGTGGAAGCCCTTGCCCGGGGCGTCGGTGGCGCGGGCCAGCGCGGCACCGATCATCACGGCGTCGGCGCCGCAGGCGACGGCCTTCGGGATGTCGCCGCTGTAGCCGACGCCACCGTCCGCGATCACGTGCACGTAGCGGCCGCCGGACTCGTCCATGTAGTCGCGGCGCGCGGCCGCCACGTCGGCGACGGCGGTGGCCATCGGCACCTGGATGCCGAGCACGTTGCGGGTGGTGTGGGCGGCGCCGCCGCCGAAGCCCACGAGCACGCCGGCCGCGCCGGTCCGCATCAGGTGCAGCGCCGCGGTGTACGTGGCGCAGCCGCCGACGATCACCGGGACGTCCAGCTCGTAGATGAACTGCTTGAGGTTGAGCGGCTCGGCGGCGCTGGAGACGTGCTCGGCCGAGACGGTGGTGCCGCGGATGACGAAGACGTCGACGCCGGCGTCCACCACGGCCTTGGAGAACTCGGCGGTGCGCTGCGGGGAGAGCGCGGCGGCGGTGACCACGCCGGAGTCACGGACCTCCTGGATCCGCTGCTTGATCAGCTCGGCGCGGATGGGCGCGGCGTAGATCTCCTGCAGCCGACGGGTCGCGGTGGCCTCGTCGGTGATCGCGGCGATCTCGTCGAGCAGCGGCTGCGGGTCCTCGTAGCGGGTCCAGAGGCCTTCGAGGTTCAGCACGCCCAGGCCGCCGAGGCGGCCGATGGCGATGGCCTGCTGCGGCGAGACCACGCTGTCCATCGGGGCGGCCAGGAACGGCAGCTCGAAGCGGTAGGCGTCGATCTGCCAGGCGATCGAGACCTCCTTCGGGTCCCGGGTACGGCGGCTGGGGACGACGGCGATGTCGTCGAAGGCGTACGCCCGGCGGCCGCGCTTGCCTCGCCCGATCTCGATCTCGGTCACTTCGAGCCCTTCTGCTGTGTTGCTGTGCCCGCCGGGTCACCCCGGCCGCACCCCAGTATCCCGTACTACCGGCGGCCGCGCCCCGACGGCCCGCTCCCCGGACGCGCCGGAGGGGCCCGCCGCTGCGCTCAGCGACGGGCCCCTCGGGTGGCTCGGGTGGTGCGGACCGGTCAGCGGGTCGAGTAGTTCGGCGCCTCGACGGTCATCTGGATGTCGTGCGGGTGGCTCTCCTTGAGGCCCGCCGAGGTGATCCGGACGAAGCGGCCCTTGCTCTCCATCTCGGCGATGGTGCCGGCGCCGACGTAGCCCATGGTCTGGCGCAGGCCGCCGACCAGCTGGTGCAGCACGGCCGACAGCGGGCCGCGGTACTGCACCTGGCCCTCGATGCCCTCGGGGACGAGCTTGTCGTCCGAGGCCACCTCGGCCTGGAAGTAGCGGTCCTTGGAGTACGAGCGGCCCTGGCCGCGGGACTGCATGGCGCCCAGCGAACCCATGCCGCGGTAGGACTTGAACTGCTTGCCGTTGATGAACAGCAGCTCGCCCGGGGACTCCTCGCAGCCGGCCAGCAGCGAGCCGAGCATCACGGTGTCGGCACCGGCGGCCAGCGCCTTGCCGATGTCGCCCGAGTACTGCAGGCCGCCGTCGCCGATGACCGGCACGCCGGCCTCGCGGCAGGCCAGGGCGGCCTCGTAGATGGCGGTGATCTGCGGGACGCCGATGCCGGCGACCACGCGGGTGGTGCAGATGGAGCCGGGGCCGACGCCGACCTTGACGCCGTCCACGCCGGCGTCGATCAGCGCCTGGGCGCCGTCACGGGTGGCGACGTTGCCGCCGACCACGTCGACGCCCACGGCCGACTTGATCTTGGCGATCCAGGCCAGCGCGTTGTGGCTGTGACCGTGCGAGGTGTCGACCACCAGGAAGTCCACGCCGGCCTCGACCAGGGCCTGGGCCCGGTCGAACGCCTCGGCGCTGGCGCCGACGGCGGCACCGACCAGCAGCCGGCCCTCGGCGTCCTTGGCGGCGTTCGGGTACTGCTCGGCCTTGACGAAGTCCTTGACGGTGATGAGGCCCTTGATCCGGCCCTCGTCGTCGACCAGCGGCAGCTTCTCGATCTTGTGGCGGCGCAGCAGCGCCATCGCGTCGACGCCGGAGATGCCGACCTTGCCGGTGATCAGCGGCATCGGGGTCATGATCTCGCGGACCTGGCGGCTACGGTCCGACTCGAAGGCCATGTCGCGGTTGGTGACGATGCCGAGCAGCTTGCCCGCCTCGTCGGCGATCGGCACGCCGGAGATGCGGAACTTGGCGCACAGCGCGTCGGCCTCGGCCAGCGTGGTGTCCGGGCCGACCGTGATCGGGTCGGTGACCATGCCGGACTCGGAGCGCTTCACCAGGTCGACCTGGTTGGCCTGGTCCTCGACGGACAGGTTGCGGTGCAGCACGCCGACGCCACCCTGGCGCGCCATCGCGATGGCCATCCGCGACTCGGTCACCTTGTCCATCGCCGCGGAGAGCAGCGGGATGTTGACGCGGACGTTCCGGGAGACCCGCGAGGAGGTGTCCACCTGGTTCGGCAGCACCTCGGAGGCCCCGGGCAGCAGCAGGACGTCATCGAACGTGAGCCCGAGCATGGCGAACTTCTCGGGTACGCCTGCGGCGTTGTAAGACATTTGGGGGGTACCTTCCGTGGCCGGCCTTATCCGCTCACGCCCTGAGGGTGGGGGCGCATTCATCGCTCACTCGCGCAGACCGCCGAAAGCCGGGCGCAATAGGAGGATCCTCCAAGGGGACCCCGCGCGCACCCGTGAAACTTTGGCAACCCGCCCAGGCGCCGATACCCCATGGTACTGGCACCGCGAATGTGTCCTCGTGTGCCCTTGACAACAACCCCGCCCGCTGCCTGATTCCGCCCCGCCCGCGGAGCCCCGCCGAGCGGGCACGCCCCGCAACGGCCGAGGTCAGGGGTCAGGAGGACTCCTCCGCCAGGGCCCGCAGCCGGCTGAGCGCCCGGTGCTGGGCCACCCTGACGGCGCCCGCGGACATCCCGAGCACCTCGCCGGTCTCCTCCGCCGACAGTCCGGCGGCCACCCTCAGCAGCACCAGCTCGCGCTGACGGGCCGGCAGGTTGGACAGCAGCTCCTTCGCCCAGGCCGCGTCGCTGCTCAGCAGCGCCTGCTCCTCCGGGCCGAGCGCCTCGTCCGGCACCTCCGGCAGGTCGTCCTGCGGGACGACGGTCGACCCCGGCCCGCGCATCGCGGCCCGCTGCAGGTCGGCGATCTTGTGCGCGGCGATGCCGTACACGAAGGCCTCGAACGGCCGCCCCTGGTCCTTGTACCGGGGCAGCGCGCAGAGCACCGCGACGCAGACCTCCTGCGCGACGTCGTCCACGTGGTGCCGGGCTCCGCCGGGCAGTCGCACCAGCCTGGCGCGGCAGTACCGCAGCGCCAGCGGGTGGACGTAGGCGAGCAGGGCGTCGATCGCCGGGCCCTCGCCGCGCACGGCGGCCGCGACCAGCTCACCCACCAGCGGCGAGCCGCCCGTACCGAGCACCGGAGGGCGGCCCGGTCCGGGGTCGGCGCCGGAGCCGTCCGGACCTCCGGGATCGGCGTACGACGGATCGTGACCCGGACCGGAGGGCTCGGCCTCCACCGGGTCCGCCTGGCCGGCCACGCCGGCGACGTCGTCGCGCATCGGTCCATGGTGCCTGGTCGAGCGGGAAAACGCGGCACCGCGTCCGGAGTTGTGCACCGGAACGTTATGCGCTGCCGCACCGTGGGGCGTGCCGCGCACCACCGGCCCCTCCTGCACCGTGCCGCCTCCCGCCCCGCCGTCGGTGGTCCCGTCCGTCGCGCCGTCCGCCGAGTGTCCTGCGGCCGCGCGGTTCGCCGCAGTGCCTGTCCGCTGGTCCCCGAGGTGCTCCACTCCTCCATGGTGCAACCTCGGGACCGTGACGTCACACACCCGTGCGGTACCCGCCACGGGGATCACCGGTGGCGCGCCGCACCCGGCGGCGCCGCCGGTGGTCAGCGGACCAGGCCCCAGCGGAAGCCCAGCGCCACCGCGTGCGCGCGGTCGGAGGCCCCGAGCTTCTTGAACAGCCGTCGGGCGTGGGTCTTGACGGTGTCCTCGGACAGGAACAGCTCGCGCCCGATCTCGGCGTTGCTGCGGCCGTGGCTCATGCCCTCCAGCACCTGGATCTCACGCGCCGTCAGGGTCGGCGCGGCACCCATGTCGGGGCTGCGCAGGCGGCGCGGGGCGAGCCGCCAGGTCGGGTCGGCGAGGGCCTGGGTGACGGTGGCCCGCAGCTCGGCGCGCGAGGCGTCCTTGTGCAGGTACCCGCGGGCGCCCGCGGCCACCGCGAGCGCGACACCGTCGAGGTCCTCGGCGACGGTGAGCATGATGATCCGCGCGCCCGGGTCGGCGGACAGCAGCCGCCGGACCGTCTCGACCCCGCCGAGGCCGGGCATCCGGACGTCCATCAGAACGAGATCGGAGCGGTCGGCCACCCAGCGGCGGAGGACCTCCTCCCCGTTCGTCGCGGTGGTGACCCGGTCCACACCGGGTACGGTCGCGACCGCGCGGCGAAGCGCCTCGCGGGCGAGCGGGGAATCGTCGCAAACGAGAACGGAAGTCATGACCGTCGTCCTCCGCAGCTGATCCGCGTCACGTTGAGCCTCCTGGCTGGTACGAACCTCTCCGACACGGCCGATCGGCGACAGACTCCGTGCTGATCGCCCCAACCTGCCCGCGATCGTTCCCGACGTCCGGCGCCCGCTAACCGCCTCCGCACTTCCAACGACCGTCACTCGAATGAGTTACGGCCTTCGGGGCCATCTCCACCACTGTACGTGGCCAACCCATTACCGATCAGCCGCATCGCGGTGCACACGCCGCACTTTTCCGCAGCTCGCGCGCGGTCGGCGTACGACCCGCACACCGATTCGGCATGTCGTGCGCCCGTCGGCCACCCGATTGCCACGCCCGCGCCCGCCGAAGACCCTTGCCCACTTTGCCCGTTTTTATAGCTTTCGTATGGTCATTGACTGTTGTGCCAGTGTGTGGGTGACTTGTCCATGGAGTTGCCTTAAGTCATATTTCCAGGTGTCCACACCAGTGCATCGAAGCCCCGCCGTATCGCTCGGCAGCAGCCCGCCGAGCGCCCGGCCGACGGCCGACGGCCTCTGAAGGGAATGAGCCATGGCAGATTTCTCCCGCCTCCCCGGCCCCAACGCGGACCTCTGGGACTGGCAGCTCTCCGCAGCCTGCCGCGGCGTGGACAGCTCGCTCTTCTTCCACCCCGAGGGCGAGCGCGGGGCCGCGCGCAGTTCGCGCGAGGCCAGCGCCAAGGAGGTCTGCATGCGCTGCCCGGTGATCGCCGAGTGCGCCGCGCACGCACTGGCGGTCCGGGAACCGTACGGAGTCTGGGGCGGGATGACCGAGGACGAGCGCGAGGAGATGCTGGGACGCTCGCGGCACCGGCTGGTGGAGGTCCCGCTGACCCCGCCCGCGGTCGCGCAGCGCTAGTCCCGCCTCCGCGACGCGCCGTGAAGAAACGTTTCTTCGCGGCGCCTCAGGCCGGTCACGGCCGGTGCGGGACCTGCGGGAGTTCCGTCACCCACCGTCAGCGGGCGGCCGCCGCCCCCGCCAGCCGCTCCAGCATCAGCGCCACGGCCGGCACCTCGGCCAGGTCCGGCAGGGTCAGCGCGACCACCTGTCGCACCGCCGGCGCCCCCGAGGCCGTCCGCACCGGCACCGTCGACACGCCGTCAGGGCGCACCGACTGCAGCGCCAGCCGCGGCAGCACCGCCACGCCCAGCCCGGCCGCCACCAGGCCGACCACCGCCGGGTAGTCGTCGGTCGCGAAGTCGATCCGGGGCTCGAAGCCCGCCCCGGCGCACAGCTCCACCAGGTGCCCCCGGCACTGCGGGCAGCCAGCGATCCACTGCTCCCCCGCCAGCTCGGCCAGCTCGACCGGCCCGCCCCGCCCGGCCAGCGGGTGGGCGGCCGGCAGCAGGCCCACCAGCGGGTCGTCCAGCAGCGGGGTGACCACCAGATCGGACCAGTCGGTCCCGGCGGTCAGCTGCTGGGCCTCCAGGTTGGCCTCGGCCCGCGCCTCGCGCGGCGTGCCGTGCCCCGACGGCGGCAGCACGACGGCGCCGTCGGACGGCGGGTAGCGGAAGGCCAGCGCGATCTCGCACTCGCCGCCGCGCAGCATCGCCAGCGACTCCGGCGGCTCCGCCTCGACCAGCGACACGCGCACCCCCGGATGGCCGTTCCGCAGCCGGGCGACCGCGGGCGGCACCAGGGTGGAACTCGCGGTCGGGAAGGACACCAGCCGCACCCGGCCGGCCCGCAGCCCGGCAATCGCGGCCACCTCCTCCTCGGCGGCGGAGAGCCCGGCCAGGATCCCGGTGGCATGCTTGAGCAGGACCCGCCCGGCCTCGCTGAGCTGCATCCCGCGGCCCGAGCGGACCACCAGCGGGGTGTCCACGGACTTCTCCAGGGCCTTCATCTGCTGGCTGATGGCGGGCTGGGTGCACCCCAGCTCGCGAGCGGCGGCGGAGAAGGAGCCGGTGCGGGCGACGGCACGCAGGACGCGCAGGTGGCGGGCCTCGATCATGCCTTAGTTATAAGGCAATCTTTGCGTTCTGCAAAATTCTACTGATGGTTGAAGCGGCCACGCCCCGGCGGACGACCGGGCCGGCGACGGCCGGAGGCCCGGCCCGCGTCCCCTCGCGGGGTGCGGACCGGGCCTCCGGTCAGTGCGTCGGGCCTCAGTGCGAGTGGCCGTGACCGTGGGAGTGGCCGTGACCGTTGTCGGCCTCCTCCTCCTTCTTCTCCACCACGAGGGTCTCGGTGGTGAGCAGCAGGGAGGCGATCGAGGCGGCGTTCTCCAGGGCGGAGCGGGTGACCTTGACCGGGTCGATGACGCCGGCCTTCACCAGGTCGCCGTACTCGCCGGTGGCGGCGTTGTAGCCCTGGCCGATCTCCAGCTCGGAGACCTTGGAGGTGATGACGTAGCCCTCCAGGCCGGCGTTCTGGGCGATCCAGCGCAGCGGCTCGTGCAGCGCCTTGCGGACCACGGCGACACCGGTGGCCTCGTCACCCGACAGGCCCAGGCCCTCGTCCAGCACCTTGGCGGCGTGGACCAGGGAGGCGCCACCGCCGGCGACGATGCCCTCCTCGACCGCGGCGCGGGTCGCCGAGATGGCGTCCTCCAGGCGGTGCTTGCGCTCCTTCAGCTCCACCTCGGTGGCGGCGCCGACCTTGATGACGCAGACGCCGCCGGCCAGCTTGGCCAGGCGCTCCTGCAGCTTCTCGCGGTCCCAGTCGGAGTCGGTCGCGGCGATCTCGCCCTTGATCTGGGCGACGCGGCCGGCCACGGCCTCGGCGTCACCGGCGCCGTCGACGACGGTGGTCTCGTCCTTGGTGATGGTCACGCGGCGGGCGGTGCCCAGCACGTCCAGGCCGACCTGGTCGAGCTTGAGGCCGACCTCCTCGGAGATGACCGTGCCGCCGGTCAGGGTGGCCAGGTCGCCCAGGATCGCCTTGCGGCGGTCACCGAAGCCCGGGGCCTTGACGGCGACGGCGTTGAAGGTGCCGCGGATCTTGTTCACGACCAGGGTCGACAGCGCCTCGCCGTCGACGTCCTCGGCGATGATCAGCAGCGGCTTGGAGGCACCGCCCTGCAGGATCTTCTCCAGCAGCGGCAGCAGCTCCTGGATGGAGGAGATCTTGCCCTGGTTGATCAGGATGTACGGGTCCTCCAGGACCGCCTCCTGCCGCTCCGCGTCGGTGACGAAGTACGGCGACAGGTAGCCCTTGTCGAACTGCATGCCCTCGGTGAAGTCCAGCTCCACGCCGAAGGTGTTCGACTCCTCGACGGTGATGACACCGTCCTTGCCGACCTTGTCGATCGCCTCGGCGATCAGCTCGCCGACCTGGGTGTCCTGGGCGGAGAGGGACGCGACGGCGGCGACGTCGTCCTTGCCCTCGATCTCGCGGGCGACGGACAGCAGGTGCTCGGAGACGGCGGCGACGGCCTTGTCGATGCCCTTCTTCAGGGCGGCCGGGCCGGCACCGGCGGCGACGTTGCGCAGACCCTCGTTGACCAGGGCCTGGGCCAGCACGGTGGCGGTGGTGGTGCCGTCACCCGCGACGTCGTTGGTCTTGGTGGCGACCTCCTTGACGAGCTGCGCGCCAAGGTTCTCGTACGGGTCGTCCAGCTCGACCTCACGGGCGATGGTGACACCGTCGTTGGTGATGGTCGGGGCGCCGAACTTCTTGTCGATGACGACGTTGCGGCCCTTGGGGCCGATGGTCACCTTGACGGTGTCGGCCAGCTTGTTGACACCGCGCTCCAGCGAGCGGCGGGCGTCCTCGTCGAACTGCAGGATCTTCGCCATGTTCCCTATTCCCTCGGGGCTGCGGCCGGCCCACCGGCCGCCGAACTACGTGAACCAACAACCACGCCCCGGGCCCCTGTCACTTGGGACACGGATCCGGGGCGGGTCGGAACGACTTACTTCTCGATGATCGCGAGAACGTCGCGAGCGGAGAGGACCAGGTACTCCTCGCCCTGGTACTTCACCTCGGTGCCGCCGTACTTCGAGTACAGGACGATGTCACCGACGGCGACGTCGAGCGGCAGACGCTGGCCGTCCTCGAAGCGGCCCGGGCCGACGGCCAGGACGACGCCCTCCTGGGGCTTCTCCTTGGCGGTGTCCGGGATGACCAGGCCGGAGGCCGTGGTCGTCTCGGCGTCGAGCGGCTGGACCACGATGCGGTCCTCAAGCGGCTTGATGGCAACCTTGCTGCTGGTGGTCACGTCCGAGCTCCCCTTCGGAGATTACGGGGTTTTCTAACGGGTAGGGGCGAGCCTGCGGGTCTGCCGTCGCGGGGGTCAGACACACGTCTTCGCATTAGCACTCCCCCGGTGGGGAGTGCCAAGGACGACCATAGGCCCGTGTTAGCACTCAGTCAACCAGAGTGCCAACGGCGCGCCCGGACGGCCCCCGGCGAGGGATGAGTACCCGTACTCATGTGCGACCGCCGGCGCCCTCGGCACACTCGGGCCATGACCGACATCCCGGTGCGCCTCGGCCCGTCCGACGCGCAGGACGCCGTGCTCGCGGTGGCACTCCTGCCCGTACTGGCCGCCCTCCCGCTCGGCGCCTTCTGGCTGGGCGCCGCGGTGGCCGAAGCCTTCGGCTCCGACAGCGGCGGCTGCGTCGCCTACGGCGCGCTCTGCGCCCTGGTCATCGGCTGGGGCGTGCCGGTCGCCGTCGCCGTCCTCAGCGAACGGGCCGACTACCGGCTGCTGCCGATCTCCGCCGCGGTCGCCCCCGCCGCCCTGCCCGTCGTGCTCTGCCTGGCCGCCCTCGGATGAGCACGCCGCCGGCCGTCCGCGGGGCCCGAGCCGGGCTCCGCGCGCTCGCGCCCGCCCCGGGCACGGCGCCGCGCCGACCGGCGAGAATGACCCCGTGGACACCGAGAACCTCCAGCCCCTGCTGACCCCCGAGGGCCAGGCCCTGCTCGCCGAGCTGCGCGAGTTCACCCCCGAGGAGGAGCTCGCGCTGGCCACCCGGCTGCGGCGGGAGCACCCGGCGGAGCTGGTGTCGGCAGCCTTCGGGCAGGCGCGGCTGCGGCAGCGGGCGCGCGCGAAGTTCGGGACGGACGCCGACCTGATGTACTTCACGCCCAACGGGGTCGAGCAGTCCACCCGGCGCAGCGTGGCCGAGTGGCGGGCGCGACGGTTCGCCGAGCTGGGCGTACGGCGGCTGGCGGACCTGTGCTGCGGCATCGGCGGGGACGTGCTGGCGCTGGCCCGGGCGGGCATCGAGGTGCTGGCCGTCGACAAGGACCCGGCGGCCTGCGCCGCCACCGCCGCGAACGCCGCCGCGCTGGGCCTGGCCGAGCTGGTCGAGGTGCGCTGCGCGGACGTCGCCGAGGTGGACGTCACCGGCTACGACGCGGTGTTCACCGACCCGGCCCGACGGACCTCGCGCGGCCGGGTGTTCGACCCCGAGGCGTACGCCCCGCCGCTCTCCTGGGCGATCGAGGCCGGCCGGCGCACCCCGGTCGGGGCGCTGAAGGTCGCACCGGGCATCCCGCACGAGGCCGTCCCGGCGGACGCCGAGGCCGAGTGGGTCTCCGACCACGGCGACGTCAAGGAGGCGGTGCTCTGGTTCGGCACCAGGGCCGCGAGCCCGCACCGCGCCACCCTGCTGCCGCACGGCGACAGCCTCACCGGCGGCGACCTGCCCGACCCGCCGGCCGGCCCGGTCGGGCGCTACCTGTACGAGCCGGACGGCGCGGTGATCCGGGCGCACCTGGTGGCCGAGGTGGCCGAGCAGGTCGGCGGCCGGCTGATCGACCCGAAGATCGCCTACCTGACCTCGGACGAGCTGGTCGCCACCCCGTACGCGCACGCCTTCGAGCTCACCGACGTGATGCCCTTCCACATCAAGAAGCTGAAGGCGCTGCTGCGCGAGCGCGGGGTCGGCACGGTGGTGATCAAGAAGCGCGGGATGGCGATCACCCCGGAGGAGCTGCGCCGCCAGCTCAAGCCCTCCGGGCCGAACACCGTCACGGTGATCCTCAGCCGCACCGACCACGGCCCGCTGATGATGCTGGGGCAGCCGGTCCGGGCCTCCGAGGCCTAGGAGGCGGGGGCCTGGATGTAGTCCTCCAGCCGGGCCACCGAGAAGCCCTGCTCCTGGATCCGGGCCAGCAGGTCGCCGAACATCTGGGTCATCGTGGCGCCCTTGAGCTCCTTGGGGCCGCGGAAGTGCGCCAGGATGATGTCGCCGGGCTTCAGCTTCTTGTCCCCCGCCTGGTACTGCATGTCGTGGATCTGCATCGACTCGCGCCACAGCACGACCGCGCGCGGGCCGCACTGCTGCACCGCGGTGTTGAGCGTCGGGGTGTTGGCGCCGTCGCCGAACGGCGGGCGGAACAGCAGCGGCGCGGTGCCGTACTGCTGGGTGAGTGCGGCCTGGTCGTCGCAGACCTCGGACTTCTGCTTGTCCGGCGACAGCTTGCTCATCACCGGGTGGTCCACGGTGTGGTTCTGGATGTGGTTGCCGAGCGCCTGGAGCGGCTTGAAGTAGCCGTAGTCGTTCTTGACGATGTCCTTGGTCAGGAACATCGAGATCGGCACCTTGAGGTCGGTCAGCATCTCGACGAACTTCGGGTCCTTCTCGGCGCCGTCGTCGATGGTGATGAAGACCACCTTGTCGGTCGTCTTCACATCGCTGAACACCGGTACCGGGCCGGTCCGTTCGAGCTTGATGGGCTTGTCGGCGGGCGGCGCCGGGGCGGGCGGGAGCGGGGTGAGGTTCCACTTCGCCCAGGCCGCCGCGTTCGCGCCCGCCGGGGCGGCCCCCGGGGTGGCGGCCGCGCTGCTCGGGGCTGCCGCGGCCGGCTGGGGCGTGCCCGACGCCGCCGACGTGCCGGCCGGGACGGTCGTGCCGCCGCCTCCGTTGTCGCCGCACGCGGTGGCGAAGGCCAGCAGGGCCAGCGCCCCCGCCGCGTACGTCCTGGTCCTGCTCCGCCCGTCCCTGCTCACCGCACCGCGCTCCCGGTTCCCGTTCAGCTTTCTATCAGCTGATTCACGGTAGCGGCCGGGGTCGCGGTTCCCGGTGACGACCTATTCGACCTGTTCGACGTGCTCGCTGGTGAAGGACCAGCGGTGCACCGGCCGGCCGAGCAGCTCGGCCGGCGGGTCGGCGACCGGCACCGGCGCGCCGCTCCACCAGGTGATCAGGAGCACCCGCTCGCCCGGGGCGGAGAACACTTCGAGGCGCTCAAGACCGGCCGTGCCGCGCACCGCGGGCAGCACCGACTCCCTTACCCAGGCAGCGAGTTCGGCCCCGCGGCCGTCCGCCGCCCGGGCCTCCCACATCGCGGCGACGGTCATCCGGCGCCGCCGCCCAGGGCGTCGTAGGCCTGACCGTGGACGTCCCCGTGCCCGAAGCCCGCGGCCGGCACGTGGACCTCGGTCACCGGCAGCGAGGAGTCGGCGGACAGCTCGAACGCGGACGGCGCGCGGTCGCGCCACACCATCTCGGAGCCCAGCGCCGCCACCATCGCGCCGTTGTCGGTGCACAGGCCCGGCCGCGGCACCCGCAGTCGGATGCCGGCCCGGTCGCAGCGCTGCTGGGCCATCTCGCGCAGTCGCGAGTTGGCCGCCACGCCGCCGCCGATCATCAGGTGGTCGACGCCGTTGTCCTTGCACGCCTTGACGGCCTTGCGGGTGAGCACGTCGGTGACCGCCTCCTGGAAGGACGCCGCCACGTCGGCGATCGGCACCTCCTCGCCGGCCCGGCGCTTGGCCTCCACCCAGCGGGCGACGGCGGTCTTCAGACCGGAGAAGGAGAAGTCGTACGCGGGGTCGTTCCGGCCGCTCAGGCCGCGCGGGAAGGCGATCGCCTTCGGGTCGCCCTCGCGCGCCCTCCGGTCGACCACCGGGCCGCCGGGGAAGCCCAGGCCGAGCACCCGGGCGACCTTGTCGAAGGCCTCGCCGGCCGCGTCGTCGATGGTCGCGCCGAGCGGGCGGACGTCGCTGGTGATGTCCTCGCTGAGCAGCAGCGAGGAGTGCCCGCCGGAGACCAGCAGGGCCATCGTCGGCGAGGGCAGCCGGCCGTGCTCCAGCTGGTCGACGCAGATGTGCGAGGCGAGGTGGTTGACCCCGTACAGCGGCTTGTCCAGCGCCCAGGCGTACGCCTTCGCGGCGCTGACGCCGACCAGCAGCGCGCCGGCCAGGCCGGGGCCGGCCGTGACGGCGATGCCGTCCAGGTCGCTCGCCTTGATCCCGGCGGTGTCCAGGGCGCGCTGGATGGTCGGGACCATCGCCTCCAGGTGGGCGCGGCTGGCGATCTCCGGGACGACGCCGCCGAAGCGGGCGTGGTCGTTGACGCTGGAGGCGACCGCGTCGGCCAGCAGCGTGGTGCCGCGCACGATGCCGACGCCGGTCTCGTCGCAGGAGGTCTCGATGCCGAGGACGAGCGGTTCGTCAGCCATGGCGGGTGTCCTCAATGTCCTTCGGGTCAGTGCTGTCAGTGCTGGGGTGGTCGAGGCGCATCACCAGCGCGTCGACGTTGGCGGGCTGGTAGTAGCCGCGCCGGATGCCCACCGGTTCGAAGCCGTGGCGCTCGTACAGCCGCTGGGCCCGCGGGTTGTCCACCCGCACCTCCAGCAGCAGTTCGGCGCAGCCGCGCCGGGCGGACTCCCGGATCAGGTCGGTGAGCAGCGCCGTGCCGAGGCCGGCGCCCTGGTGCCGGTCGTCGACGGCGATGGTCTGGACGTCGCCCTCGCCGGCGATCGCCATCAGGCCGGCGTAGCCGACGACCGAGCCGTCGGCGGCGGTGGCGACGGTGTAGTGGCGGGTGCCGCCGGGGTGGGTCTCGGCCAGCTCGGACCAGAACATCCCGGTGGACCAGGCGTCCTCGGGGAACAGCCGCAGCTCCAGCTCCATCACCGGCGCGATGTCCCACCAGCGCATCGGGCGCAGGGTGGTGCCGTGGTTCACGCCGGGAGCACCGCCTTGTAGCCCGCCGGCACCTGGGCGTCCGGGCGGCGCAGGTACAGCGGCACGTTCGGCAGCAGCTCGCGCCCGGCGGCCAGCTCGGCGGCGGCGAAGCCGGCCAGGGCCCCGGCGGACACGTGCTCCGGGCCGTGCGCACCCGGGAAGGCGTCCGGGTAGAGCAGCGCGCCGGCGCCGACCGAGCGCGGCGGCACGGTCAGCTCGGCCGGACGGTCCACGCCCGGGCCCTCGGTGCGGCGGCCCTCGGCGTCGTACGAGGCCCAGTAGACCTCCTTGCGGCGCGCGTCGGTGGCCACCGTGAACGGCTGCCCCGCCAGCCCCTCGGCGCGGGCCTGGAAGGCGATCGCGTCCAGGGTGCAGACGCCGTGCACCGGCAGCCCGAGGGCGTGGCCGAGCGCGGCGGCGGTCACCAGGCCGACCCGCAGACCGGTGTACGGGCCCGGGCCGACGCCGACCGCGATGCCGGTCAGCCGGTGCTTGTCCACCCCGGCCGTGCGCAGCACCCGGTCGATCGCGGGCAGCAGCAGTTCGCCGTGGCGCCGGGCGTCGACCTGGTGGGTCTCGGCCAGGACGGCGGTTCCGTCGTGGACGGCGGCGGTGACGGCGGGGGTAGCGGTGTCGAACGCGAGCAGCAGCACGGGTCAAGGTTAGACCGACGTTGGGCCGGCCGGACGATCGGCAGGACGTGCCAACCGGGAACACACATCCGAGGCGCTGCGACCCGGACGGACGGACCTGGCACGATAAGCCCGTACGAAAAGGGACGGCAGCGGGAGCGGCACGTGGCGAAGATGGGTCCTGGAGTGGTGGTCACGGGGCTGACCCTGGGGGCCCTGGCGGTGGTGAGCCTGCTGGCCTTCCAGGCCAACGGCGCCCAGGACCGGGCCGGCGGCGCCAAGCCGACCCCCACCATCACGGCGACGGGCACGGCCACCGCCGCGGCGCCGACCGCCTCGGCCACCCCGACCGTCCCGCCGCTGCCGGCCACCTCGGGCACCGGCATCCGGGTGGTCTACTCGGTGAGCAGCCACTACGTCTGGCTGGTCGACCCGAAGAAGACCCCGCAGGTCGCGGCGGCCTTCCCGGTCACCCCGGGCACGGTCGAGCCCGCCCCGGGCAGCTACGCGGTGTACAGCCGCACGGCGACGGCCACCGGCACGGACGGCCGGCAGATCGAGCACGTGGTGCGCTTCGCGCAGCAGAGCGGCGTGGTGTTCGGCTTCAGCGCGGCGGTGGACGGCACGACCCCGTCGGCCGACCCGAAGACCAAGACCGGTGGCATCCGCAGCGGCCGCACGGACGGGCAGCTGCTCTGGGACTTCGCGCCAAAGGACACCAAGGTGGTCGTGGTCGCCTGAGGCGGCCTTACGCGGCCCGGGGCGCCTGCGTCTCGGGCTCCTCGGCCTGCCCCGGCTCGGGTCCGGGCGGGGTGGACACCGCTTCGGCGGCCGCGCGGGCGGCCAGCAGTGCCCGCATCGGCTCCCCCGGAGCGCAACGGGCGGACTCTCCGGCCCCGGCGGCGCGGACGGCGCGCTCCGGGGCGGGGGTGGTGCTCGACATGGCGCCTCCCTAGTTAGGCAGACCTAACCGCAGCACCCATCCCACCACGCCCGGCACTCCGCCCGCAACATCTTGCCGACAGTCTGTCGGCAAGTCGCCGCGACCCGCCGCTACTCCTGCCCCGCCAGCTTCGCCAGCGCCACGTCCGCCCAGCGCGGACCGATGCCGGTCAGCAGCACCCGGCGCGGATCGTGGTCGTCCCCGTCGGCGGTGTCGCCCAGGGCCCGCTCGATCCGGACCTCCAGCCGGTCCTCGGACAGCCGCTCGACCTTGCCCTCGCCCCACTCGACCACGACCACCGACTCCGGCAGCGAGACGTCCAGGTCGAGGTCCTCCATCTCGTCCAGGTCACCGCCCAGCCGGTACGCGTCCACGTGCACCAGCGCCGGGCCGTCGACCAGCGAGGGGTGCACCCGGGCGATCACGAAGGTCGGCGAGGTCACCGCCCCGCGGACCTGCAGCCCCTCCCCCAGGCCCCGGGTCAGCGTGGTCTTCCCCGCCCCCAGCTCGCCGGAGAGCAGCACCAGGTCCCCCGGCCGCAGCAGCGCGGCCAGCTCCCGGCCGAGCCGGCCCATCCGCTCCGGGGTGGGGACGGTGAGAGTGGCGTGCGAGCCCATGCGCGTGTCTTGCCCTTCGGTCCGTACCGGCGCACCGACCACCGGCCGCCACCGCTACCGTGCCACATCGCCGCCCCCGGGTGCGCCGGGCGGGTGCCGGGCCGGGCGTCGGCAGGCGTCGGGCGGGCGTCAGGCGGGGTCGACGACCGGTTCGGCGGCCGGTCCGGCAGCTGAACCCCCGGTCGTGCCCCCGGCCGGCCCGCGGGTCAGGTCGAGGACGGCCGCGGGCAGCGGTGCGGCCCCCGCGAAGCCGGCGGCCCGGCGCAGCAGCAGCGCCAGCTCGCGGTCGACCAGCTCCGGCCGCTCCAGCATCACCAGGTGCCCGGCGCCCTCGGCCAGCACCAGCTCGGCGCCCGGCAGCCGCTCGGCCATCGCCTCGCTGTGCGCCGAGGGCGTCAGGAGGTCCTTCGTCCCGGCCAGCACCAGGACCGGCAGGTCGCGCAGGGCGGCCAGCGCCTCGTACTTCTCGTGCGCGCCGAACACCGGGTAGAACTCGGCGACCACGTCGATCGGGGTGGCGTCCAGCAGCTGCTCGGCGAAGCGCACCACGCCGGGGTCGACGTCCCGGCTCCCGAAGGAGAACTTCCGGTAGAAGACGGCGGTCAGGTCCGACCCCAGCCGCCGGGTGGCCTCGACCAGGTCGACCTGACGGCCCAGCAGCTTCACCATCCCGGGCGCGACCTTCTTGAACAGCTTCGCGCCGGCCTTGGGCAGGCCGAGGCTGACGTCGTCCCAGTCGCCCGCGAGCGTGCCGATCAGGGCGACCCCGGCGACCCTCTCCCGGAACAGGTCCGGGTACTGGTCGGCCAGCGCCATCACCGTCATGCCGCCCATCGAGTGGCCCACCAGGACCAGCGGCCCGGTCGGCGCGACGGCGTCGACCACGGCCTTCAGGTCGCCGCCCAGCTGGTCGATGCCGGCCGGCTCGCCGGCCAGGTACGAGCGGGAGCGCTCGGAGCGGCCGTGGCTGCGCTGGTCCCAGAAGACCAGCCGCACGCCCTCGCGCAGCGCGGCCCGCTCGAAGTGCCAGCTGTCCTGGTTGAGGCAGTAGCCGTGGCAGAACACGACAGTCAGCGGCTCGGCGCCGGAGCCGTCCGGCTCGGCCCAGCCGGTGCCGTCCAGCTCCACGTACAGCTCGGTGCCGTCCGGCGCGGCCACCGTCCTCGGACGCCCGCGCAGCGAGCCGTACGGGGCGCTCGCGTCCAGCTCGGCCCGGGCCCGGCGGCGCATCGCCCGCCCGACGGTCAGCCGCTCGATCGCCACCCCGGCGGCGGCCCCCGCCGCCAGCACACCGACCGAGATCCCGATCACGCCCGCCCGGCTCACCCCGGAGGCCGCGCCGGCCGCCTTGGCGACCGCCGCGACCGTTCCGTCCCCGGTCGGCGCGTCGGTCATGCCGGCGTGTCCCCGGTGTGGCTGCCGCCCAGGTAGCGGCGCGGCACCCGGGCGCCGATCCGGGTGACGATCTCGTACGCGATGGTCCCGCAGGCGCGGGCCCAGTCCTCGGCGGTCGGCTCGCCGCGCTCGCCGCTGCCGAACAGCAGCGCCTCGTCGCCGATCGCGGGGGCGTCCCCGCCGAGGTCCACGACGAACTGGTCCATCGCGACCCGGCCGGCCACCGTGCGCCACTTGCCGCCGATCTGCACCGGGCCGGTACCGCTGGCGTGCCGGGGGACGCCGTCGCCGTAACCGAGCGGGACCAGGCCCAGGGTGGTCGGGCCGGGCGTCGTGTAGTGGTGGCCGTAGCTGACCCCGTGCCCGCCGGGGACCTCCTTGACCAGCGCCAGCCGCGCCGCGAGCGACATCACCGGGCGCAGCCCGAAGTCGGCCGGCGAGCCCACCTCGGGCACCGGCGAAAGCCCGTACGCGGCCAGGCCGGTGCGGACCAGGTCGAAGTGCGACTCGGGCAGCAGCAGGGTGGCGGGCGAGTTCGCCAGGTGCCGCACCTCGGGGCGCAGCCCGGCCGCCTCGGCCTCGGCCAGCGCGGTGCGGTAGGAGTCCAGCTGGGCCTGGATCGACGGGTGGCCGGGCTCGTCGGCGGCCGCGAAGTGCGACCAGACGCCGACCACGGTGAGCAGCCCTTCGACCTCGGCGCGCCGGGCTGCGGCCACCAGCCGCGGCCAGTCGTGCGGCTGGCAGCCGTTGCGGCCGAGGCCGGTGTCGGCCTTCAGGTGCACGCGCGCCGGGATACCGGTCTCGCGCACGGCCGGAAGCAGTTCGTCCAGCGCCCACCGGCCGCTGACCGAGATGTCCAGGCCGGCCCGGAGCGCCTCGCGCCACGGCCCGCCGGGCGTCCACAGCCAGCACAGGATGCGGGCGTGCTCCGGGCGGATGCCCGCGGCCCGCAGCGCCAGCGCCTCGTCGGGCGTCGCGCAGCCGAGCCAGCCGACCCCGTTCGCGACCGCCTCGCGGGCACACTCGACCGCGCCGTGGCCATAGGCGTTCGCCTTGACCGCGAGCATCACCGCCGCGCCGCCGACGCGCTCGCGCAGCGCCGCGAGGTTGCCGCGCAGGGCGCCGAGATCGATGGTCGCCTCGGCCCGTACGCCGTCGGTCAGGGGGGCGGTGCCGATCGTGTTCGCAGTTGTCATCAGGGTCAGTCTCCCAGACGTCCCGGAGTCCTCGCCGAACGGCCCATCGGCGCGGCGGCCGACGACCGGGCCCCGCCCGCCGCACCACCCCGCGGCGAACCGCTCGTCACCCCCCTCTCGGACGCGGTCGGCGGAGCCTTCGGTTCCGCTCCCGGCCGCGGCGCGCTACCCCGCACGGACCGCCCGCCACACCGCCGGCAGCGCCTCCGCCACCGCCAGGGCGGTCACCGGTGCGCCCGGCTCCCCCGCCGCCTCGCGGCCGGCCAGGCCGTGCAGGTAGGCGGCCACCGACGCGGCGTCCAGCGGCGGGAGGCCCGCCGCCAGCAGTGAGCCCGCCAGCCCGGCCAGGACGTCTCCGCTGCCCGCGGTGGCGAGCCAGGAGGTGCCGGTGGGGTTCACCCGGACGGCCCCGCCCGGGTCGGCGACCACCGTCGTGGAGCCCTTGAGCAGGACGGTCGCGCGGTAGGCCGCCGCCAGCCGCCGGGCGGTGGTCAGCCGGCTGGCGGCCAGGTCGTCGGCGGCCGGCGGCGCGGTGCCCTCGGCGCCGGCGAGCAGCCGGGCGGCCTCGCCGGTGTGTGGGGTCAGCAGGGTGGGTGCGGTGCGGCCGGCCAGCGCCTCCGGGCCGAGCCGGCCCAGCTCGGTCAGGCCGTCCGCGTCCACCAGCACCGGGACGTCGCCGGCCAGTGCCTCGGCCAGCGCCTGCCGCGCCCCCTCGCCGCCGCCCGGCCCGACCACCCAGGCCTGCACCCGGCCGGCCCCGGCCGGCCCGCCCTCGGTGACCAGCGTCTCCGGGAAGCGCCGCACCACCTCCTCGGCCGCCGTGCCGACGTACCGGACGGCGCCCGCACCGCCGCGCAGCGCCCCGGCGACCGCCAGCAGCGCCGCCCCCGGGTAGGTCGCCGACCCGGCCGCCACGCCGACCACGCCGCGCCGGTACTTGTCGCTCTCCACGCCCGGCCGCGGCAGCAGCGCCGCCACGTCCGCGTGCTGCAGGGCCGTGACGCCCGCCTCCGGCAGCTCCAGCCCGATGCCGACCAGGTGCACTGCGCCCGTGTACGACGCCCCCGGGTCGATCAGCAGGCCGGGCTTGTACGTGCCGAAGCAGACCGTGACGTCCGCGCGCAGCGCCGCGCCCGGCACCTCGCCGGTGTCGGCGTCCACCCCGCTGGGCAGGTCGACCGCGACCACCACCCCGCGCCGCCCGGCCTCCGCGTACGGCCGGGCCCCGGGACGCAGCCCGCCCCGGCCGCCGATGCCGACGATCCCGTCCAGCACCAGGTCCGCACGCGAGAAGTCGGCCAGGCCGACGCCCTGCTCCGCCGTCACCCGTCCGCCGGACGCCCGCAGCGCGGCCAGCCCGCCCTCGTGCGCCCGTTCCGGCGCGAGCAGCACCGCCGTCACCCGCGCCCCGCGCCGGGCCAGCGCGGCCCCGGCGTACAGGGCGTCACCCCCGTTGTCCCCGCTGCCGGCCAGCACCACCACCCGGCTGCCGTACACCCGCCCCCGACGCCGGGTCAGCAGCCGCGCGCACGTCGCCGCCAGCCCCGCGGCCGCCCGCTGCATCAACGTCCCCTCCGGCAGCCGCGCCATCGACGCGGCCTCGGCGGCCCGGACGGTTTCCACAGGGTGTGCATGACGCATGGCGGGGCTCCTCCGGCCGTCGACGTACGGACGACGCTAGCCCGCGTCACCGCCCCGCGGGTGCCGGGCCTGCGGCACACTTTCGAGTGACAACCACTTCGATCCCCCACCGGTGCCGGTCCGTGCGCCTACTTTGTGGCCCGGCACGGACCCACAGGAGGGAGAAGGGCCATGGTCGCCATGCCAGCAGTCGAGGGCCCGCTGGGCCGGGACGGCCTCCTTCAGGCGTTCCTGGAACTGGACACACCGCCTGGTTACAAGGCCGAGCTCATCGAAGGGGAGATCGTCGCGACGCCACCGCCGGACGGAGAACACGAGACCGCGTTCTCCCTGCTGAACCGGCAGTTCATGCGCAAGGCCGAGGCCGAGTTCGACCTGTCCGGCAACAAGGGGCTGATCGTGCCGACCGGCCGGTTCATCCCCGACGGCACCGTCAGCCCGGTCGGACACTTCCTGAACGCCGGTTCCTGGGCGGACGCCTCCGGTGTACTCCTCGTCTTCGAGGTCACGTCCACCAGTCCGCACCGGGACCGCGAACAGAAACGCCGCGGGTACGCCGCCGCCGGCATCCCCTGCTACCTGCTGGTCGACCGGAGCGCGGGCACGGTCACCCTGTTCACCGCCCCCGAGGGGGAGGACTACACGGAGAAGGAGCCGGTCCCGTTCGGCAAGTCGATCGACCTGCCCGCCCCGTTCTCCTTCACGCTCGACACGGCGCCCCTGCGGTAGGACGCAGCCACCGCAGGGGCGCCGTTGCCGACGGGCGTGGAACTACTCGACGGTGACCGACTTCGCCAGGTTGCGCGGCTGGTCGACCTCGTGGCCCTTGGCCGTGGCCAGCTCGCAGGCGAAGACCTGGAGCGGGACGGTGGAGACCAGCGGCTGGAGCAGGGTCGGGGTGACCGGGATGCGGATCAGGTGGTCCGCGTACGGCACGACGGCCTCGTCGCCCTCCTCGGCGATCACGATCGTGCGGGCGCCACGGGCCCGGATCTCCTGGATGTTGGAGACGATCTTGTCGTGCAGGATCGACCGCCCGCGCGGCGAGGGCACGACCACCACGACCGGCAGCCCCTCCTCGATCAGCGCGATCGGGCCGTGCTTGAGCTCGCCCGCCGCGAAGCCCTCGGCGTGCATGTACGCCAGCTCCTTGAGCTTGAGCGCGCCCTCCAGGGCCACCGGGAAGCCGACGTGGCGGCCGAGGAACAGCACCGAGCGGGCGTCGGCCAGCGAGCGGGCCAGCTCGCGCACCGGCTCCATGGTCTCCAGGACCTGCTCGACCTGCTTCGGCGCGTCGCCGAGCTCCTTGATGACGGCGAAGATCTCGTCGCCCCACTTGGTGCCGCGCACCTGGCCCAGGTAGAGGGCGACCAGGTAGCAGGCGACCAGCTGGGTCAGGAACGCCTTGGTCGAGGCGACCGCGACCTCCGGACCGGCGTGCGTGTACAGCACGGCGTCCGACTCGCGCGGGATGGTGGAGCCGTTGGTGTTGCAGATCGCCAGCACCTTGGCGCCCTGCTCACGGGCGTGCCGCAGGGCCATCAGGGTGTCCATGGTCTCGCCGGACTGCGAGATGGCGATGACCAGCGTCCCCGGGCCCATGATCGGGTCGCGGTAGCGGAACTCGGACGCGACCTCGACCTCGCAGGGGATGCGGGTCCAGTGCTCGATCGCGTACTTGGCGATCATGCCGGCGTGGAAGGCGGTGCCGCACGCGACGATGACGACCTTGTCGACCGACCGCAGGTCGGCGTCTGAGATCCGCAGCTCGTCGAGGGTGAGCCGGCCGTCGGTGCCGATCCGGCCGAGCAGGGTGTCGGCGACGGCCTTCGGCTGCTCGGCGATCTCCTTGAGCATGAAGTAGTCGTAGCCGCCCTTCTCGGCGGCGGAGGCGTCCCAGTCGACGTGGTACTCGCGCACGTCGGCCGGGGTGCCGTCGAAGTTCGTGACGGTCACGCCGTCCTTGCGCAGCTCGACGACCTGGTCCTGGCCCAGCTCGATCGCCTCGCGGGTGTGCGCGATGAAGGCGGCGACGTCCGAGGCGAGGAAGTTCTCGCCCTCACCGCGGCCGACGACCAGCGGCGAGTTGCGGCGGGCACCGACGACGACGTCCGGCGCGTCGGCGTGCACGGCGACCAGGGTGAAGGCACCCTCCAGCCGACCGCAGACCGCCCGCATCGCCTCGGCGAGGTCGCCCTGGTAGGCCTCGCCCAGCAGGTGGGCGACGACCTCGGTGTCCGTCTCCGACCGGAGGGTGTGGCCGCGCTCGGCGATCTCGGCGCGCAGCTGCGCGAAGTTCTCGATGATGCCGTTGTGCACCACGGCGACCCGCAGGTCGTCGTCCAGGTGGGGGTGGGCGTTGGCGTCCGTCGGGCCGCCGTGGGTGGCCCAGCGGGTGTGGCCGATGCCGGTGGTGCCGCCGGGCAGAGGGGACTCGGCGAGCGACTTCTCCAGGTTGGCGAGCTTTCCGGCCCGCTTGTCGGTCGACAGGCTCCACTGCCCGTCGGAGTCCTGAACCTGCACCGCGACACCGGCCGAGTCGTAACCCCGGTACTCCAGGCGCTGCAGGCCTGCGATTACTACGTCGAGGGCGGACTGCGCGCCCACGTATCCAACAATTCCGCACATGCGTGCCAGCATAAGGGCGGTTCTGTGGCCGTATTCCCGCCTCCCGCGAACGCTGCGTGACCGACACCACAACCACCGTGAACGCCGCTACGGCTCACAATGGAGCATGTGCTGACCGAACTCTGTACGCGGGGCGCCGCCACGCCCGGCCCGTCCCCGTCCCCCTACGTGGATCTCAGCCGGGCCGAATGGAGCGCGCTGCGCGAGCGCACGCCGCTGCCGCTGACCGCCGAGGAGGTGGAGCAGCTGCGCGGCCTCGGCACCGCCCTCGACCTCGACGAGGTGCGTGACGTCTACCTGCCGTTGTCGCGCCTGCTGAACCTGTACATCCACGCGACGCACGAACTGCGCGGCGCCGTGGGCACGTTCCTGGACACCCCGGACACCGAACGCACCCGGACCCCGTTCATCATCGGGGTGGCCGGATCGGTCGCGGTCGGCAAGTCGACCACCGCGCGCCTCCTCCAGGCGCTGCTCGCCCGCTGGCCCGAGCACCCCCGGGTCGAACTGGTCACCACCGACGGCTTCCTGCTCCCCAACGCCGAGCTGCGCCGGCGCGGCCTGATGGCCCGCAAGGGCTTCCCCGAGTCGTACGACCGCCGGGCGCTGATGCGCTTCGTCGCGGACGTGAAGGCGGGCAAGGAGCGCGTCAGCGCGCCGGTCTACTCGCACCTGGTGTACGACATCGTGCAGGACGAACGGCTGACCGTGGAGCGCCCGGACATCCTGATCGTCGAGGGCCTGAACGTGCTCCAGCCGGCCCTGCCGGGCACCGACGGCCGCACCCGCCTCGCGGTGGCCGACTACTTCGACTTCTCGATCTACGTCGACGCCCGGACCGACGACATCGAGCACTGGTACCTGGACCGCTTCAGGAAACTGCGTCAGACCGCCTTCCAGGACCCGAACTCCTACTTCCGCCGCTTCACCGAGGTGCCGGAGGAGGAGGCGATGGAGTACGGCCGGCAGGTCTGGCGCACCATCAACAAGCCGAACCTGCTGGAGAACGTGCTGCCGACCCGCGGCCGGGCCACCCTGATCCTGCAGAAGGGCCAGGACCACAAGGTCCGCCGGGCGCTGCTGCGCAAGCTCTGAGCGCACGACGAAGGGGCCCCGCCGCACCGGCGGGGGCCCTCCGCACGTCCGGGCTCGGCCCGGGGTCCGGGCTCAGCCCAGGTGGGTGCGCACGGCCTCGGCCAGGGTCTGCGCGACCGCCTCGGCCTGCACCGGGTCGGCGGCCTCGACCATCACGCGGACCAGCGGCTCGGTGCCCGACGGGCGCAGCAGCACCCGGCCGGTGGAGCCCAGCTCGGCCTCGGCCCCGGCGACCGCGGCGGCCAGCTCGGTGCTGGTCCTCACCCGGGACTTGTCGACGCCCTTGACGTTGATCAGGACCTGCGGCAGCCGGGTCATCACGGCGGCCAGGTCGGCCAGCGGCTGCTTGGTGGCGGCCAGGCGGGCGCCCAGCATCAGGCCGGTCAGGGTGCCGTCGCCGGTGGTGGCGTGGTCCAGCAGGATGACGTGGCCGGACTGCTCGCCGCCCAGTGCGAAGCCGTGCTCCTTCATGGCCTCCAGCACGTAGCGATCGCCGACGGCGGTCTCGACCAGCTCGATGCCCTCGCGCTCCATCGCCAGCTTGAAGCCGAGGTTGGACATCACGGTGGCCACCGCGGTGTTGCCGCGCAGGGTGCCGGCCTCCTTCATGGCCACGGCGAGGATGGCGATGATCTGGTCGCCGTCCACCTCGTCACCGTCGGCGTCGGCGGCCAGGCAGCGGTCGGCGTCGCCGTCCAGGGCGATGCCGAGGTCGGCCTTGTGCTCCTTCATCGCGGTGCGCAGGCGGTCCAGGTGGGTGGAGCCGACGCCGTCGTTGATGTTGAGACCGGTGGGCTCGGCCCCCAGGGTGTGGACGACCTCGGCGCCGGCCCGGGCGAAGGCCTCGGGGGCGACGTAGGCGGCCGCGCCGTGGGCGCCGTCGATGACGACCTTGACGCCGTCCAGGCGGTTGGGCAGTACGCCGATCAGGTGGGCGACGTACTTGTCGAAGCCCTCGGTGTACTCGCGGACCCGGCCGACGGCGGCGCCGGTCGGGCGCTTCCAGTCCTCCTCGCCGACCGTGTGCTTGCGGTAGTGGGCCTCGATCGCGTCCTCGATCCGGTCGTCCAGCTTGTGGCCGCCCCGGGCGAGGAACTTGATGCCGTTGTCCGGCATGGCGTTGTGGCTGGCGGACAGCATCACGCCGAAGTCGGCACCGAGCGCGCCGGTGAGGTACGCCACGGCCGGGGTGGGCAGGACACCGACCCGCAGGACGTCGACTCCGGCGCTCGCCAGACCGGCGATGACGGCGGCCTCCAGGAACTCGCCCGAGGCACGCGGGTCACGGCCGACCACCGCGACCGGCCGGTGGCCGTCGAAGGCGCCGGCCTCTCCGAGCACGTGCGCCGCGGCGACGGACAGCCCGAGCGCGAGCTCCGCCGTCAGTCCCTCGTTGGCCACCCCGCGTACGCCGTCCGTACCGAAGAGTCGTCCCACTGTCCCGTCCTCCATCACCACTGCTCGGAACCACCGATGATCCCGGCCGCCGCACAGTAGCCGGGGAACACGTCGCCCCGGAGTACGCGTGGTACTCCGGGGCGACGGTTGTGCGCATCCAGGGGGTGCGCCGCCAGGGCGGACCGCACCCCCTGGGACGCGATTAGCGCTTGCTGTACTGCGGCGCCTTGCGGGCCTTCTTCAGACCGGCCTTCTTGCGCTCGACGGCGCGGGCGTCACGGGTCAGGAAGCCGGCCTTCTTCAGCGCGCCGCGGTTGTTGTCCACGTCGGCCTCGTTCAGGGCACGGGCGACGCCGAGGCGCAGCGCGTAGGCCTGGCCGGACACGCCGCCACCGCTGATGCGGGCGACGACGTCGTAACGGCCGTCCAGCTCCAGGAGCTTGAAGGGCTCGTTCACGGTCTGCTGGTGCACCTTGTTGGGGAAGTAGTCCTCAAGGGTGCGACCGTTGATCTTCCACTGGCCGGTGCCGGGGACGATGCGCACGCGGGCGATCGCCTCCTTGCGACGGCCCAGGCCGGCGCCGGGGACGGCCTCGCCGAAGCGGCCGGCCAGCGACTCGGAGGTGTAGCTCTCCTCGGAGGTGTACTCGCCCTCGACGACGGTCTCGTCGAAGTCGACCTCAAGGGTTTCAGTGGTCTCGGCCACGGTGTTCCTCAGCTCTTTTCAGTGTTGGGGGGCTTGGTGGCCGAATTACTGCGCGACCTGGGTGATCTCGAACGGCACCGGCTGCTGGGCAGCGTGCGGGTGCTGGTCGCCCGAGTAGACCTTCAGCTTCGAGAGCATCTGACGGCCCAGGCTGTTCTTGGGGATCATGCCCTTGATGGCCTTCTCGACGGCCTTCTCCGGGTTGTTCGCCAGCAGGTCGTCGTAGCGCACCGAGCGCAGACCGCCCGGGAAGCCCGAGTGGCGGTAGGCCAGCTTCTGGGTCTTCTTGTTACCGGACAGGTGCACCTTGTCGGCGTTGATGATGATGACGAAGTCACCAGTGTCAACGTGCGGCGCGTAGATCGCCTTGTGCTTGCCCCGGAGGAGGTTGGCGGCCTGGGAAGCCAGGCGGCCGAGCACGACGTCGGTCGCGTCGATGACGTGCCACTGACGCTGGACGTCGCCGGGCTTGGGGCTGTACGTACGCACGGTCGTAGCCTTCGCTTTTCAGTGAGTGAGTCCTGACAGGAGCACCCGGACGGAAGATCAGCCTGGTCAACCTTGGACGCAATTCAAGGGGGACCGCTGGTCGTCGACCTGATGTCTCCGGCGTACCGACCTCTCACGTGAGATAGAGCGAGCCAATACGCACATCAAGCGTCCAGGTTACCGGCACGATCCTGAGGGGTCAAAAATCGCCGTGGACCCCCCTGGCCGTCACTCAGCGTTCGCGCTCCACCCGGGTCACGTCCCAGACCGGATCCGACGACTCGAACACCTTGCCGTCGGCCCCGAAGACCAGGAAGCGGTCGAAGGTCTTGGCGAACCAGCGGTCGTGGGTCACGCACAGCACGGTGCCCTCGAAGGCCTCCAGGCCGGCCTGCAGCGCCTCGGCGCTCTCCAGGTCCAGGTTGTCGGTCGGCTCGTCGAGCAACAGGGCCGTCACACCGGAGAGTTCGAGCTTGAGGATCATCAGCCGGGCCTGCTGCCCACCGGACAGCGACTCGAACTTCTGCTCCTCCTGGCGGTCCAGCTCGTACCGCCGCAGCGCACCCATCGCGGCGCCGCGGCTGAGCGCGTGCTCCTCCTCCACGATCGAGCGGACGGTACGGCCGAACAGCTCCGGGTGGGCGTGGGTCTGCCGGAAGTGGCCGGGGACGACCCGGGCACCGAGCTTCCAGTCGCCGGTGTGCTCGACCGTCGTGTCGCCGGCCAGCAGCCGCAGCAGGTGCGACTTGCCGGCGCCGTTGGCCCCCAGCACGCCGACCCGCTCGCCGTAGAAGACCTCCAGGTCGAAGGGCTGCATCAGCCCGGTGAGCTCCAGCCGCTCCATGGTGAAGGCGCGCACTCCGGTGCGCCCGCCCTTGAGCCGCATGGTGATGCTCTGCTCGCGCGGCGGCGCCTCGGGCGGGCCGGCGTCCTCGAACTTCTTCAGCCTGGTCTGGGCGGCGGAGTAGCGGGAGGCCATGTCGTGGCTGACGGAAGCGGCCTGGCGCAGGGTGACGACCAGCTTCTTGAGCTTGGCGTGTTCCTCGTCCCAGCGGCGGCGCAGTTCCTCGAAGCGCTCGAAGCGCGCCTTGCGGGCCTCGTGGAAGGTGTCGAAGCCGCCGCCGTGCACCCAGACGCTGCTGCCGGCGGCGCCCGACTCGACGCTGATGATCTTGTCGGCGGTGCGGGAGAGCAGCTCGCGGTCGTGCGAGATGTACAGGACGGTCTTCGAGGTGGCCTTGATGGCCTCCTCCAGCCAGAGCTTGGCGGGGACGTCCAGGTAGTTGTCGGGCTCGTCGAGGAGCAGCACCTCCTCCGGCCCGCGCAGCAGCGCCTCCAGCACGAGCCGCTTCTGCTCGCCGCCGGAGAGGGTGTTCAGACCGCGCCACTGGGCCTTGTCGAAGGGCATGCCGAGGGCCGCCATGGTGCAGACGTCCCAGTCGGTCTCGTAGTCGTAGCCGCCGACGTCGGCCCAGTCGGAGAGGGCCTGGGCGTAGGCCATCTGGGTCTTCTCGTCGTCCTGGGCGATCATCGCCAGCTCGGCGGCGTCCACCGCGCGGGCGGCCACCGCGATCCGCTCGGGGGCGACCGACACCAGCAGGTCGCGCACGGAGGCGTCGGCCGGCAGCGCGCCCGGCGTGGACTGCTGGTCCTCGCGGCCGGTGGTGCCCACGAACTGACGCATCACGCCGAGCCCGCCGCTGATCGTCACCGAGCCGCCGTGCGGCTGGAGGTCTCCCGCGATCATCCGCAGCAGGGTGGTCTTGCCCGCGCCGTTCGCGCCGACCAGGGCGACCGCGGCGCCCTCGCCGACCCGGAAGGACGCGTCGTCGAACAGCACCCGCCCGTCCGGCAAGTAGTACTCAAGGTGCGAAATCTCGACGTGTCCCATGAGGAGGATTGTCCCAAGCGGGCGCCCCCGGCCAAAACGGATTACGTCACAGCGGGCTGCCCCGGGAGGGTGCGCATCCGCCGGGCCGCCCGGTTGCGCTCGGCCAGCTGGTCGTCCGGCGGGTAGCCGACCTCCTCCAGCGTCAGCCCGTACGGCCGGATCACGTTGACGGCGGAGTTGCGCACCCCGCCGGCCAGCACCTCGCCGGGGAACTCCACCGGCCGGTGCCCGTCGCCGACCAGCAGCATGGCGCCCACCAGCGCCCGGACCATGTTGTGGCAGAAGGCGTCCGCCCGGACGGTGGCGACCGCGAGCGAGCCCTCCTGGGCGGCGTACGGGTCCACCGGGACGCGGTCCCAGCGCAGCTCCAGCAGGGTGCGGATGGTGGTGGCGCCCTCGCGCTTCTTGCAGTACGCGGCGAAGTCGTGCTCGCCGAGCAGCAGCTCCGCCGCGGCGTTCATCCGGTCCAGGTCCAGCGGGCGGTCGTGCCAGAGCACGTGCCCGCGCAGCAGCGGGTCCACCCCGCCCGGGTGGTCGGCGACCCGGTACGCGTACCGGCGCCAGACGGCCGAGAAGCGGGCGTCGAACCCGGCCGGCGCCTCGCCGACCCGGTAGATCCGGACGTCCCCGGGAAGCCGGCCGGCCAGCCGGCGCAGCAGCTTCTCCCGGTGGGCCTCCCACAGCTCCGCCGGCAGGTCGACGTGCGCGACCTGGCCGCGGGCGTGCACCCCGGCGTCGGTGCGGCCGGCCACGGTCAGCGGGAACAGCTCCGGGCTGCGGGTGACGATCTGCAGTGCGGTCTCGATCTCCTCCTGGACCGTCCGGCGGCCGCCCTTCTGGCGGGCCCAGCCGGAGAACTCGGCGCCCTGGTAGGCGAGGTCGAGCCGGACCCGGACGTACCCGTCCGCCGGACCGTCCTTCACCGGCGGCTGCTCGGCGCAATCGTTGACCACTTGCTCCTGCTCCTACGAATAAGGAACGGGCCCGCTCCCCCATCGCTGGGAGAGCGGGCCCGCACTACACCTGGAGGTGTCAGGCCTGCTCGGCGGCCTCGACCTCGGCGGTCTCGGTGGCCTCGACCTTGGCGTCGGCCTCCTTGACGGCACGCTTGGTGGCGGCCTCGGCCTCACCCACGGCGGTCTGCGCGACGGTCAGCGCCTCGACCAGCTCGATCACGGCCATCGGGGCGTTGTCGCCACGACGGGGACCGATCTTGGTGATGCGGGTGTAGCCACCCGGGCGGTTCTCGTAGCGCGGCGCGATCTCGGTGAAGAGGGTGTGCAGCACGGCGATGTCGGTGATCGTCTTGCGGACCAGGCGACGGTTGTGGATGTCGCCCTTCTTCGCCTTGGTGATCAGCTTCTCCGCCAGCGGGCGCAGGCGACGGGCCTTGGCCTCGGTGGTGGTGATGCGGCCGTACTGGAACAGCTCACGGGCCAGACCGGCGAGCAGCAGCGGCTCGTGGTGCGGGCCACCGCCCAGACGGGCACCCTTGGTGGGACGCGGCATGGAATTACTCCTCGAATCTCCGACTGCGGCCGTACCAGGTACCGCAGCGGGCGTACGGGCACTGTGCCCGCACGACTTTCACGACGACGGGGGCGGTTCCGGGGAACCGCCCCCGCGGTCAAGTCTCTCAGTACTGCTCGGTCTCCGCGTAACCCGCGTCGTCCAGGTCGTCGGCGCCGAAGGCGTCGGCGGCGGCGGTCGGGTCGAACCCGGGCGGGCTGTCCTTCAGGGCCAGGCCCATGCCGGCCAGCTTCGCCTTGACCTCGTCGATCGACTTCGCACCGAAGTTGCGGATGTCGAGCAGGTCGGCCTCGGAGCGGGCGACGAGCTCACCCACGGTGTGGATGCCCTCGCGCTTGAGGCAGTTGTAGGAGCGGACGGTGAGCTCCAGCTCCTCGATCGGCAGCGCCAGGTCGGCGGCCAGGGCGGCGTCCGTCGGGGACGGGCCCATGTCGATGCCCTCGGCGTCGATGTTCAGCTCGCGGGCGAGGCCGAACAGCTCCACCAGGGTCTTGCCGGCCGAGGCCATGGCGTCGCGCGGACGCATGGCGGGCTTGGTCTCGACGTCGACGATCAGCTTGTCGAAGTCGGTCCGCTGCTCGACACGGGTGGCCTCGACCTTGTAGGTGACCTTCAGCACGGGGCTGTAGATCGAGTCGACCGGGATGCGGCCGATCTCCTGGCCGGAGGCCTTGTTCTGGACGGCGGAGACGTAGCCGCGACCGCGCTCGACGGTCAGCTCCATCTCCAGCTTGCCCTTGCCGTTCAGCGTGGCGAGGACCAGCTCGGGGTTGTGCACCTCGACACCCGCCGGCGGGGCGATGTCGGCGGCGGTGACGACACCCGGGCCCTGCTTGCGCAGGTACATCACGACCGGCTCGTCGTGCTCCGAGGAGACGACCAGCTGCTTGATGTTGAGGATGAGGTCGGTCACGTCCTCCTTGACGCCCGGCACGGTGGTGAACTCGTGCAGGACGCCGTCGATGCGGATGCTGGTGACAGCGGCACCCGGGATCGACGACAGGAGCGTGCGGCGCAGGGAGTTGCCGAGGGTGTAGCCGAAGCCCGGCTCCAGCGGCTCGATCACGAACCGCGAGCGGAACTCGTCGACGACCTCTTCGGTCAGCGAAGGACGCTGAGCGATAAGCATGGGGAGGTTCCTCCAGTTGTCTTCGGCACCCACTATTTGATGCCGACAGGACCAAGCGTACGGGGTCCCGCGCGCTGTGTTGATTCAGACTGCGTGGGACCCCGTACGAGGTTTAAAGCAGGGACTGCGGTGCCCGAAGGCGCTGCGTCAGACGCGGCGGCGCTTCGGCGGACGGCAGCCGTTGTGCGGGGTGGGGGTGACGTCCTGGATCGAGCCGACCTCCAGGCCGGTGGCCTGGAGCGAACGGATCGCGGTCTCGCGGCCGGAGCCCGGACCCTTCACGAAGACGTCGACCTTGCGCATGCCGTGCTCCTGCGCGCGACGGGCAGCGGCCTCGGCGGCCATCTGCGCGGCGAACGGGGTGGACTTGCGCGAGCCCTTGAAGCCGACGTGGCCGGCGGAGGCCCAGGAGATCACGTTGCCCGACGGGTCGGTGATCGAAACGATGGTGTTGTTGAACGTGCTCTTGATGTGCGCGTGGCCGTGAGCGACGTTCTTCTTTTCCTTGCGGCGGATCTTCTTCGCGCCGGCAGCCTGACGACCCTTGGGGGGCATAAGTCTGTTCTCCTACTGAGGTGGTCGGTCCGCTGACCCGCGGGCCGGAGGGATGTCCGGTTACGGGACGGACTACTTCTTGCCCGGCTTCTTCTTGCCGGCGATCGCGCGACGCGGGCCCTTGCGGGTACGCGCGTTGGTGTGGGTGCGCTGGCCGCGGACCGGCAGGCCACGGCGGTGACGCAGACCCTCGTAGCAGCCGATCTCGACCTTGCGGCGGATGTCGGCGGCCACCTCACGGCGGAGGTCACCCTCGACCGTGTAGTTGGCGTCGATGTACTGGCTCAGCTTGACCAGGTCTTCCTCGGTGATGTCGCGAACGCGGACATCCGGGTTGACGCCGGTCTCGGCGAGGGTCTGCTGGGCGCGGGTACGGCCGATGCCGTACACGTAGGTGAGGGCGATCTCGATCCGCTTCTCACGGGGGAGATCAACGCCGGCGAGGCGTGCCATTCAAGGCTCCTGTGATTCTTCAGAGGTCTTGCGTGCTACCTACTCCGACACCTCACGGTGAGGGAGCCCCGGCCTCTGACCGGGGGCGGCAGTCCGTTCCGGACGGAACGGATCGGGTAGCCAGCTCATGACGTTTTCGCGTCGCGCGAAGTACTACGAGAAATGCTGGGGAGAGATCAGCCCTGGCGCTGCTTGTGGCGCAGGTTGTCGCAGATCACCATGACCCGGCCGTGACGGCGGATCACCTTGCACTTGTCGCAGATCTTCTTGACGCTCGGCTTGACCTTCATGTTTCAGGTTCTCCGGGTCTAGATCTGACGTTCTTACTTGTAGCGGTAGACGATCCGGCCGCGCGTGAGGTCGTAGGGGCTGAGCTCCACGACGACCCGGTCGTCCGGCAGGATGCGGATGTAGTGCATGCGCATCTTGCCACTGATGTGCGCGAGGACCTTGTGACCGTTCTGCAGCTCGACCTTGAACATCGCGTTCGGAAGAGACTCGATCACGGTGCCCTCGATCTCAATGGCGCCTTGCTTCTTAGCCATGAACTGCGAGATCCACCTTCCGGGACCGGCTACCGTATGCGGAACGCTCGTGCGAACCTGGGTTCACCCCGCCCCCGAGGGGAAGAGGGCGTGCTGAAGCACGCTACGAGTGAGCCGACGGTCCATCCTACGCCAGCGCGTCCGGTGGACCAAAACGGGGGTCCCGGAAAGCGGTACCCGTCACACCTGCTACGTCAGACCCCCGCGGACACCGTCAGCGGCTCGACGTGCGCGGTGCAGGCCGAGCAGCGGCGGGCGGCCTGGGGGATCTCGGTGAGGCACTCGGGGCACGGGCGCTTCGCGACCTTCGGCTTCTTCGGCAGGTAGCGCTCGGTCGCCTTGGTGATCGGCAGCACCACGCAGAAGTACAGCACCGCGGCGGTCATGACGAAGGCGATCACGACGTTGAGGAACTGACCGTAGGGGAAGGTGACCCCGGCCACCGTCGCCTTGTACGAGCTGAAGTCGCCGGCCGCGCCGACCACCACGCCCACCAGCGGGGTGAGGAAGGCGGACACGAAGCCGGTCACCACCGCGGTGAACGCGGCACCGATGACCACACCGACGGCCATGTCGACGACGTTGCCGCGCATCATGAAGTCGCGGAATCCCTTGAGCACGTGCTCTCTCCTGCTCGCTCGCAAACCGGTACTGCTGACCACTACCAGCCGATAAAAATAGGACAAAAGCCCTGGAGGTCCAAACCTCCAGGGCTCTGATCCCTTGTCAGCGGCGGCGGTCCGGGCCGCCGCGACTACGCGAGCGGGTCCGGAGCTGCGGTGATGCCCAGCTTCGCCAGTTCGGCCTTGCCGCCGTCGAAGGCGGTCAGGACCAACGGGCCCTGCTCGGTCACGGCCACCGAGTGCTCCCAGTGCGAGGCCCAGGTGCCGTCGTTGGTGACGACCGTCCACTCGTCGTCCAGGACGGTGGTGTGCGGGGTGCCCAGCGAGACCATCGGCTCGATCGCCAGCACGGTGCCGGGGATCAGCTTCGGGCCCTTGCCGCGGCCGCGCTCGACGTAGTTCAGGACGTGCGGCTCCATGTGCATCGCGGTGCCGATGCCGTGGCCGCCGTAACCCTCGGTGATGCCCCACTTGCCCTTCGGCGGCAGCGGCTGGCGGCGGATGAAGCCCTCGATCGCCTTGGAGACGTCGACCAGGCGGTTGCCCTTCTTCATCTGGGCGATGCCGGCCCACATCGAGCCCTCGGTGACCCGGCTCAGCATCTCGACCTCGGGGCGGACCTCGCCGACCGCCACGGTGATCGCCGAGTCGCCGTGCCAGCCGTCCAGGATGGCGCCGCAGTCGATCGAGATGATGTCGCCCTCCTGCAGCGCCCGGTCACCGGGGATGCCGTGCACGACCTCGTTGTTCACCGAGGCGCAGATCACGCCCGGGAACCAGAGGCCGCCGTGGTGGGCGCGGAAGTTCGAGGTGGCGCCGTGGTCGGTGATGACCTTGTCCGCGATGTCGTTGAGCTCCTGGGTGGTCACCCCCGGAGCGACCGCCTCGCGGCAGGCCTTGAGGGCCTCGGCGACGACCAGCCCGGCCGCTCGCATCTTCGCGATCTGCTCGGGGGTCTTGATCTCCACCATCTGGTCACGCCTTCCAAGTCCGGATTACCACTGCCTACAACCGTACGACGCCGAAACGGCCGGGCCACCCGCTGGGCGGGCGACCCGGCCGTACCGTCGTACGTTCGCCGAGAGACTCAGCTGTCCTGCTTCAGCGCCTCGATCGCGCGGGCGGTGACCTCGTCCACCTTGCCGAGGGCCGGGATGGTCACCAGGAGACCCTGCTCCTTGTAGTAACCGATGATCGGCTCGGTCTCCGTGTGGTAGACCTCCAGGCGCGTGCGCACCTTGTCCTCGGTGTCGTCCGAGCGCTGGTACAGCTCGCCGCCGCACTCGTCGCAGACGCCCTCGGCCTTCGGCGGGTTGTAGTCCACGTGGAACACGTGGCCACCGTCGTTGCGGCACAGGCGGCGGCCGGCGATCCGGCGGACGACCTCGTCCTCGGGGACCTCCAGGTCCAGCACGCCGTCCAAGTTGATGCCCTGCTCGGCGAGGAACTCGTCCAGCGCCTTGGCCTGGCCCAGGTTGCGGGGGAAGCCGTCGAGCAGGAAGCCGTTGGCGGCGTCCTCCTGGAGCATGCGGTCCTTGGCCATCCCGATGGTGACCTCGTCCGGTACCAGACGGCCCGCGTCCATGTAGCTCTTGGCCTCAAGCCCCAGCGGGGTGCCCTGGCCGATGTTGGCGCGGAAGAGGTCGCCGGTGGAGATGTGGGGAATGGACAGGGTCTTGGCGAGCAGGTGCGCCTGAGTACCCTTCCCGGCCCCGGGAGGACCAACGAGGACGATACGCATCAGCGGAGGAACCCTTCGTAATTGCGCTGCTGGAGCTGGCTCTCGATCTGCTTAACAGTTTCGAGTCCGACGCCGACGACGATGAGAACGCTGGTGCCGCCGAACGGGAAGTTGGTCTGCTGTCCGAAGGCGACCAGGGCGATCATCGGGATCAACGCGATCAGGCCCAGGTAGAGCGAACCCGGCCACGTGATTCGGGTCAGCACGTAGTTCAGGTACTCGGCCGTCGGCCGGCCGGCCCGGATGCCCGGGATGAACCCACCATACTTCTTCATATTGTCGGCAACTTCTTCGGGGTTGAAGGAGATGGCGACGTAGAAGAACGCGAAGAAGACGATCAGCAGGAAGTAGGTGGCCATGTAGATCGGGTGGTCACCCTTGACGAAGTTCGTCCGGATCCACGTGGCCCAGCCCGCCTGGCTGTTGGTCAGCTGGACCACCAGGGCGGGGATGTAGAGCAGCGACGAGGCGAAGATGACCGGGATGACACCGGCCTGGTTCACCTTGAGCGGGATGTAGGTCGAGGTGCCGCCGAACGCCCGGCGGCCGATCATCCGCTTCGCGTACTGGACCGGGATCCGGCGCTGGGCCTGCTCGACGAAGATGACGAGCATCACGACGACGATGCCGACCGCGACCACGGACAGGAACTCGACCCAGCCGTCGCCGATGGTGCCGGACTGCTTGATCGCCCACATCGAGGACGGGAACTGGGCCGCGATCGAGGTGAAGATCAGCAGCGACATGCCGTTGCCGATGCCGCGGTCCGTGATCAGCTCGCCCAGCCACATGATCACCGTGGTGCCGGCGGTCATCGTGAGGACCATGACGGCGATCCGGAAGACGCCGGTGTCCGGGACGATCTGGTTGGCCAGCGGGCAGCCGGAGAACAGCGCACCGCTGGAGGCCGTCGCGACGATGCCGGTGCCCTGGAGCACGGCGAGCGCGATGGTCAGGTAGCGGGTGTACTGGGTGATCTTGGCCTGGCCGGCCTGGCCCTCCTTCTTCAGCATCTCCAGTCGCGGGATCACGACGGTGAGGAGCTGGAGGATGATGCTCGCCGTGATGTACGGCATGATGCCGAGGGCGAAGATCGTCAACTGGAGGAGCGCGCCACCGCTGAACAGGTTGACGAGCCCGAAGAGGCCGCTGTTCTTGGTCTCCTTCACGCACTCGTTCACGGCGGTGAAGCTCACGCCAGGAATCGGAATGTGCGAGCCCAGCCGGAACAGCACCATGATGCCCAGCGTGAACAGCAGCTTCTTGCGCAGGTCGGGCGTCTGGAACGCCCGCGCGAACGCACTGAGCACGGTGCCTCCTGCGCCTCCCGCGCGTCGTCGGCGGGAGGGTCGGTCCTGAATGGGGAGTTTGCGGTTCGGGCCCCCGTACAGACGGCACAGGCGAGCCTACGCGCAGCCTACAAGGGAACTCCACGGACTCTAACAGTGCGCGGCCACTCCGAAGAAGCGCGTACGGCCCGTCCCCCACTCACGGGGTACGGGATGCCCGGATTTGCCACACAAAAAACGACCGGAAAATGGCACGGGCCCCGCACCTCCCGGAGGAGGTGCGGGGCCCGAAAGCGGTATTCAGCGGGCTCAGACGAGCTCGGTGACCGTACCGCCGGCGGCCTTGATCTTCTCGGCGGCCGAGCCGGAGACGGCGTCGACCGTCACCTGCAGCGCAACCGAGACCTCGCCGGTGCCGAGCACCTTGACGAGGGAGTTCTTGCGAACCGCGCCCTTCGCGACCAGGTCCTCGACCGTGACCTCGCCACCCTGCGGGTAGAGCTCGGCCAGCTTGTCGAGGTTCACGACCTGGAACGTGATCTTGAACGGGTTCTTGAAGCCCTTCAGCTTCGGCAGGCGCATGTGGAGCGGCATCTGGCCACCCTCGAAGCGCTGCGGAACCTGGTAGCGGGCCTTGGTGCCCTTGGTACCACGACCAGCGGTCTTACCCTTGGAACCCTCACCACGACCCACGCGGATCTTGTCGGTCTTGGCACCCGGGGCGGGACGCAGGTTGTGGATCTTGATCGGGTTGTCGCCCATGATCAGTCCACCTCCTCAACCGTCACCAGGTGACGGACCGTGTGGGCCATCCCGCGGATCTCGGGACGGTCCTCCTTCACCACGACGTCGTGCATGCGCTTGAGACCAAGCGAACGCAGGGTGTCACGGTGGTTCTGCTTGCTGCCGATGTACGACTTGGTCTGCGTGATCTTCAGGCGAGCCATCAGGCGCTCACCCCAGCAGCACGCGCCCGCAGCAGAGCGGCGGGGGCCACGTCCTCCAGCGGCAGGCCACGACGGGCGGCGATCTCCTCGGGGCGAACGAGGCCCTTCAGAGCCACCACGGTGGCGTGCACGATGTTGATCGCGTTGTCCGAGCCGAGCGACTTCGACAGGATGTCGTGGATGCCGGCGCACTCCAGGACGGCGCGCACCGGACCACCGGCGATAACACCGGTACCGGGGGCGGCGGGCTTCAGCAGCACGACGCCGGCGGCCTTCTCACCCTGGATGGGGTGCGGGATGGTGCCCTGGATACGGGGGACCTTGAAGAAGTTCTTCTTGGCCTCCTCAACACCCTTGGCGATGGCGGCCGGAACCTCCTTCGCCTTGCCGTAACCGACACCCACGGTGCCCTCGCCATCGCCCACCACGACGAGCGCGGTGAAGCTGAAGCGACGGCCACCCTTGACAACCTTGGCAACACGGTTGATCGCGACGACGCGCTCGACGTAAGCGGTCTTCTCGACAGCCGGGGCGTTGCCCTGACCGTCACGCTTACGGTCGCGCCGCTCGCCACCCGTGCCGCGACCGGCGCCGCCTTCGCGGCGCTGGGGTCCAGCCATTGGAATTACCTCTCTCGTTTACGTCCGTCGACAGAGTCGACGAGCGGCTTAGAAGTCGAGCCCGGCCTCGCGAGCCGCGTCCGCCAGGGCGGCGATGCGGCCGGCGTACCGGTTGCCCGCGCGGTCGAAGACGACCGACTCGATGCCGGCGGCCTTGGCGCGCTCGGCGACCAGGCTCCCGACCTTCTTGGCCAGCTCGGTCTTGTCGCCCTCGGCGCCCTTGATGGACACGTCGAGGGTGGACGCCGACGCCAGGGTGTGACCCTTGGCGTCGTCGATGACCTGGGCGACCATGTGACGGTTCGAGCGCGTCACGACGAGACGCGGACGCACCTCGGTGCCGACGACGCGCTTGCGAACGCGGATCGCGCGGCGCTTGCGAGCGGCGCTCTTGTAGGCGTTGCCCTTGCCGATCTTGACAGAGACGCTCATCGCTTACTTACCACTCTTTCCGACCTTGCGGCGGATGACCTCGCCCGCGTACTTGACGCCCTTGGCCTTGTACGGGTCGGGCTTGCGCAGCTTGCGGATCTTCGCGGCGACCTCGCCGACCTTCTGCTTGTCGATGCCGTCCACGTGGAACTTGGTGGGCGACTCGACGACGAAGGAGATGCCCTCCGGCGCGGGGACCAGGATCGGGTGGCTGTAGCCGAGCGAGAACTCCATGTCGGAGCCCTTCGCAGCGACTCGGTAACCAACACCGCTGATCTCCAGCGACTTGCGGTAGCCCGCGGTCACGCCGGTGATCATGTTCGCCACCAGCGTGCGGGTCAGGCCGTGGAGGGCCTTCGACATACGCTCGTCGTTGGGGCGGGTGACAGCCAGAGTGCCGTCCTCGCCCTTGCCGATCTCGATCGGCGCGGCGACGACGTGGGTGAGGGTACCCTTCGGGCCCTTCACCGAGACCGTCTGGCCATCGATGGTGACGTCCACGCCAGCGGGGACCTGGATGGGCAGCCGTCCAATGCGCGACATTGCTGTACCTCCGTTTCCCGAATTACCAGACGTAGGCGAGAACTTCTCCGCCTACGCCCTTCTTGGCGGCCTGCTTGTCGGTCAGGAGGCCGGAGGACGTGGAGATGATCGCCACGCCCAGGCCGCCGAGAACCTTCGGCAGGTTGGTGGACTTTGCGTAAACGCGCAGACCCGGCTTGCTGATGCGCTTGATGCCGGCGATGGAGCGCTCACGGTTGGGGCCGAACTTGAGCTCGATGGTCAGCTTCTTGCCGACCTCGCCCTCGGTGGGCTCCTCAACCTTGTAGGAGGAGATGTACCCCTCCTGCTGCAGGATCTCGGCGACGTGCGCCTTGATCTTGCTGGCCGGCATCGCCACGGAGTCGTGGTACGCCGAGTTCGCGTTACGCAGACGCGTGAGCATGTCTGCGATGGGGTCGGTCATGGTCATGATGGCCTCAGGCCTCTCTCGCCGTGGTTTCTCCGCGCCAGGTCCCCCTTCCGCACTCTCGCGAGTTCGGCAGGGGCACAAGCGCAGGGGACCTGCGACGTAGTAAGACTGGGTGCGAGCCCCGGAGAGGGGCCACGGACGTCCATGGGGAAGCCGTGGCAGGGGGCCCGACCCCACTACCTTACGGGAATCCGTACGGCAGGCCCAAAACGGGCCGGTGTGGGATCGGGCACCTCTGCGTCGCTGTGTGCCTAGGGCGCCTGGATTACCAGGAGCTCTTGGTCACGCCCGGCAGCTCGCCGCGGTGCGCCATCTCACGGAGGCAGACACGGCACAGGCCGAACTTGCGGTACACCGAGTGCGGACGGCCGCAGCGCTGGCACCGGGTGTAGGCCCGGACGCCGAACTTCGGCTTGCGCTCGGACTTCGCGATGAGGGACTTCTTCGCCATTGGCTCACGCCTCCTTGAACGGGAAGCCCAGAGCGCGCAGGAGCGCCCGGCCCTCGTCGTCGGTCTGAGCGGTGGTCACGACGGTGATGTCCATACCGCGCTGACGGTCGACCTTGTCCTGGTCGATCTCGTGGAACATAACCTGCTCGGTCAGACCGAAGGTGTAGTTGCCACGGCCGTCGAACTGCTTCGGGGAGAGGCCGCGGAAGTCGCGGATTCGCGGCAGGGCCAGCGAAACCAGACGGTCCAGGAACTCCCACATGCGGTCACCACGGAGGGTGACGTGCGTGCCGATCGGCTGGCCCTCGCGCAGCTTGAACTGCGCGATGGACTTGCGGGCCTTGGTGACGGCCGGCTTCTGACCGGTGATCGCGGTCAGGTCCTTGATGGCACCTTCGATCAGCTTGCTGTCGCGGGCAGCCTCGCCGACACCCATGTTGACCACGACCTTGACCAGGCCGGGGATCAGCATGACGTTCTCGTACTTGAACTGCTCGTGCAGCTGGCCCTTGATCTCGGAGTTGTAACGCTCCTTGAGGCGGGGGGCCACCTTCTCAACAGTCGTCTCAGACATCAGATGTCCTCACCGGTTCGCTTGGCAACGCGGATCTTGTTGCCCTCGTCGTCGAAGCGGTAGCCAACGCGGGTGACGACCTTCTTGCCGTCCTTCTCCACGACCAGCTGGACGTTGGAGACGTGAACCGGGGCCTCGACGGTGACGATGCCACCCTGGGTGCCCGGACCCGGCTTGGTGTGCTTCTTGACCCGGTTCACACCCTCGACCAGGACCTTGTTCTCAGCCGGCAGGGCCTGGATGACCTTGCCCTGCTTGCCCTTGTCCTTGCCGGTGATGACCTGAACCAGGTCACCCTTCTTGATCTTCATGCTGTTCGCCATGGGTCAGAGCACCTCCGGCGCCAGCGAGATGATCTTCATGAACTTCTTGTCGCGCAGCTCGCGGCCCACGGGGCCGAAGATGCGGGTACCACGGGGGTCACCCTCGGTGTTCTTCAGAACCACCGCAGCGTTCTCGTCGAAGCGGATGTACGAGCCATCCGGACGACGACGCTCCTTGACGGTGCGGACGACGACGCACTTGACGACGTCACCCTTCTTCACCGAGCCACCGGGGATCGCGTCCTTGACGGTCGCGACGATGACGTCCCCGATTCCGGCGTAGCGGCGACCGGAGCCACCGAGAACACGGATGCAAAGGATCTCCTTGGCACCAGTGTTGTCGGCAACACGCAGTCGCGACTCCTGCTGGATCACAGCTTTCTCCTGATCGTCAACGAGAGTCGACGGGCCGGCCGCTGCTCACACCGGCGTCCTGAACGGACCCGGTGCACATACGGCCGTACCTCATCGGCTTCGTTACTTGGCCTTCTCGAGGATCTCGACGACGCGCCAGCGCTTCGTCGCGGACAGCGGGCGGGTCTCCGCGAGGAGAACCCGGTCGCCCACGCCGCACGCGTTCTGCTCGTCGTGCGCCTTCAGCTTGTTCGTACGGCGGATGACCTTGCCGTACAGAGCGTGCTTGACGCGGTCCTCGACGGCGACGACGACGGTCTTGTCCATCTTGTCGCTGACGACGAGACCCTCACGGGTCTTGCGGAAACCGCGCGTCTCGTTGGTGTTCTCAGTCATCAGGCGTTCTCCACCGTCTCGATGCCCAGCTCGCGCTCGCGCATCAGGGTGTAGATCCGCGCGATGTCCTTCCGGACGAGCTTGAGCCGTCCGTGGTTGTCGAGCTGCCCGGTCGCCGCCTGGAAGCGGAGGTTGAACAGCTCCTCCTTGGCCTCGCGCAGCTTGGCAACGAGACCCTCGTTGTCCAGCGAGCGAAGCTCAGCAGCCTTGGTAGCGGCCGACATCAGCTCTCACCGTCCTCGCGCCGGACGATCCGGCACTTCATCGGCAGCTTGTGCGCGGCGCGGGTGAGCGCCTCGCGAGCAACCTTCTCGTTCGGGTACGACAGCTCGAACATGACCCGACCCGGGTGCACGTTCGCGATCCACCACTCCGGCGAACCCTTACCGGAACCCATGCGGGTCTCGGCCGGCTTCTTGGTGAGCGGGCGGTCCGGGTAGATGTTGATCCAGACCTTGCCGCCACGACGGATGTGACGGGTGATCGCGATACGAGCGGACTCGATCTGACGGTTCGTCACGTAGGCCGGGGTCACGGCCTGGATGCCGAACTGGCCGAACGCCAGCTCGGTGCCACCCTTGGCAGCGCCACGGCGCTTCGGGTGGTGCTGCTTGCGGTGCTTGACCCGACGGGGGATCAGCATTGGGGTCAGGCCTCCGTTCCGGTGTTCTCGGCAGCCGGAGCCTCCGCGACCGGGGCCGCGGGGGCCTCGGCAGCGGCGGGACGGCGGCCACGGCCACCGCGCTCGCCACCACGGCGCTCGCCACCGCGGGCGGGACGACCACCCTCGGGACGGGCCGGGCGGTTGCCCGAGCGGGCAGCGGCGTTCTCAGCGCGGACCTCGGCGATGTTCTTGACGTCGCCCTTGTAGATCCAGACCTTCACGCCGATGCGGCCGAAGGTGGTCTTGGCCTCGAAGAAGCCGTAGTCGACGTTCGCACGCAGGGTGTGCAGCGGCACGCGACCCTCGCGGTAGAACTCCGAACGGCTCATCTCGGCGCCGCCGAGACGACCGGAGCACTGGACCTTGATGCCCTTGGCGCCGGACTTCATGGTGCCCTGCATCGACTTGCGCATGGCACGGCGGAAGGAGACGCGGGAGGACAGCTGCTCCGCGACGCCCTGAGCCACGAGCTGGGCGTCCAGCTCGGGGTTCTTGACCTCAAGGATGTTCAGCTGGACCTGCTTGCCGGTCAGCTTCTCCAGGTCGCCGCGGATGCGGTCGGCCTCGGTGCCGCGGCGACCGATGACGATGCCGGGACGCGCGGTGTGGATGTCAACGCGGACGCGGTCGCGGGTGCGCTCGATCTCGACCTTGGAGATGCCGGCGCGCTCCATGCCCTTCGTCATCATGCGACGAATGGCAACGTCTTCCTTGACGTAGTCCTTGTACAGCTTGTCGGCGTACCAGCGGGACTTGAAGTCCGTGCTGATGCCGAGGCGGAACCCGTGCGGGTTAACCTTCTGGCCCATTACCGGGTCCCTTCCTTGCTGCTGACGACCACGGTGATGTGGCTGGTCCGCTTGCGGATCCGGTAGGCGCGGCCCTGGGCGCGCGGACGGAACCGCTTCAGGGTCGGGCCCTCGTCAACGTACGCCTCGGAGATGTAGAGGTCGTCCACGTTGGAGTGGTTGTAGTTGTGCGCGGCGTTGGCAATGGCGCTGTCGAGCACCTTGCCGACCGGCACGGTGGCTGCCTGCGGAGCGAAACGCAGGACGGCCTGGGCCTCCGTGGCATTCATGCCACGGATGAGGTCCACCACGCGGCGGGCCTTCATGGGCGTCACGCGGATGTACCGCGCCTGAGCCCTGGCTTCCATGGTTGTCCCCTTAATGGAGTAAGTCATTGAGTCGTTTTGGCGCGTCAAGCTCAGGCGCTTAGCGACGCTTCGACTTCCGGTCTTCCTTCACGTGACCACGGAAGGTGCGGGTCGGAGCGAACTCGCCGAGCTTGTGGCCGACCATCGACTCGGTGACGAACACCGGGACGTGCTTGCGGCCATCGTGGACCGCGATCGTGTGACCGAGCATGCTCGGCGAGATCACGGAACGACGGGACCAGGTCTTGATGACGTTCTGGGTACCCGCCTCGTTCTGAGCGTCCACCTTCTTGATGAGGTGGCCGTCGATGAAGGGGCCCTTCTTGAGACTGCGCGGCATCTGACCTGCTCCTAGCGCTTCTTGTTGGTCTTGCGGCGGCGCACGATGAGCTTGTCCGACGCCTTGTTCGGGCGACGGGTACGGCCCTCGGGCTTACCCCACGGCGAGACCGGGTGGCGACCACCGGAGGTCTTACCCTCACCACCACCGTGCGGGTGGTCGATCGGGTTCATGGCGACACCACGCACGGTCGGGCGGACGCCCTTCCAGCGCATACGGCCGGCCTTGCCCCAGTTGATGTTCGACTGCTCGGCGTTGCCGACCTCGCCGACGGTGGCGCGGCAGCGCGCGTCAACCAGGCGGATCTCACCGGAGGGCATGCGCAGGTGCGCCATCTTGCCCTCACGAGCCAGCAGCTGGATGCCCGAGCCGGCGGAGCGGGCCAGCTTGGCACCGCCACCGGGACGCAGCTCCACAGCGTGGATGGTGGTACCGACCGGGATGTTGCGCAGCGGCAGGTTGTTGCCCGGCTTGATGTCGGCGCCAGCGCCGTTCTCGATCCGGTCACCCTGCGCGATGCCGCGCGGCGCGATGATGTAGCGCTTCTCGCCGTCCGCGTAGTGCAGGAGCGCGATGCGCGCGGTGCGGTTCGGGTCGTACTCGATGTGCGCGACCTTGGCCGGCACGCCGTCCTTGTCGTGACGACGGAAGTCGATCACGCGGTAGGCGCGCTTGTGACCGCCACCCTGGTGGCGAGCAGTGACACGACCGGCGTTGTTACGGCCGCCCTTGCTGTGCAGGGGGCGAACCAGCGACTTCTCCGGCGTGGACCGCGTGATTTCTACGAAGTCGGCCACGCTGGAGCCACGACGGCCCGGCGTAGTCGGCTTGTACTTGCGGATGCCCATTTGGCTCTCTCGTCCTCGTCCTAATCGACGATCACGATCTCCCTATTCAGGAGACCGGACCACCGAAGATGTCGATGCGGTTGCCCTCGGCCAGCGTCACGATGGCGCGCTTGGTGTCCTTGCGCTTGCCAAAGCCCGTCTTGGACCGCTTGCGCTTGCCCTGACGGTTGATCGTGTTGACAGCCTCGACCTTGACCGAGAAGACCGCCTCGACGGCCTGCTTGATCTGGGTCTTGTTGGCGCCCGGCGACACGATGAACGTGTACTTGTTCTCGTCGAGAAGGCTGTAGCTCTTCTCGGAGATGACCGGCTTCACCAGGACGTCACGGGGGTCCGTGAACGTCTTGCTCGTAACGTCGCTCATCAGGCGGCGCTCCCTTCGAGCTCGCCCTCAGCGGCAACGGCCTTGGCGGACGCGACCGGACCGGCCACGAAACGCTCGAAGGCGGCCTGGGTGAAGACCACATCGTCGGAGACGAGCACGTCGTAGGTGTTCAGCTGACCGGCGTCCAGGATGTGGACGTGCGGCAGGTTGCGAGCGGACTTCAGGCCCAGCTCGTCCTCGCGCTCGACGACCAGGAGGACGTTCTTGCGCTCGGTGATCTTGCCGAACAGGCTCTTCGCGGCCTTGGTCGACGGCGCCTCGGTCGCGGTCACGCCGGTGACGACGTGAATGCGGTTGTGGCGGGCCCGGTCGGTGAGCGCACCGCGCAGGGCGGCGGCGATCATCTTCTTCGGGGTCCGCTGCGAGTAGTCGCGCGGCACGGGACCGTGCACGACGCCACCGCCGGCGAACTGCGGCGCACGGGTCGAGCCCTGACGGGCGCGGCCGGTGCCCTTCTGGCGGTACGGCTTCTTGCCGCCACCGCGGACCTCGCCGCGAGTCTTGGTCTTGTGGGTGCCCTGACGGGCCGCAGCGAGCTGCGCCACGACGACCTGGTGCATCAGCGGAACGCTGACCTTCGCGTCGAAGATCTCGGCCGGCAGCTCGACGCTGCCGGTCTTGTCGCCAGCCGGCGACAGGATGTCAATGGTGCTCATTTCCTCACAGCCCCTTCGCCGCGGTGCGGACGAGGACGAGGCCGCCGTTCGGGCCCGGGACGGCGCCCTTGATGAGCAGCAGACCCTTCTCCGCGTCGACCGCGTGCACGGTCAGGTTCTGGGTGGTCACACGCTCGTGGCCCATCCGACCAGCCATGCGCAGGCCCTTGAACACACGGCCCGGGGTGGCGCAGCCACCGATGGAACCGGGCGAACGGTGCTTGCGCTGGGTGCCGTGACCGGCGCCGAGACCCTTGAAGTTGTGACGCTTCATGACACCGGCGAAGCCCTTGCCCTTGGAGGTGCCGGTCACGTCGACCTTGACACCCGCCTCGAACAGCTCGGCGGTGATCTCCTGGCCCAGGGTGTACTCGGACGCGTCCGAGGTACGGATCTCGACCAGGTGGCGGCGCGGGGTGACACCGGCCTTGGCGAAGTGGCCCGCGAGGGGCTTGTTCACCTTGCGGGGGTCGATCTCGCCGAAGCCGAGCTGGACGGCGCTGTAGCCGGCCGGGCTGTCGGCGGTGTGGACCTGGGTCACGACATTGGGCCCAGCCTTGACGACGGTCACCGGGACGACCCGGTTGTTCTCGTCCCAGACCTGGGTCATGCCGAGCTTCTCGCCCAGGATGCCCTTAATCTGCTTAGCCATCTTCGGTGCGCCTCTCAGAGCTTGATCTCGATGTCGACGCCCGCCGGCAGGTCGAGACGCATGAGCGAGTCAACCGTCTTCGGCGTGGGGTCGAGGATGTCGATCAGACGCTTGTGAGTACGCATCTCGAAGTGCTCGCGCGAGTCCTTGTACTTGTGCGGCGAGCGGATGACGCAGTACACGTTCTTCTCAGTGGGCAGCGGCACCGGGCCTGCGACCTGCGCACCAGTACGGATCACCGTCTCGACGATCTTCTTCGCCGAGGAGTCGATGACCTCGTGGTCGTAGGCCTTGAGCCGGATGCGGATCTTCTGTCCCGCCATGGCTACTCAGTAGTCCTTTGTCCTTAGTCACTGCACGACTCCCCCTCCGACCCCCGCGCTCGGGCGTGTCGCCTTCGCGCTTGCAAAAAACCGGCGAAGTACTTCGTCGGTTTCGAACTTTCGGGGTGAGGGGTGCCGGGTCGAGGCCCCGCACACGCTTCCCGGAAGATTCCCGTACTTTCGCCCCGCAGCTGCCGTGGCGTAGAACTCACGCTTGACGGCCATCACGGGAACGACGAGTAGATGGGACTCGCTTCCGGTCCTCCCGGCGGGAGGCGCGCAGCATCGGCACTCAACCGAGCAACTTGGACATACTGCCACATGGAGCAGCCCGGATGCCAATCGGGGCCGGTGAGGCGTACCTCACCGGCCCCGACGGGGTGATCCCGCAGGTCAGTGCTGGGGCGGGCGCCCGCAGGTGGCGTCCACGTCCTTCGAGGTCGTGTTGGCGCACCACAGGTGGCCCTGGTCCGGACCGAAGGTGTACTCGGCCAGGTCCATGTTGACCGGGTTGCAGGCCTGCTTGCCCTTGTACGGCGAGTACTTGGGGCAGTCCCCGTTGTCGAGCTGCTGCAGGTGGGCGCGCAGCGCGTCCAGGCCCATGTCCTCGACGCCCGGGTTGGTGGACGGCATGAAGCGGTTCGCCGACCAGGAGCCGCCCATGGTGGCGAACAGGGCGAGCGCGCACACCAGGCCGGCCGCCAGCTGCGACATCACCCGCGGCGAGATCCGCGCGGCCCGGCTCGGGGCCACCTCGCGCAGCGTGTCGCGGACCCAGCCGAAGCCGCGCTCGTAGGTCAGCATCACGCCCATGACCGCCAGGATCATCAGGCAGTAGAGGATGATCCAGGTCGTCCGCGGGTACAGCTGGACGGCCTGGTTGTGCTCCATGTGGGAGGCGAACCAGAAGCGCAGCAGCCAGGCGCCGGCGAGGACGAAGCCCGCCGTGCGGACCACCATGTTGCGCAGGCCCAGGCCGACACCGATGCCCACGGCGACCAGCAGCAGGATGCCGAAGCCGGTCTGCCCGGCGATGTCACCGTTGCCCGGCCAGTTGTGGTAGGTCAGGTCGCCGGTGCGGTCCGACGCCCAGCCCATGACGTACGCCGGGTCGATGTAGGTGTTGATGTAGGCGTACCGGTCCATCGTGGAGGCGCCCAGGCGGGCCAGCTGGTACAGCAGCGGGGCGCCGATCACGCCGGCGGTGACCAGCATGGTCGCCAGGAAGACCAGCGCGCGCTTGAGGGCCGTCCGGCCGCGGCGCCACGGGAAGAGCATCAGCACGAGGATGAACGAGCCCGGCGCCGCCCAGAGGTACCAGCCCGAGTACCAGAGGAACATCACGCCGAACGCGGCACCGAAGCCGAGGCCGCGCAGCACCGCGGAGCGGGTCGAGAGTTCGCCGGCCCGGCGGATCTCCCGGAAGCAGGCCGCCAGCAGCGGCAGCAGCACCAGCATGGAGCCGTGGCTGTACGGACGGATCGGGTCGAGGAAGACGATCGACGTCGGCACCGCGACCGCCATCGCCCAGAACGGGCGCAGCAGCATCCGCCAGGAGAGGTAGGCCATCGGCCCGACCAGCGCGCTGAGGATCAGCTGCAGGTCCTTGAGCGCGTGGCCCACGCCGGCGATGCCGTTGTGGAAGAACTTGGCCCAGACCGCGAGCAGGGCGGGGAACAGCGGGGGGTACACCCCGGGCAGGCCCTGGCCGCGCAGCATGTCGTTGGCCATGCCCATGAGGTTGCCGGGGTCGCCCTCCTGGCCGCCGAGGCCCCAGGGGGTGCCGTGCAGGGCGACCACGATGCCGCCGGCCACGACGCCGGTCCCCAGGCCCGCGACGGCGGCGCACGCCAGTCGCTGGGCGACCCGGTAGTAGCGCAGCGTCCCGCGGTAGGCGAGCAGCAGCAGCACCGCGAGGACGGGGATGCCGAGCAGGGCGGCGTACTGCTGGATCTTGGCGAGGCCGCTGACCTGGCCGATCCGGGTGGTCGGATTGACGCTGATGTGGGTGCACAGCAGCATGAAGCCCACCGCGACGCCGACGCTGACCACGGCCTCGGCCAACGGGAGGAACCAGCGCTTCTCGGTCCACCGTGAGAAGCGGTCGGCCCGGCGACCGCTCGGCGATCCGTCGGAGGACGCCGTGGTCGCCTCGTCGTCGGGTGCGTTGGCACGGCCGCCGACGACGTCCGGGGCCAAATCCGTCATGTCTCTTCGCTTCCGTGAAGCGGCACACTGCCGCGGGTCGGACCGACTCGCCGGATGCGGGCGAGCTCTGCGGGCGGCGGCCGGGCGCCCGATCGGCACAGGTCGGCCGAAACTCCTGAAGTGCTGTGGGCGTCCGGCGGATCGATCATCGCCCTCGGCGGTGCCGGGCCCGGGCCGGGACTCATGGTAATCGCACCGCGAAGAGCGTGTCATGGCGTGCCGCCGGGCCGTCACGGGCCCCTTCCCGCCCCGGGGGGAGCGGGACCCCGGCGGATAGGGTGAGCTGCGCTCAGTCCTCGTCCGCCCATGACCACCGGCCCGGAGTCCCCCGCCCATGTCGCACACCGCACGCAAGAGATCGGTTCTGACGGCCAGTCCGCCCCTGGCCGAGGCCCTCGGACGGAAGAACGGCTTCGGCCTCCTGCGGCTCGTCCTCGCCCTCGCCGTGATCTTCGCCCACGCGATGCCGCTCGGGCTCGGCAAGCCCGACCTCGGGCTGCTGGAGAGCCGCGGTCAGACCAACGTCGGCGCGATCGCGGTGAGCGGCTTCTTCGTGCTCTCCGGGCTGCTGATCACCCGCAGCGGCATGCGGCTGAGCCCGGCCCGCTTCCTGTGGAACCGGGCGATCCGCATCCTCCCCGGGCTCTGGGCCTGCCTGCTGCTGACGGCGTTCGTGGTCGCCCCGGTCGTCGCGTACCACCAGGGCCGGCTGGCCGGCTTCTGGTCGCACCCGCAGGGCCCGCTGGCGTACCTGGAGGCCAACTGGTCGATCGGAGTGAACCAGTGGGGGATCTCCGGACTGCTCGACCACGTGCCGCACCCCACCGCCTTCAACGGCTCGGTGTGGTCGCTGGCGTACGAGGTGCTCTGCTACCTGCTGGTGGTCTCGCTGGCCGCGGTCGGCGTGCTGCGGCGGGCGCGCTGGGCGGTCGCCCTGATGGTCCTCGGGCTGTACGGCTACCTGGTCCACCTGGCGTCCGGCTTCCACCTGCTGCGGGCCCCCGAGTACGCGCCGACCGGCCTCACCGGCTGGCAGCTGCCGTTCCTCGGCCCGATCAGCCTGGACATGTTCATCCCGCTGACCTTCATGTTCGGCCTCGGCGCGCTCGCCGAGCTGTACAAGAAGCGCCTGCCGATCAACGACCCGGCCGGCGTGCTGGCCGCGGTGGTCTTCCTCGGCACCGCGCGGTTCGGCGGCTTCACCCTGTTCGGCCTGCCCGCCTTCGCCTACCTGCTGATCTGGCTCGCCTGCCGGATGCCCGGCCCGCTGACCAAGGTCGGCACCAAGGTCGACCTGTCGTACGGGGTCTACATCTACGCGTTCCCGATCCAGCAGTGCCTCGCACTCTGGGGCGTCGAGAAGCACGGCTACTGGGCCTACACTGCGGCCTCGGTGGCGCTCTCGGTCACCGCGGCGTTCTGCTCCTGGCACGCCGTGGAGAAGCCCGCGCTGAAGCTGAAGGACCTGGGCCTGCGCAAGCCGCCGCGGCAGGAGCAGCCGCCGGCCGCCGAGCCGGCCCGGCACCTGTCGCAGGTCTCGACCTGATCCGGCCCCGGAACGGATCCGGGCCCGGTACGCGCACTGCGTACCGGGCCCGGTCCGTTCGGTCCGCCGGGGACCGCCGGGAGCTAGCCGGAGACCTTCTCGTCGAAGCGCTCCTGGTTGAGCCGCGCGCCCTCGGTGATGGCGACGGTGCGGGCCATGTCGGTGAGCTTCTTCTCCAGGGAGCGGAAGCGCAGGTAGGTGTTGAGCGCCAGGAAGGCCAGCGCCAGGACCATCAGGTACAGCACCAGGTCGGTGCCGCGGCCGACGCCGAGCCGGTTCGCGACCCAGGTGACGTCGTTCGGGCGCAGCACCGCGTAGATGTTCGCGAGCACGAACAGCACGAAGGCGATGCGCTTCCAGGCCCTGGTGTTGGTCCGGTCCCAGCGCCGGATGAAGATGAGCGCCGCGGTGCCGGCGCCCAGCACCAGCACCAGTTGGATCCAGAAGTACTTCATCGCCGGCCACGCTCCCGGAGCGAGATGTCGAAGAGGATGTTGACGCCGTTGATCAGGGACTGGCCCTTGGCGCGTGAGTAGTCGGTGTAGAGGATGTCCACGGGGACCTCCACCACACGCAGCGAGGACTTCGCCAGCAGGCCGACGATCTCCGAGGCGTGGGCCATCCCGTTCATGGTGATCCGCAGCTGGGAGGCCGCCTCGCGGTTGATCACGCGCAGCCCGTTGTGCGAGTCGGTGAGCTTCAGCTTGCGGGCGGTCGGGCTGACCGCGGCCGCCGTGCGGAGCACCACGCGCTTGATCATCGGGACCTGCTCGGACTGCTCGATGAAGCGGGAGCCGAGGACGACGTCCGCGGTCCCGTCGCGCAGCACGGCGACCATCTTCTCGACGTCGTGCGTCTGGTGCTGGCCGTCGGCGTCGAAGGTGGCGAAGTACTGGGCGCCGGGCTGCTGCAGTGCGTAGGAGAGCCCGGTCTGCAGGGCGGCGCCCTGGCCGAGGTTGACCGGGTGCCGCACCAGGTGGGCACCGGTGGTCATGATGTGCTCGGCCGAGCCGTCGGTGCTCCCGTCGTCGACCACGACGATGTTCGGGAACGTCTTGCGGGCGTTCTCCACCACATCGGCGATCACCTGGCCTTCGTTGTAGGCGGGGATCACCAGCCAGACGTCGTCGTATTGGGACATGGTCGCTTCCTGGGCGCTGGGACGGGATTGCTGGAGGGATCTCACGGGTCAGGCCCGGCGGCCGGCCACATGGCTCAGCATCGCCCCGACACCCCGCAGGCCCGCCTTGCGGCCGGCCGCGGGGATCATGCTGAGCGCGTGCAGCCGCGAGGAGACGAAACGGCGGGAGATGGTGGCCGCCCGGTGCCAGCCGTGGCCGTCCAGCCGGTCCGCGGTCTCCCGGAAGAAGCGGCGGGCCTCCTCGAAGCGCTTGCCCGTGAAGGCGGTGACCGAGGACTCGCTGACGGCGTGCCGCCGGTAGCTGAAGCACACCTCGGGCACGACCGCCAGGGAGACGTCCGCGAGGAGCAGGTCGACGATGATCGCGAGGTCCTGGATGACGCCCAGGTCCGCGCGGAAGCTCGTCGCCTGCATGTCCTTGGTGCGCCAGCACACGGACGGGAAGTACAGCCAGTCGCCGCGCATCAGGCTCATCGCGAGCGGTTCGCCGGACATCAGCAGCGGGCCCGGGTCCTTCGGCGCGTACAGCCGGCGCTTGACGGTGTCGGCGAGGCTGCCGACCGGGTTCCCGTCGGCGCCGATGACCAGCACGCCGGGCTGGACCATGCCCGCCTCCGGGAAGCGCTCCAGCGCGTCCCGGACCACCTTCAGGTAGTTGGGGTGCATCAGGTCGTCGCAGCCCATGAGCACGAGGTAGTCGTACTCGGCGAGCTGGACGCAGCGGTTGAAGTTGCCGCTGACGCCGAGGTTGCTCTCGTTGCGCAGGTACCGGACCCGCGGGTCCGCGAGGGACTCGAACCAGCCGGGGACGTCCGGCTCCTTGCCGTCGTCGACGACCGTGAGGCGCCAGTCGTCGCCGTCCTGGGCCAGCACGCTGCGGACCGCGTCCTGCATCAGCCGGACGTCGCCGTAGTACGGCATCAGGATCTCGAAACGGGACATCGGGTACCTAGACCTTGCCAATGAGCTCGGGCCGGCGGGCGGCGGCGCGGGTGGCGGGCTCGATCGCCTTCACGTTGGCCGGCATGCGGCGGATGAGGGCGAGCAGCAGCACCAGGCCGGCCCGGGCCAGGTAGATCGTCGCCTTGATCGGGGAGGCGGAGGGCGTGCCGGTGGTCCGCTCGCGCATCGCGACCGGGACCTGGCGGATGACGAAGCCGCAGCGGGCGGCGCCCACCATGCTCTCGATGGTGTCGCCCAGGTACTCGACCGGGTACCAGTGCGAGAAGAACTCGATCATCGGCTTGTTGCAGGCCTTGAAGCCCGAGGTGGTGTCGGTGAGCCGGGTCTTGGCGACCCGCGACAGCACCACCGAGAGCAGCTTCATCGCCCAGGAGCGCGGGCCGCGCACCTTGTACGAGCCCTCGCCGGCGAAGCGGGCGCCGATGACCAGGTCGGCCTCGTCGCGGAGCTTCTCCAGCAGCGCGGGCACGTAGGCCGGGTCGTGCTGGCCGTCGGCGTCGCACTGGATGGCGACGTCGTAGTCGTGCAGGTGCGCGTAGCGGTAGCCGAAGCGCATGGCGCCGCCGACACCGAGGTTGTACGGCAGCTGCGCGACCCGGGAGCCGCAGGCGGCGGCGACGGCGGCGGTGCTGTCCGTCGAGCCGTCGTCGACGACCAGGGTGTCCACGCCGGGGAGCTTCTGCTGGATCTCGCGGAGGATCTTCGGCAGGCCCTCGGCCTCGTTCCAGGCGGGGAGGATGATCAGTACCCGCTTGCCGTCGATCATGCCTTCACCTCGGGGTCGTTCACGTCGCTGCCCGAGCGGGCAATCGGGAAGTCGTGGTGCTCGGCGAGGTGGGCGCGCATCATCGCGACGTCCTCGGCCAGCGTGCGGGTCTCGGCCTCCAGTCGGCTGGTCTCCCAGCTGAGGTGCACGCAGACCAGCAGGACCAGCACGAAGCCGGCGAACAGCACGAGGCTGACGCCCGAGGCGACCCCGAGCCGCCGTGCGGTCGAGTCCAGCAGCCGCGGGAAGAAGCCCAGCGGGGCGATCACCACGCCGATGGCGAGCCAGAGGGCCGCGTACTTCTCCCGGAGCTGCTGGCGGCGCAGCAGCTCCAGGATCCACACGAGCACCAGCACGCCGGTGATCGAAGTCAGCACACTCAGCTGCACGATGGGTCTCGCCTTTCACGCGTCGGTGAGGCATGGGGGTGAATGGGGCACATGCTAGGGGCTCCGGTACCGCGGGACGGCCGCGGGGGGAGCGCTGACGACATCGTGATCAGCTCGCGGAGACCGCGTCGGGAGAGACCGTGACCTGCGCGGTGTCCGTACCGGCGCCGCGCACGCTACCGTCGCCGCGCAGCGCCAGCAACATGACCACGAGCACCACCAGCGGACCGACGGTGTACGCGGCCTCGACCCTGGTCGCCGGGGCGCCCGGCAGGCAGGTGATCAGCAGCAGCGCGGCGGTGCCGAGCACCCACCCGAGCAGCTGCCGGCGGTGGTGGCCGCGGGCGATGACGGCCTGGCCGACCACCGTGGCGAGCAGGTAGGCGAGCGTGCCGACCGAGAGCCAGAGGAAGTCCACCGGGCCCAGAGCATGCCGGTCCGCGTTGAACGCGACGTGAATCATCCATGGCCCCAGGACCACGGCGGGCACCCCGCCGAGGACCCCGAGGGCCGTCACGATGCCGCAGGTCTTGGTGAGGAGCTTGCGGAAGCCGACCCGGTCGCCGGTCGACGCGGCCGTCGACAGCCCCGACATCAGCGAGGCCTGCAGCGCGCCGAAGACGAACAGCGGGACCCGGCTGAGCACCATCGCGCCGGTGATCGCGCCGACCAGGACGGCCTGCGAGGGCGCCAGCACCTTGATGCTGAGTACCGCCGCGTTGGCGACGAACTGCGCCAGCAGGAAGGAGACGGTCAGCAGGCCCAGGCCGCTGCACAGCTCCCGCCAGCCGATGGCCGGACCGGGAAGGGCGATCCGCAGCGTCCGCGGCAGGCTGACGAGCATGGCCAGCACCGGGGAGACGGCCAGGACCAGGCTGTACGCGAGCGCCGAGTGCACACCGGCCACCAGCAGGCCGACCGAGAGGGCGATCCGCAGGACGCCGTCCAGGCCGAGCTGGAGGCCGTACGCACCGAAGTGTCCGAGACCGGCCAGCACTCCGCGGGTCAGGTAGCAGGCGGCCGGGCCGACGAAGGCGGCGGCCAGGGCCACCACCAGGCTCCGGTCGCCGTGGAAGAAGGTGTCCGCGAGCGGGCGGGAGAACGCCCCCAGCGCGGCGAGCACCACCAGCAGCAGCCCGCCGGTCAGCACGGTCGCCTTGCGCAGCACCGGGGCCGCGCCCTCGCCCCGGGCGGCGCGGGCGGCGATGACCCGGGTCAGCTCCTGCTCGACCGGGAAGAACAGTCCGAGGGCGAACGCCATGGCGATCGTCCACAGGACGTTGACGTCGGCGATCGCCTGGCGGTCGAGCGCGTGCCCGGCCACCCCGAGGTGCACGTACGAGGCGCCCCCGAGGGTGACCGTCCCGACGCCGACCGCCAGCAGTCCCGGCGGCAGCGCGCGCGTCAGTCGGCCGAGCACGCCGCTCACCGCTCCGCCGCGGTGCGCAGCGCCCGGAAGGCCGGGCGCTCCAGGGCGTCGGCCAGCATGGCCCGCCACTCGGGCAGCGGCGCCAGCCCGGCGGCGGCCCAGCGGTCGTGGCCCAGCACGCTGAAGGCGGGGCGGACGGCCGGGCGGACGAACGCCTCCGAGGTGGTCGGCCGGATCCGCTCCGGGTCGAGCCCGCTCAGCGCGTAGGTCTCGCGGGCCAGCCCGAACCAGGTGGTCCGGCCGCTCGCGGTGCCGTGGTACACCCCGGCCGGGGCCCATCCGCCGAGCGCGGCCCGGCCGAGCTCGACCAGGCGGACGGCGAGCGCGTACGACCAGGTGGGCTGGCCGTGCTGGTCGTCGACCACGTCCAGGGTGTCCCGCTGGGCGGCCAGCTTGAGCATGGTGGCCACGAAGTTCGGGCCGTGCTCGCCGTACAGCCAGGCGGTGCGCACGACGTAGCCGCGCTCGGGGAGCAGCTCGGCGACGGCCTGCTCCCCCACCAGCTTGCTGCGGCCGTAGGCGTTGACCGGTGCGGTCGGGGCGTCCTCCGGGCAGGGCTCGGTGGCGTCGCCCGGCAGGACGTAGTCGGTGGAGACGTGCAGCAGCCGGGCGCCGGTCTTGGCGCAGGCCGCGGCGAGGTGGCGCACGCCGGTGCCGTTGACGGCGGTGGCGGCCTCCTCCTCGGTCTCCGCACCGTCGACGTCCGTCCACGCGGCGCAGTTGACCACGATGTCGTGGCCCTCGACGGCGGCCAGTACGGCTGCCGCGTCGGTGATGTCGAGGTCCGCCCGGCGCAGCGCGGTGATCTCGGCGGTCGGGTCGGCGGCCAGCACCGACAGCAGGTCCTGCCCGAGCATCCCGGCCGCGCCGGTGACCAGCCAGCGGACCCGGCCGGTGGCGTTCGCGGTCACTTCGCCAGGGCCGCCTTCTGCTTCAGCGGCTCCCACCAGGCGCGGTTCTCGCGGTACCAGGCGATGGTCGCGGCGAGGCCGTCCGGGAAGGACACCTGCGGCTCGTAGCCGAGCTCCTCGCGGATCTTGCTGATGTCCAGGGAGTAGCGCAGGTCGTGGCCCTTGCGGTCCTCGACGTACTCGACCATGTCCCAGCCGGCGCCCGCGGCCTCCAGCAGCAGGCCGGTCAGCTCCTTGTTGGTGACCTCGGTGCCGCCGCCGATGTTGTAGACCTCACCGGCCCGGCCGCCGCGCATGACCAGCTCGATGCCGCGGCAGTGGTCCGCCACGTGCAGCCAGTCGCGGATGTTGCCACCGTTGCCGTACAGCGGCACCTTCTTGCCGTCGATCAGGTTGGTGGTGAACAGCGGGATGACCTTCTCCGGGAACTGGTAGTGCCCGTAGTTGTTGGAGCAGCGGGTCACCACGACGTCCATGCCGTGGGTGCGGTGGTACGCCAGCGCCAGCAGGTCGGAGCCGGCCTTGGAGGCCGAGTAGGGGGAGTTCGGGGCCAGCGGCCAGGTCTCGGTCCAGGAGCCCTCGCTGATCGAGCCGTAGACCTCGTCGGTGGAGACGTGGACGAAGCGGCCGACGCCGTGCTTGCGGGCGGCGTCCAGCAGGACCTGGGTGCCGAGCACGTTGGTGACGACGAACGGGCCCGCGCCGGCGATCGAGCGGTCCACGTGCGACTCGGCGGCGAAGTGCACCACCACGTCGTGGCCCGGCATGACCTGGTCGACGGCGTCCGCGTCGCAGATGTCGCCCTGGACGAAGGTGTAGCCCTGGTGGTCGGCCACCGGGGCCAGGTTCTCCAGGACGCCCGAGTAGGTGAGCTTGTCAAAGACGGTGATCCGGGCGCTCTCGTCCGCTCCGAGGAGCTGACGGACGAACTCCGAACCGATGAATCCGGCGCCGCCGGTCACGAGGATGCGCATAATGCGCGTAGTCTACCGTCGCCGATCGGCCCCCTCGAACGGCCCAGGACAGGGCCCGTCCGGCTCTCACTTAAGCTGCTCGCATGCGTGGAATCCTCCTGGCCGGCGGGACCGGCTCGCGCCTGTGGCCACTCACCCGGGCGGTCTCGAAGCAGCTGCTCCCGGTCTTCGACAAGCCGATGATCTACTACCCGCTGTCCACCCTGGTGATGGCGGGCATCAGCGAGATCCTGATCATCACCACCCCGGCCGACCGCGAGCAGTTCGAACGCCTGCTGGGCGACGGCTCGCAGCTCGGCCTCAAGCTGGAGTACGCCGTCCAGGAGAAGCCCGAGGGCATCGCCCAGGCCTTCGTGCTCGGCGCGGACTTCATCGGCGACGAGTCCGTCGCCCTCATCCTCGGCGACAACATCTTCCACGGCAGCGGCCTCGGCACCCGGCTCGCCGAGCACACCGACGCCCCCGGCGGCCGGGTCTTCGCCTACCCGGTGGCCGACCCGACCGCGTACGGCGTGGTCGAGTTCGACGAGCACGGCCAGGCGATCTCCATCGAGGAGAAGCCCGAGAAGCCGAAGTCCCGCTACGCCGTCCCCGGTCTCTACTTCTACGACAACCAGGTCGTGGAGATCGCCCGCGGCCTGAAGCCCAGCGCGCGCGGCGAGCTGGAGATCACCGCGGTCAACGACGCCTACCTGCGCAAGGGTGAGCTGAACGTCACGATCCTGGACCGCGGCACCGCCTGGCTGGACACCGGCACCTTCGTCTCGATGGTGCAGGCCTCGGAGTTCGTCCGGGTCATCGAGGAGCGCCAGGGCTTCAAGATCGGCTGCATCGAGGAGGCCGTCTGGCGGGCCGGCCTGATCAGCTCCGAGCAGCTGCGCGAGCTCGCCGAGCCGCTGCTGAAGAGCGGTTACGGACAGTACCTGCTGGCCCTGCTGGACGAGGAGAACGCCCGGTGAAGTTCCGCGAACTGAGCATCGAGGGCCTGATCGAGATCACCCCTCAGCTGCACGGCGACCCGCGCGGCATGTTCACCGAGTGGTACCGCTTCGACCGCCTCGCCGAGGTCGTCGGCCACCCGCTGCGGCTGGCCCAGGCCAACCTGTCGGTCTCCTCGCGCGGCGTGGTGCGCGGCATCCACTTCGCCGACGTGCCGCCCGGCCAGGCCAAGTACGTGACCTGCGTGCGCGGCGCCGTGCTCGACGTCATCGTGGACCTGCGGGTCGGCTCGCCGACCTTCGGCCGCTGGGAGGGCGTGCGGCTCGACGACGTGGAGCGCCGCGCGGTCTACATCCCGGAGGGCCTCGGTCACGGCTTCTGCGCGCTGACCGACGACGCCACGCTCTCGTACCTCTGCTCCGAGACGTACAACCCGACCGGCGAGCACTCGGTCCACCCGCTCGACCCCGACCTGGGCATCGAGTGGCCGGCCGAGGAGCCGCTGCTGTCGGCCCGGGACGAGGCCGCGCCGTCGCTGGCGGAGGCGATCTCCTCCGGCCTGCTGCCGACGTACGAGACCTGCAAGGCGTTCACCGAGAGCCTGCGCACCCAGCAGGACTGAGGTCACGCGAGGAAGGACGAAGGCCCGGCCGGATCACTCCGGCCGGGCCTTCGTCCTTCCGTCACTTGTCCCGGAACACCCAGTACTTGTAGCCGAAGTAGTTCACGACCGAGAGGATCACCAGCGCGAGCGCGCGGGCCAGCAGGTAGAAGAGGCCCAGCTTCACGAAGCCGCCGACCAGCAGCACGGTGCCGACCCAGTTGCCGCCCGCCATCACCATGTAGCGGGCGGTCTGCTTGCCGACCGGCGAGGAGCTCTCGAAGGCCCAGATCCGGTTCAGCACGAAGTTCGTCGTGAAGCCGGCCAGCACGGCGACGAGGGTGGACACCGCCAGCGGCAGGCCGAGCACGCCGTGCAGGAGGTACAACAGGCCCATGTCGACCGTGGTGCTGGTGACGCCGGCGGCCAGGAACCGCACCGCGCTATGGCCCAGAAGTCCGGCGATCCGGCCCTTCGCGGTGGATCCGGACACTTCCGAGGGCGATTCCAGTTGAGTCACGGGGGAATCGTAAGTGCAACGCCGGGCGGGCACACAGCCGCCCGGTCCGGCCGAAATCGGCCACCCGTTATCTTGGTCGCGTGTCCTCATACCCCCCCGCCGTGACCTCCCCTCCCCCGGCCGCCGCGAGCAGGGCCGGCGACAGCTCCGGCCGACCGGGCCGCCTGCTGTTCCGGCGGACCTGGTGGACCGCGTTCATCGGGTTCTTCCTCGTCTGCGCGGGCTGGGCGCTCGCCTCGCCGTACGACGCGAGCCCGGACGAGCGGGAGCACATCGTCCGCGCGGTCGGGGTGGCCCGGGGCGAGTTCGCGCCCAAGCCCGAGGCGGCGGGCGGCGGCACCGGCGCCTTCCAGCACGTGCCGGCCTCGATCGTCCGGGACAACTGCTGGTGGTTCGACCCCACCAAGTCGGTGGCCTGCGCCAAGGCGCCCGGCGGCGCGGACCAGCAGATCGAGCGGGTGGGCACCCGGGCCGGCCGGTACAACCCGGTCTACTACGCGCTCGTCGGCTGGCCGATGGCCCTCTGGCCGAACTGGCTGGGCCTCACCCTGGCCCGGCTGGTCAGCGCCGCCCTGGTGTCGGCGCTGCTCGCCTCCGCCGCGCACAGCCTGGTCGCCTGGACCAGGCACCGGATCGCGGCGGCCGGGCTGCTGGTCGCGGTGACCCCGATCACCGCGCACCTGGCGGGCTCGATCAACCCCAACGGCATCGAGATCGCGGCCGGCGTGGCCCTGGTCGCGGCCCTCATCCCGACCATGCTGGACCCGGAGCAGCCGCTGCGGCGCGCGGCCATGGTGCAGATCGCGATCGCCGGCTCGGTGCTCATGACGGTCCGCGCGCTCGGTCCGCTCTGGTGCGCGGCGGTCCTCGGGATCATGCTGATCCCGGCCAAGCGGGAGCGGGTGAAGGAGCTGCTGCGCTTCCGGCCCGCCTGGTGGGCGGCCGGGACGCTGTTCGCCACCGGCGCCGCGGGGGCGCTGTGGACCGTGGTCATGAAGGCCTCGGAGATGATGCCCGTCCAGGTGCCGCCCGGCATCACGGTGCCCAAGGCGATCCGGCACGAGGTGATCGTGCGCTGGCCCGACTACTTCACCGAGGTGATCGGCGTCCCGTCGTGGCTCGACACGCACCTGCCCGGCACCGCCTACTACCTCTGGTACCTGGCCATCGGCTGCCTGGTGCTGCCCGCGCTCGCCTTCGGCGCGTGGAGCGACCGCTGGCGGGTGCTCGCCTTCTTCCTCGCCCCGTTCGCGGTGATCACGCTCTCGGACGCGATAGCGGCGCACAAGGTCGGCTTCGCCGGCCAGGGCCGGTACATGCTGCCGGTCGCCGTCGGGGTCCCGCTGGTCGCGGCCTTCGTCCTCGGACGGCGGGACGTGCTCGACGGGGCCCGGTCGGCCTCGCTGGTCCGGATGATCGCGCTGCTGGTGCTGCCGCTGCAGCTGGCCTTCCTCGGGTACACCATGATCCGCTGGCAGGCGGGCCTCGGCACCTCGGTGGACTACACCCCGCTCAACCCGCTGGCCGGCACCTGGCACCCGCCGGCGGGTTCGGCCACCGCGCTGCTGACCGCCGTGGCCGGCTGCGCGGCGCTCGGGTACTGGGCGTGGACGAGCACCGGCGGCCGCGCCGGGCGGCAGGAGCCGACCGCCGCGGTCAGCGCTTCCTGAAGACCCACAGTTTGAGGAGGACGAACCGGGCCACGGTGGCGAGACCGTTCGCCACCACGAGCCCGGTCACCTCCACCACCCGGGAGGCGTGCGGCACCGCCGCGTCGAGCAGCGCGAGGACACCGCTGCTGAGGCCGAGGCCGATCAGGAACGCGACCGCGCCCTGGAGCTGGTGGCGCACCGCGCCGTCCGAGCCGGTGATGCCGAAGGTGAAGCGGCGGTTGGCCGCGGTGTTGGCCACCGCGCTGACGGCCAGCGCGACCAGGTTGGCCACCTGCGACGAGGCGACCAGCCGCAGGGCGACGAACAGCGCCAGGTAGAACAGGGTGCTCAGCACCCCGATGACCAGGAACGACGGCAGCTGCCGACGGACCGCCGGCGGCTCGGCACGCGGCCCGTCGCGGTGGTCGGGCCCGTCGCGGTGGTCGTGCCCGTCGTGGTCGTTCGGCCCGTCGTGCTCGCCCCGGTCGGCGGAGAGGATCTCGTTCACTCGCCCGTACCGTACCGGTCCGGCTCCTCGGCCGAGTCGTAGCCGATGAAGTAGGCGGGCCGCGCCTGGACCGCGGAGTAGATCCGGCCGACGTACTCGCCGAGCAGTCCGACGCAGACCAGCTGGACGGCGCCGATGAACAGCATCCCTATGAAGAGCGAGGACCAGCCGGGCACGGTGGAGCCGACCGCGTACGCGACCGTGGTGTAGAGCGCCAGCGCGATGCAGACCAGGAAGCTGAACAGCCCGAGCCAGGTGGCGAGCCGCAGCGGGGCCGCGGAGAAGTTGGTGATGCTGTCCAGCGCCAGTCGGACCATCTTGGACAGCGGGTAGTGGGTGCTGCCCGCGACCCGCTCCTCGCGCACGTAGACCACCTCGCCGCTGGGGAAGCCCAGCCACGGCACCAGCAGCCGGTAGACCGGCTGGTGCTCGGGCATCGCCTTCAGCGCGTTCACCGCGGCCCGGCTGAGCAGCCGGAAGTCGCCGGCCTGGTTGGGCATCCGCTTGCCGACCAGCTTGCGCATCAGCCAGTAGTACGCCCCGGCGGTGCGCCGCTTGAAGGAGGTGTCGGTGCCGCGGTCACCGCGGACGCCGTAGACGATGTCGAGGCTCTCCTCGCGGGCGAGCTCCAGCATCTCCGGGATCTTCTCCGGCGGGTCCTGCAGGTCGGCGTCGATGGAGACGACGTAGTCGCCGAAGGCGCGGTGGAGGCCGGCGGTGAGGGCGGCCTGGTGCCCGGAGTTGCGGGCGAAGCGGACGATGCGGAACTCCGGCCAGTCCTGGTGGATCTTCTGCATCAGCACCGGCGTCGCGTCGGTGCTGCCGTCGTCGACGCCGACCACCTCGTAGGCCACGTCGAGCCCGTCGAGGATCGGCCGCAGCCGCTCGACGGTCAGCGGGAGCGCCTCCTGCTCGTTGTAGATCGGCATCACGACCGACAACAGCGGTGCCGTTGACATGCGTTGGATCCCACTTTCCGCGACGGCGGGGCTGGTTGGTGGCCCGACCATAACAGTCTGCGATGAGCGGCCGGTGAAAGGAGGCGCGCTCCGGTGAGCGCCCCGTGAGACGCCGAAGGGCCCCGCGCACCGTGCGGTGCGCGGGGCCCTTCGGACTCAGCCTGTACGGGGCAGGCAGGTCAGATCGTCAATTACTTGAGGATCTTGGTGACCTGGCCGGCGCCGACGGTGCGGCCACCCTCACGGATGGCGAACTTCAGGCCCTCCTCCATGGCGATCGGCTGGATCAGCTGAACCGTCATGGCGGTGTTGTCGCCCGGCATGACCATCTCGGTGCCCTCGGGGAGGGTCACGACGCCGGTCACGTCCGTGGTACGGAAGTAGAACTGCGGGCGGTAGTTGTTGAAGAACGGGGTGTGGCGGCCACCCTCGTCCTTCGACAGGATGTAGGACTGGGCCTCGAACTCGGTGTGCGGGGTGACCGAACCGGGCTTGATGATGACCTGGCCGCGCTCGACGTCCTCGCGCTTGATGCCGCGGAGCAGCAGACCGACGTTCTCACCGGCCTGGCCCTCGTCGAGCAGCTTGCGGAACATCTCGATGCCGGTGACCGTGGTGGTGGTCTTGGTCTCCTTGATGCCGATGATGTCGACAGTCTCGTTGACCTTGAGGATACCGCGCTCGATACGACCGGTGACGACGGTGCCACGACCGGTGATCGTGAAGACGTCCTCGATCGGCATCAGGAACGGCTGGTCCACGGCGCGGGCCGGGGTCGGGATGCTCTCGTCGACAGCCTTCATCAGGCCGAGGAGCTTCTGGCCCCACTCGGCGTCGCCCTCAAGCGCCTTCAGCGCCGAGACGCGGACGACCGGCAGGTCGTCGCCCGGGAACTCGTACTCGCTGAGGAGCTCACGGACCTCAAGCTCGACGAGCTCCAGGATCTCCTCGTCGTCCACCATGTCGGCCTTGTTCAGGGCGACGACGATGTACGGAACGCCGACCTGGCGGGCCAGGAGGACGTGCTCCTTGGTCTGCGGCATCGGGCCGTCGGTGGCGGCGACCACCAGGATGGCGCCGTCCATCTGGGCGGCACCGGTGATCATGTTCTTGATGTAGTCAGCGTGACCCGGGCAGTCGACGTGCGCGTAGTGACGGTCCTCGGTCTGGTACTCGACGTGCGCGATCGAGATGGTGATACCGCGCTGACGCTCCTCCGGGGCCTTGTCGATCTGGTCGAACGGCGTGAAGGGGTTCAGGTCCGGGTACGCGTCGTGCAGCACCTTGGTGATGGCCGCAGTCAGCGTGGTCTTGCCGTGGTCGATGTGACCGATGGTGCCGATGTTGACGTGGGGCTTCGTCCGCTCGAACTTCGCCTTCGCCACTGAGTCCTCCTGAGGACAGTTCCTGTACGCCGTGCTGACGTCAGTTGGTCTTGATCGGGCTTGGTCCGTGGTGCAAGCACCTCGTACCGTCCCGCGGGTGGGGGCCGGAGGCCCCGGGAGGATCCGTGCGGATCCTCCCGGGTCGCCTCCTAATAGCCTAAGGGGTCGGAATCATCCCGAATGTCGGACTGGTTCCGAGGCCGGAAGAACCGGACTCACTCGCCCTTGGACTTGGCGATGATCTCCTCAGCCACGGCCTTGGGGACCTCGGCGTACGAGTCGAACTGCATCGAGTAGCTGGCGCGACCAGAGGTCTTGCTGCGCAGGTCACCGACGTAGCCGAACATCTCGGAGAGGGGCACCAGCGCCGTGACGACGCGGGCACCGTGACGCTCGTCCATGGACCGGATCTGGCCACGGCGAGAGTTGATGTCGCCGATCACGTCGCCCATGTAGTCCTCGGGCGTGGTGACCTCGACGGCCATCATCGGCTCAAGAAGGACCGGCTTGGCCTTCTTCGCGCCTTCCTTGAAGGCCATCGAGCCGGCGATCTTGAACGCGAGCTCCGAGGAGTCGACGTCGTGCGACGCACCGTCGAGCAGCGTGACGCGGACACCCTGCAGCGGGTAGCCGGCGAGCACACCGAACTCCATGGCCTCCTGGCAACCGGCGTCGACCGAAGGGATGTACTCCTTCGGCACGCGGCCACCGGTGACCTTGTTCACGAACTCGTAGCCCTCGGCCTGCTCAAGCGGCTCGATCGCGATCTGGATCTTCGCGAACTGGCCCGAACCACCGGTCTGCTTCTTGTGCGTGTAGTCGATGCGCTCGACGGCCGAACGGATCGTCTCGCGGTAGGCGACCTGCGGCTTGCCGACGTTGGCCTCGACCTTGAACTCACGCTTCATACGGTCGACCAGCACCTCAAGGTGCAGCTCGCCCATACCCGCGATGATGGTCTGGCCGGTCTCCTCGTCCGTGTTGACCTGGAAGGACGGGTCCTCCTCGGCGAGACGCTGGATGGCGACACCCAGCTTCTCCTGGTCACCCTTGGACTTGGGCTCGATGGCGACGCGGATGACCGGGGCCGGGAAGTCCATGGACTCCAGGATGACCGGGTTCTTCTCGTCGGCCAGCGTCTCACCGGTGGTGGTCTGCTTCAGGCCCATGACGGCGACGATGTCGCCGGCGCCCACCGACTCGATCTCCTCACGCTTGTTCGCGTGCATGCGGTAGATCTTGCCGATGCGCTCCTTCTTGCCCTTGACGGCGTTCAGCACCGAGGTGCCGGACTCCAGGCGGCCGGAGTAGATCCGGACGAAGGTGAGCTTGCCCAGGTGCGGGTCGGACATGATCTTGAACGCCAGCGCGGACAGCGGCTCGTCGTCCGACGCCTTGCGGGAGATCTTGGTCTCCGGGTCGTTCGGCTTGGTGCCCTCGATGGACTCGATGTCCAGCGGGGACGGCAGGTACTTGACGACCGCGTCGAGCAGGGGCTGAACGCCCTTGTTCTTGAAGGCGGTACCGCAGAAGATCGGAGTGAAGTCCGAGTTCAGGGTGCCCTTGCGGATCGCGTCCTGCAGCAGCTCGACCGGGATCTCCTCGCCCTCAAGGGCGAGCTCCATGATCTCGTCGCTGATGTTCGAGACGGTGTCGATCAGCGTCTCGCGGTACTCGTCAGCCTGCTCCTGCAGCTCGGCCGGGATGTCGACGACGTCGTACATCTCGCCCTTGGCGGCCTCGGCGGACCAGACCAGCGCCTTCATGCGGACCAGGTCGACGACGCCCTGGAAGTCCGACTCGGCACCGATCGGGAGCTGCATGACCAGCGGGGTGGCGCCGAGGCGGTCCACGATGGTCTGCACGCAGAAGAAGAAGTTCGCGCCCGTGCGGTCCAGCTTGTTGATGAAGCAGATGCGCGGGACGCCGTAGCGGTCAGCCTGCCGCCACACGGTCTCGGACTGGGGCTCGACACCGGCGACACCGTCGAACACCGTCACGGCACCGTCGAGGACGCGCAGCGAACGCTCCACCTCGACGGTGAAGTCGACGTGACCCGGGGTGTCGATGATGTTGATGGTGTTGTCGACGTCGTCGACCGTCCAGTGACAGGTCGTCGCGGCCGACGTGATCGTGATGCCGCGCTCCTGCTCCTGCTCCATCCAGTCCATGGTGGCAGCGCCATCGTGGACCTCACCGATCTTGTACGAGACACCGGTGTAGAACAGGATCCGCTCGGTGGTGGTGGTCTTGCCCGCGTCGATGTGCGCCATGATCCCGATGTTGCGGACCCTGGCGAGGTCAAGGGAGGTTGCAGCCATGGTGGCTCGTTCTCTCTCTGTCTAGTGACGGGGTACGGACTACCAGCGGTAGTGCGCGAAGGCCTTGTTGGACTCGGCCATCTTGTGGGTGTCCTCGCGACGCTTCACGGAAGCGCCCAGGCCGTTGCTGGCGTCGAGGATCTCGTTCATCAGGCGCTCGGTCATGGTCTTCTCGCGACGGGCGCGGGAGTAACCGACCATCCAGCGCAGCGCCAGGGTGCTGGCGCGGCCCGGACGGACCTCGACCGGAACCTGGTAGGTCGCGCCACCGACACGGCGGGACTTGACCTCAAGGGCCGGCTTGACGTTCTCCAGCGCGCGCTTCAGCGTGACGACCGGGTCGGAGCCGGTCTTGTCGCGGACGCCCTCAAGGGCGCCGTAGACGATCCGCTCGGCGGTGGAGCGCTTGCCGTGCAGCAGGATCTTGTTGACCAGCTGGGTGACGACCGGGGAGCCGTAAACCGGGTCGATGATGACCGGGCGCTTCGGGGCGGGGCCCTTACGAGGCATTCTTACTTCTCCTTCTTGGCGCCGTAGCGGCTGCGGGCCTGCTTGCGGTTCTTGACACCCTGGGTGTCGAGGGAACCGCGGATGATCTTGTAGCGGACACCAGGAAGGTCCTTCACACGACCACCGCGCACCAGCACGATGGAGTGCTCCTGCAGGTTGTGGCCCTCGCCCGGGATGTAAGCGGTGACCTCGATCCCGCTGGTGAGGCGCACACGGGCGACCTTACGAAGCGCCGAGTTCGGCTTCTTCGGGGTGGTCGTGTACACACGCGTGCAGACCCCACGGCGCTGCGGGGAGCCCTTCAGCGCGGGAGTCTTGTTCTTCTCGACCTTGTCCTGCCGGCCCTTTCGGACCAGCTGCTGGATCGTAGGCACCGTTTCTCCGTTTTCTGTGTGCCAAGGCTTGGTGGAACTAACCTGCGGTGTCTTCCCTCGCAACCGGCCCCGTGGTCGACCCACGCGGTCGGGTGTGTTGGGCTTTTCCGACACGGAATCCCATGGCTGATGTACAGCGACGGCGCTCTACGCGCGGGGCGCTGGAAAGCGCTCCGGCTCGGCGCGGCGACCGGTGTGCATGCACGCACAAGGACCCGGGGACACCCCAGGCACAAGGTCAGAGCGTACCTAGCGCATGGGGCTCGGTCAAAACAAATGCAACGCCGCAGGTCGTCGCCTTCGGCCGGGCGTCACGCGGGTGTCCCGCACGTGACCGCCCGGTGTCGGGCCGCCTTCACCCGCTCTACCACAGTCGTCGGACGCCCGCCAGCGGAGCGCCGCCGCGCGGCCTAGGCGATGCCCACCAGGATCAGCAGCGCCCAGAACGCACTGCCCATGTAGCCGAGGACCAGGCCGAGGACGGCCGCCCAGTCGCCGTCCATGTTGCGCTCGCGGATCTGGGCCCGGGCGATGTGCCCGGTGATCACCGCACCCACCGCCGGCAGCGCCAGGAAACCGCTCAGGCCGCACACCACCGAGACCACCGCCAGCACGTTGGTCTGGCGGGCCGGCGGCGGCGCGGCGGGCAGGAAGGTGGCCGGGACCGGCGGGCCGGCGGGGGCCGTCATCGGGCCGGCGGGCAGGTCCGCCACCAGCGCGGCCAGCTGCCCGTAGGTCTGTGCCTCGACGGCGGCCTCGTGGCGCTGCTCGTACTCCTGGACGGAGAGCCGGCCCTCGGCGAAAGCGGCCTTCAGCACGTCGACCGTCCGGTCGCGGTCCGCGTGGCCCGCCCGCATCGCGGCCTGCGGGGACGGAGCGGGGACCGGCGCCTGGGCCGGGACCGGCGCGGGCTGCCAGCCGACGACCGGCCGGTGGCCGTGGCCCGGCTCGTGGCCGTGCTTGTAGGCGGGACCGGGTTCGCCCCACGGTTGAACGGACATCCGCCACCTCCCGGTACCGCGGTTCCCCCGCGCACCCTCACTGCTCCTCATAGTGCAGGACGAACAGGCGAACTGAGTAGTTGCCAAATCGGACCGACAAGGTCGGGAAAGGCGTTCCGCACGGCGTGCCTCACCCGTTCGGCGGACACGCTCAGGGGATCCTCAACTCGGGCGACAGCCCGTTCGTGCAGTGACAGGCTGAGCCCGAGAGCAGTTCCGCCGACCACGAGCAGAGAAGGCAGCGATGCAGGAGTCAGCACCACCTCCCTCCGACCTCCCCCGACCGGACGCCCCGTCCGCCGTCAGCATCCGAGGGCTGTGGAAGCACTTCGGCACCCAGGCCGCCGTGGCCGGGCTGAGCCTGGAACTGCCGGCCGGCTCGTTCATCGGCCTGGTCGGCCCGAACGGCGCCGGCAAGACCACGACGCTGTCGATGGTCACCGGGCTGCTGCGGCCCGACCAGGGCACCGTCCTGGTGCACGGCGCCGACGTCTGGGCCGACCCGGTCCTGGTCAAGGCGCGGATCGGCATCCTGCCCGAGGGCCTGCGGATGTTCGAGCGGCTCAGCGGGCGCGAACTGCTGCAGTACACCGGGCGCCTGCGCGGCCTGCCCGGTGCCGAGGTCGACCGTCGGGCCGAGGAGCTGCTGGCCGTCCTGGACCTCGGCCGGGACGCCGACAAGCTGGTCGCCGACTACTCCACCGGCATGCGCAAGAAGATCGGCCTGGCCGCCGCACTGCTGCACAACCCCGACGTGCTGTTCCTGGACGAGCCCTTCGAGGGCGTCGACCCGGTCTCCGCCCAGACCATCCGCGGCGTGCTCAAGCGGTACGCGGCGGCCGGCTCCACGGTCGTCTTCTCCAGTCACGTGATGGAGCTGGTCGAGCAGCTCTGCGACTGGGTCGCGGTGGTCAACGCGGGCCGGGTCATCGCCCACGGACCGCTGGACTCGGTCCGCGGCGGGCGCAGCCTGCACGAGGCCTTCCTCGACCTGATCGGTGTCCGCGAGGACGACGGGCAGGCCCTCGGCTGGCTCGGCGGCGGGCAGTTCGGCAGCGGGCAGTTGAACGGCGGCCAGCTCGACGGCGGCCAGCTCGGGGGCAAGCAGTGACTGCGGCCGTGCCCGGCGCGGTGCCGGACGGGCGGACGGTGGTCCGCGCCCTGGTGGCGCTCAAGCTGCGGCTGCTGCGCAACGGGCTGCGGCGCAGCCCCGGCAGGACCACCGTCTACGTGCTCGGCGGCGTCGTGGGCCTGGCCTTCGCGGCCGGCATCGCCGTCGCCATGGCCGCGCTGAACGGGCGGTTCGCGGGCTCCGGGGACGCCGGGGTGATGCTGCTCGGCGTGCTGACCCTGGGCTGGGCGGCGCTGCCGCTGTTCCTGTTCTCCAGCGACGAGAGCGCCGACCCGACCCGGCTCACCATGCTGCCGCTGCGGCCCGGTCCGCTCCTGCGCGGCTCGCTGCTGGCCGCGCTGATCGGGCCCGGACCGCTGATCAACCTGGTGCTGGTGACCGGCGCGGTGCTGGCCGGCGCCGGCGGCGGGGCCTCCGCCGCGGTCGCCGTGGTCGGCGTGCCGCTCGCACTGCTCGGCCTGGTCACGCTCTCCCGGGCGGTCGCGGCCGGCAACGCCCGGATGCTCTCCAGCCGCCGGGGCAAGGACTTCGCGGTCTTCGGCGGGCTGGCCTTCGCCCTGCTGATCCAGACCGCCAACGTCGGTTCGCAGAGCATCTTCGGCCGCCCCGGCAGCGACATCGACCTGAGCCCGCTGAAGCCGATCGCCTCCGTCCTGCGCTGGATCCCGCCGATCAGCGCGGCGGACGCGCCACGCACCGCCGCCGAGGGCCGGTACGGGCTCGCGCTGCTGCAGCTCGCCGCGGCCGGCGTGCTGGTGGCGCTGCTGCTGCGCTGGTGGCGCAGCAGCCTTCAGGAGCTGATGGTCACCGCCGACTCCTCCACCCTGGAGGTGGCCCGCGGGGTGCAGCACTCGCGCGGCTGGGGCTTCCTGCCCGGGGGCCGGACCGGCGCGGTGATGCAGCGCCACCTGCGGTACGCCTGGCGCGAACCGCGCGCCAAGGCCGCGGTGTTCACCAGCATCGGCATGACGGTGGTGATCTGCGTGCTGTCGATGGTCCAGGGCTGGGCGAGCGTCTACCTGCTGGCGATGACGGGGACGTTCCTCGGGCTGCAGATGCTCAACCTGTTCGGCATGGACGGCTCGGCGTTCTGGATGGTCGCCGCCACCCTGCGCACCCCGGCCGACGCCCGGGACGAGCTGCGCGGCCGGGCGTACGCGGTGCTGTCGTACGCGATCCCGGTGACGCTGGTGCTCGGCCTGGTGCTGGCGGCCGTCACCGGCACGTGGGCGGAGCTGCCGGCCGCGGTCGGCCTCGCGCTCGCGCTGCTCGGCTGCGGGGTGGCGCTCGGCGCGATGTTCAGCGTGCTGGTGCCGTACAGCATGCCCGCCGACAGCAACCCGATGCGCAACGCCGCTCCGGGCCAGAGCGGGCTGGTGATGCTCAACTCCTTCGGCTCGATGATCGGCGTGGCACTGCTCGCCCTGCCGGTGGGCGGCTACCTCGGCTGGGCGCTGATCTCGGACGGGCCGAGCTGGCCGGTCCTGCTGATCGGCCCGCTCTACGGCGCGCTGGTCGCCGTCCTCGGTGTGCGGATGGCGGCCACCCGGCTGCTGGAGCGCGCCCCGGAGATCCTGGCCACGGCCGTCGAGCGCTAGCCGCACCGCACCGCCCGGCGCCCGGTCCCGCCTCGGGGCCGGGCGCCGCCGTCTGCTCCCCCGCTCGTTCCCGCCCCGCTCGTTGCCGCCCCGCCGTCCGCTCCCGGTGGTCGGTGCGCGCTCCGGCATCATGGGCAGGAGGAACCGGGCCGTCGAGGAGAGCAGGGACACACCGTGGGCAAGCGCACGCAGCAGGGCGGGGACGCCGGGCCGCTGCTGGAGCAGGCGGTGCGGTCGGTGCTGACGGCACCCGAGGAGGGGCTGGACCTCGCTCTGGACACCGGGGCGTCCCTGCTGGCCGCCTCGGCCGGGCAGTGGTCGGCGGTCAGCCGGGCGCTGCTGGGGTACGCGGACACCGCCGTCGGCCGCTGCTGGTCCGCCGGCTGGCGCCCGGCCGACCTGGTGCGGGTGGTGCGGCGCGGGCTGAAGCCCGTCCACCTCGCCCTCGCAGTGGACCTGATCGCCGCCGAGGGCCGCCGCCACCCGGCGGCCGCGCTCGACCGGCGCTGGCTGGAGCAGCTGCGCGAGCTGGAGGCCGAGGTCTGGTGGCCCGGCGACGAGCAGTACCTGGGGGCCTTCGCCCAGCGGCACCGGCTGGACCGCTTCGCGCTCGCCACCGCCGTCCTGGAGCTGCTGCGCACCTGGGGCCGGCTGCCCCCGATCGCCCCGGTGGGGCCCGGCCCCGGGCAGGCGGCGCGGCCCCGGCACTCCGGCCCGCAGCACCCCGGGCCCCCGGCCGGCGAGCCTCGGATGCTGGCCCGGATCCGGGCGCTACTGGCCAAGGCCGAGTCCACCGAGTACTCCGAGGAGGCCGAGGCGCTGACCGCCAAGGCCCAGCAGCTGATGGCCCAGCACAGCATCGACGAGGCGCTGCTGGCGGCCGCCGGTGCGGACCGGAACGCCCCGGCGGCGCTGCGGATCGGGGTGGACAACCCGTACGAGGGCCCCAAGACGATGCTGCTGGACGCGGTCGCGGCGGCGAACCGGTGCCGGGTGGTCTGGGCGAAGGAGTTCGGCTTCTGCACCGTGGTCGGCTTCGACGGCGACCTGGACGGCGTCGAACTGCTCTACACCTCGCTGCTGGTGCAGGCCACCCATGCGCTCAACAAGGCGGGTTCCGGCCGGGACTCGCGCAGCAAGGCGTTCCGGCAGTCCTTCCTGGTCGCCTACGCGGCGCGGATCCGCGAGCGGCTGACCGCGGCCACCGAGCGGACCACCAGCGCCGCCGCGGCCGGCCGGCACCTGCGCGAGGACGGCACCGAGGAGCAGCTGCTGCCGGACGCGCGGCTGCTGCCCGCGCTCGCCGCCCGCTCGGAGGCGGTGGACGAGGAGGTCGGCCGGCTGTTCCCGAAGCTGGTCTCGCAGCGGGTCCGGGTCAGCGACGGCGAGGGCTGGGCGGCCGGGCGCGCCGCCGCCGACCGGGCCGCGCTGCACGGGCGCGCCGGGCAGATCCGCCGGTAGCTCCGCACGCGGACCTGATAGAACTACTCCGCCACGAACGAAGGGGGATCCGACGTGACGGAGCCGGCTGCCGAGTCGGGCTACCGGGACCGGGTGCGCGGAGCGCTGCTCGGCGGAGCCGTCGGCGATGCGCTGGGCTGGCCGGTGGAGTTCCAGCAGCTCCATCAGATCCAGGGCCACTACGGGCCGGAGGGCGTGACCTCCCTGCCGGGCGGTCCCGGGCCGGTCGAGGTCACCGACGACACCCAGATGACGCTGTTCACCGCCGAGGGCCTGATCCGCGGCTTCGTGCGCGGCTGGACGGGCGGCGGCGGCTCGGTGCCGGAGGCCGTCCACGGTGCCTACCGGCGCTGGCTGATGACGCAGTACCAGCCCGCGCCGGACACCGCGCCGCAGCCCCGCCCGTACGACGGCTGGCTGCTGCGGCAGCCCTTCCTGTACGCGCGGCGGGCGCCGGGCAACGCCTGCCTGAGCGGGGTGTCCGAGCACCCGGTGTTCGAGGCGCCGTCCGTGATCGGGCGGCCGGGGCCGATCAACCCGGGTTCCAAGGGCTGCGGCACGGTGATGCGCTCGGCGCCGTTCGGGCTGGCGCGGCTGGGTGTCGAGCAGTCCTTCGGGCTGGCGGTGCAGTGTGCCCAGCTCACCCACGGTCACCCGACCGGGTACCTCGCGGCGGGCGCCTTCGCGGCGCTGGTCGAGCGGCTCGCGAACGGGACGGAGCCGTGGGCGGCGGTCGGCGAGACCGTGGAGCAGATCCGCGACCTGCCGGCGTCCAAGGAGACCGTCCAGGCGCTGGCCAGGGCGGTGCGGGTCGCCCAGGAGTCCGAGCCGTCGGCGGAGGCGGTGGAGCGGGTCGGGCTCGGCTGGATCGCCGAGGAGTGCCTGGCCATCGCGGTGTACTCGCTGCTGGCGGCCACCCTCGACCCCGACCCGGTGCGCACCGCGCTGCTGCTGTCGGTGAACCACTCCGGGGACAGCGACTCGACCGGCGCGGTCTGCGGCAACCTGGTCGGGGCCGCGTACGGCGCCTCGGCGCTGCCCGCCGAGTGGGCCGGGGCGGTCGAGGGGCGGGCCGAGCTGCGGCAGGTCGCGGACGACCTGCTGGTGCTGTTCGGCACCCGCGACCCGCTCCACCCGGGGCTCGGCGGGCGCTACCCGGCCTGGTGAGCGCGCCGGCCCCGGCGCGACGGGCGCCCGGCCGGGGCCAGGTGAGCGCGCCTACCCGGCCTGCGGGTCGGTGACCTGGCCGAGGAACAGCGGCTGCCCGCCGGCGGTGTCCCGGATCAGGAACAGGAACGGCCGGTCGATGTGCAGCTGGGCGGCCTGGCGCGGGGCGGGCGCGGCCGCGGCACCCACGCCGACCCCGCTGCCGGCTGCCGCGACCGTCCCCTCCTCGTCGACCTGCACGGTGGCCTTCTGCACCACCGAGCTGACGACGAGCGGCTCCTTGGCGATGCCTCCGAGGTCGGCGTCGTCGAAGGCCGTGTGGACACCGAGCGAGCGCAGCGCGGAGGTGAGCTCGTTGGACGTGTCGAAGTGGAAGCGCGGCAGCTGCAGGTCGACGGGCTGTGCGCTGAGGGCGCCGAGGATCCGGTCCAGCTGGGGCTGGTCCAGGCCCTTGGTGAAGGCGTCGAAGCCGCCCTGCGCGGGAACGATCAGGTCCATCACCAGTCCGCCGTCCGCATAGGGCAGTTCGACGGCCTGCCAGGGTTCGCCGACGATCCCGCCGGAGCCGTCGGCGTACTTGAAGTCGCCGGTCTGGCCCATCGTGGAGACGTTCGGCGCGGTGCCGTCGAGCTTGTGGAACGGACGGTCCTCGGTGTGCGCGGGCTTGAACGCGGAGGCCCACTTCGCCTTGAGGTAGAGCGCGTCGGTGAGCACCAGCCGGGTGTCCGGGTTGATCGCCTTCGGGGCGAAGAGGTCCTTGATCCGCCCCTCGGTGGCTTTCTCCACGGCCGCGTTGACCGCCGTTCGGCTGCCCTCCGGGTCCTTCTTGAAGTCGGTGGTGTGCACTCCGGCGTCGAAGGCCGCAGCGAGCGTCGCCAGGTAGTCGGGCTCCACCGTGAAGCCCTGCTGCGTCCAGACCTCGTCGCTCCGGCGCAGGGTGAGTCCGTCGGTGGTCGGCACGGGTCGGTTCAGCGCGCCGACGGCGAGGGCGTACTGCTTCGGGTCGAGTTCGGTGTGCAGGGCCTTCGCCAGCTCCTGGGCGGTCGCGCCGCGGGCACCGGGCAGCAGCATGGCGAGCACGGTGGAGAGCCCGGACGGGGAGAGCACGAGGTTGCGGCCGGCGCCGTCCGGTGTCGCGGTGAGGGTGTGCAGGAGGTCCAGCCCGAAGGCGTCGGTGGCCTTCGCGGTGGCCGCCACCCGGGCCGGGTCCACCGCGGGCGGACTGGCGGGTGCGGAGGCCCTCACCTCCGCGCCGGTGGCGGCCCCGGTGCTGCCGCACCCGGCCAGCAGCGGCGCGGCGAGCGCGGCGGCGAGGAGCAGCGCCGCCGGGCGGCGGGACGTACGACGGGTTCCGGTGCTGCGGTTCGTCATGGCCCTTCGACGCACCACCCCGCCGAGCGGTTCCGCCCGCCCGGGAGCGCGCCGGCCGGCCGCGGGAACGGGCCTCGACCGCTCAGTCCCAGAGCGCCCCGAGCTCCAGGAGCTCGTCCCGGTGCTCGATCCGGTCCACCCATTCCGCCGGCCAGACCGCTTCGCCGTGGTGGGCGCCCGCGAAGGCGCCGGTCAGGCAGGCGAGGGAGTCGGAGTCGCCGCTGGAGTAGGCGGCCCGGCGGACGGCGGCGACCGGGTCGTCGGGCAGCAGCAGGAAGCAGAGCAGGCCGGTGCCGAAGGCCTCCTCGGCGATCCAGCCCTCGCCGGTGGCCAGGCAGGGATCGGCCTCGACGTCGGGCGCGGCGAGGGCGGCCTCCAGGTCGTCGAGCACCTTGAGGCAGTCGTCCCAGCCGCGGGCCATGACGGCCTGCGGGGAGCTGCCGTACCAGCGGTCGGCGAGGTCACCGAGCCAGAACTCGTCGTAGCGCTCGCGGCCGGCCAGCGCGTACGCCCTCAGCACCGCGGGCAGCGCGGCCGGAGGGACGCCCTCGGCCAGCTTGCGGACGGCGTACGCGGTGAGGTCACTGGCGGCGAGCGCAGTGGGGTGGCCGTGCGTGAGCGCGGACTGCAGCTGGGCGGCGCCGGAGAGCTGCCGGGCGTCCAGTGCGCGGACCAGCCCGATCGGGGCGACCCGCATGTTGGCGCCGCAGCCCTTGGAGCCCACGTCGCTCGCCTGCTGCCAGCGGTACTCGGGGCGGCTGAGCCGCTCGCAGGCGCGCAGGCAGGTCATGCCCGGGGCGCGGTTGTTCTCCGGGGAGCGCCACCAGTCGACGAACTCCTCGCGGACCGGCCGCTCCAGGTGCAGCGGGGTGAGCGGTCCGCGGGCCAGGGCGGTGCGCAGGCCGCGTCCGAGGGCGAGCGTCATCTGGGTGTCGTCGGTGACCAACGCGCTGGCGGGCAGCGGGAGTCGACGCCAGTCCGGGTGGTCGACGGCGATCCGCTCGACGTCCTGGAACTCGGTCACCCGGCCCATCGCGTCACCGATCGCCAAGCCCAGCAGTGCCCCCGTCGCCTTGCCCACGGCCGTTCCCCCTCGTCGTCAGACCTCGACCTGCAGTTCCTTGAGCCCGCGGATCACGTAGCCCGGGTTCCACTCGGGCTCGCGGACCAGCCGCAGGCCCGGGGCCCGGCGCAGCAGTGTGCCGTAGGACTCGGTGAGCTCCAGTCTGGCAAGCGGGGCGCCGAGGCAGAAATGGATTCCGGCGCCGAAGGTGATGTGCGGGTTGTCGGTGCGGGCGAGGTCGAGCCGGTCGGGGTCGGCGAAGCGCTCGGGGTCGCGGTTGGCGGAGCCGAACAGCAGGGCGATCTCGGAGCCGCGCGGGACGGTGACGCCGTGGACCTCGATGTCCTCCAGCACCCAGCGCTCGAACATCTGCAGCGGGGTGTCCCAGCGCATCAGTTCCTCGATCGCGGTGGGCAGCAGCCCGTCCACCGAGGCGCGAAGCCGGGCGAGCTCCTCCGGGTGGCGGAACAGCGCCCACCAGCCGTTGCCGGTGGTGTTGACGGTCGCCTCGTGGCCGGCGTTGAGCAGCAGCACGCAGGTGGAGACCATCTCCTGCTCGCTGAGCGCGTCGGAGCCCTCCTGGGCCTGGATGAGCGCGCTGATCAGGTCCTCGCCGGGTTCCGCCCGGCGTTCGCGGATCAGGGCGCGCAGGTAGTCGGAGAACTCGGTGCTCGCGGCGACGGCCCGGCGGGCGGCCTCCTCGCTCGGGTTGAGTTCGAACATCCCGGTGATGTCGGAGGACCACGGCCGCAGCAGGTGCCGGTCGCCCTCCGGCACGCCGAGCATCTCGGCGATCACGGCGACCGGCAGGGGTTCGGCGACGGTGGCGATCAGGTCGCCGCCGCCGGCCGCGAGCAGGTCGTCGACCAGTTCGCCGGCCAGGCGCCGGACGGTCGGGCGCAGGCCCTCGACCATGCGCGGGGTGAAGGCCTTGGAGACCAGCCGGCGGATCCGGGTGTGGTCGGGCGCCTCCAGGTCGAGCAGCCCGTGGTCGTTCAGGGTGTGGAAGGGCTCGTGCGCCGGGTCGGGCTCGGGGCGGCCGAACTCCGCGTGGCTGAAGCGGTGGGTGTAGGTGCGGCCGAGCCGCCGGTCGCGCAGCAGCGCGCTGACGTCCTCGTGGCGGGAGACGAGCCACTGGTTCGTCGGCTCGAAGTACGTCACCGGCGCGTGCTCGCGCAGCTCGGCGTACGCGTCGTACGGGTGGGCCACGAACGCCGCCGACCAGGGGTCGAAGTTCGCCGTCGTCGTCATCGGTCGATCACTCCAGGCCGAGAGGGGGAGCCGGAAGGATCATCGTACGCACGCGGTGCGTCCGTACGGAGCCCCCTCCGGCCCCCTCCCCTCAGGCCCGTTCGGTCACCAGCCGCCGCACCAGCGCCGGCAGTGCCCGGGAGATCGGCTCCCGGATCACCTCGTCCGCCGCCTCGTCGAACGGGGTCGGCTCGCCGTTCACCACGATCAGCCGGGCGCCGTTCTCCATCGCGATCTGCGGCAGCGCGGCCACCGGGTAGACCTGGAGGCTGGTGCCCACCGCGACGAAGACGTCGCAGGCCCGGGCGATCGCGTCGGCCTGCTGGAGCACCACCGGGTCCAGGTTCTCGCCGAACATCACCGTGCGCGGCTTGAGGACACCGCCGCACTCCCGGCAGGCCGGGTCCGGCTCCCCCGCCGCGACCCTCGCCAGCGCGTCCTCCATCGTCCCGGTCACCCGGCAGCCCACGCACTGCACCTCCCGTGCGGTGCCGTGCAGTTCGAGCACCTTGCGGGCGGGCAGCCCGGAGAGCTGGTGCAGCCCGTCCACGTTCTGGGTGAGCACCCGCACCGGCAGCCCGGAACGCTCCAGGTCGACCAGCGCCCGGTGCCCGTCGTTCGGCTCGGCGGCCAGCGCCCCGGCGTCGCGGCGCATCAGCCAGGCCCGCTCCCGCACCAGGCCGTCGGCCAGGTACGGCTGGAGGGTGACCAGTTCCTGCGCCGACGGGTCCCGCTGCCAGAGCCCCTGCGGGCCGCGGTAGTCGGGGATGCCGGAGTCGGTCGAGATGCCCGCACCGGTGAGCACGGCGATCAGGGGACGCTTCGCGTTCATGCCCCGGACGGTACGGCGTCCGGCCCGCCCGCGGCCACCGAAAATCCGGGCGCACCGCGCCAACTCCCCCCGCGCACGGGGCCGGTCACCCCGCGCGGGCCGGCCCTCCGGACGAGCCGAACCGGCCGGCGTCAGGCCTGCCCTGGCGTCAGGCCAGCGCCGGCCGCGGCGCCGCCGCCGGACGGGCCAGCGGGGCCAGCGCCACCAGATAGCAGGCGGCGGCCAGCGGGATCATGGCCAGATCGGCCGCCGAGGCGACGGTGCCGACCAGCATCAGCACCGGGCTCCACCAGCGCAGCGTCCGGGCCGCGCCCACCGACGCGGCGACCAGCAGCGCCAGCAGGCCGACGTAGAAGAACAGCGGGCCCACCTGGTACACGGCCGGGAGCACCCCCGGGACGTCCTGCACCCGGTCGAACAGCCGCGACTGCTCGGCCTTGTCCGCCGCCACGAGGCCGACCACCAGGTCGATGCCGATCTGCGCCAGCGAGCAGAGCAGCCCCGCGAAGGCCGTCCCCAGCGCCGCCCCGGCGGCGATCCGCCCGGCCGTGCCGCGCGGGGCGAGCTGCCGGCGCAGTGCGAGGAAGAGCGGGGCGAACAGCAGCAGCCCGGCGAACATCGCGGTGTGGCCGACCGTCCAGCCGAGGCCCGGCTCGCGGGACCCCGGCACCAGGCGGATGCCGCCGTAGAGGGCCATCAGGGCGGGCGCGCCGACGACGGCGTACGCGGTGCGGCGGCTGTGCTGGGTGGTGTTCATCTGCGGTCTCCTGCGGTGTCCGTGATCCGTTCCGACACCGCACAGCCTGTCCGCCGGACCCCTCGTCCCGGATCGCCCGCACCGGCGAACTCCCCGCCTCCCCCGCACGGGGGAGCCGGTCCGCCCCCGGGCGTCAGGACTCCCCCGCCACCACCGCCCCCGCCTCGTAGGCGAACACCACCGCGTGCACCCGGTCCCGCAGGCCGAGCTTGCTCAGCACGTTGCTGACGTGCGTCTTCACCGTGTGCTCGCTGACCACCAGCTCGGCCGCGATCTCCGCGTTGGACAGCCCGCGCGCGATCAGCCGCAGCGTCTCCTGCTCGCGCAGGGTCAGCTGCTCCAGCAGCTTGGACGGCGGCCGCACCGCCCGCTCCGGCGCGCCCGGCCGGCGGGCGGCGAACTCGCCGATGAGCCGCCTGGTCACCGAGGGCGCGAGCAGCGCCTCGCCCGAGGCGACCATCCGCACCCCGTGCGCCAGGTCGTCCCGTCGGACGTCCTTGAGCAGGAAGCCGCTGGCGCCCGCGTACAGCGCGTCGAAGACGTAGTCGTCGATGTCGAAGGTGGTCAGCATGATCACCTTGGTGGAGGGGAACTCCGCGCACACCCGGCGGGCCGCCTCCAGCCCGTCCATCACCGGCATCCGGACGTCCAGCAGCAGCACGTCCGGGCCGTGCGCGCGCACCGCCTCGACCGCCTCGGCGCCGTCGGCCGCCTCCGCCACCACCTCGATGTCCGGCTGTGCGTCCAGGATCATCCCGAACCCGGCCCGCACCAGCTCCTGGTCGTCCGCGACGACCACCCGAATCGGCGTCATCCGCCCACCCTCTCCACCCTCGTGCCCGCGGCCAGCGGCAGCCGGGCGCTCACCAGGAAACCCCTGCCCTCCGGCCCCGGCCCGGCCTCGGCCAGCCCGCCGCAGGCCGCCGCCCGCTCCCGGATGCCGACCAGCCCGCGCCCGCCCGACCAGCCGATCACCGCGCGGTCGGCCGTCGGCGCCACCCCGCGGCCGTTGTCGGAGACCACGACCTCCAGCACCTCCGCGGAGAGCCGCACCCGGATCGCCACCCGGTCGGCCCCGGCGTGCTTGACCGTGTTGGTCAGCGCCTCCTGCACGATCCGGTACGCCGCCGCCTCCACGTCGGCGGGCAACGCGCCCTTCCCCTCCGGGAGTTCGAGCTCCACCCGCAGCCCCGCCCCGCGCACCCGCTCGGCCACGTCGGCGAGTTCGGCCAGTCTGGGCTGCGGCGCCAGCTGGCGGCCGGCCTCGGGATCCTTCAACACCCCGAGCACGCGCCGCAGTTGGACCATCGCATCACGGCCCGCGTCGGCGATGGTGTCGAACGCGCGGATCGCCCGGTCCGGGTCGCTGCGCACCACCACCGGCCCGGCCTCGGCCTGGATCACCATCAGCGAGACGGCGTGCGCCAGGATGTCGTGCATCTCGCGGGCGATCCGCGCCCGCTCCTCCGCCACCGCCCGGGCCGCGTCGCTCGCCGCCCGCTCACCGGCCTCCCGGGCCCGCTCCGCCTGCAGCCGGGCCAGCTTCCGCTGGGCGCGCACCAGCGAGCCGAACACGAAGGTGCCGACGGAGGTGAGCAGGCTGAACAGCGCGCCGTTCGGCGAGTGGGTGCCGACGACGTTGCCGACCACCACCACCGCCAGGACGCTCCACCGCGCCCGCTCCGAGGACCGCTCCGCCACCGTGTAGAGGGCGATCACCCCGGACAGCGGCACCTGGGGGTTCGCCGAGTGCGCCGCGATCGAGATCACCAGGGACGGCAGCGTCGCCAGCAGCAGCACCGTCAGCGGCCTCCGGCGCCGCCAGGGCAGCGGCAGCGCGGTCGCCACCGCGAGCAGGTAGATCCACCACGACCAGGCCGTTTCGTCCTGGGACACCGCCCACACCGCGACCCCCGCCGCGACCACCGCCAGCAGCGAGTCCTGCACGTACGGACTCAGCCCGGCCGGCCGGCTCGGCCGACCCGTCGCACGCTCCACCCCGGTACCTCCCCCGTAGCCGGGGACGCCGCCCCCGCGGAGAAGATCATGCCCTACCGGCAGGACCTCCGGAACGGCCCGGTCAGGCACCGCTGACCGTCACGCCGCCGGTCTCCGCCCGGGCGGTGATGCTGCGCGCCGCGCCCGGCTGCGAGGGGAGGCCCACGTCCACCCCGCCGACCGACGCGTGCGCGTCCACCGCGTACGCCTCCCCGGTCGGGACCTTCACCCGCACCCCGCCGTTCGAGGTCGTCGCCTCGACCTTGGTCGGCGCGGCCGCGAAGTCGGCCCGCACCCCGCCGTTCACCGCGGTCAGCTTCACCTGCGCCGAGCTGAGCCCGCTCGCGTCGACCCCGCCGTTCTTGACGTCGGCCTCCGCGTCGCCGGCCAGCCCGGTCAGCCTGATGCCGCCGTTGGTCTCCTTGACCCGCACCTTGGTCCCGGCCGGCACCCGCACGGTGTACCCGATGCCGCAGTGGTCGCAGTCGTACGTCAGCCGGAGTACGCCGTCCTTCACCTCGTGCGTGCTCTTCGGCGCGGCCCCCTGGTAGTTCTGCTTCTCGACCACGCTCACGGTGTCGCCGTCGCCGGTCACCTGAACGCCGCCGTTCTCCCCCTCGACCACCAGCTCCTTGACCGGCTCGGCCACCCCGTAGCTGACCGTCCGGTGCTCCTGGTCGTCCCCGATCGGCAGACAGCCCATCATCCCGGCCAGGACCCCCGCCGTGATCGCCAGCGCACCCAGTACCCGCTTCATCCCCTGCCCCCTTCGAAAGCACCGTCGTCCCGACACCGAGAAGCCTCCCGCAATCGCCCCCTCCCCCACCTCCCTCCGCGGAGCGGTTCCGGCCCCTCCCCCGCACGGGTGAGCCGGTCCGGGCGGCAGGCGACCCGCCCGGCCCCGGGAACGCCGCAGGGCGGCCACCCCGTGAGGGGTGACCGCCCTGCGATCATCGGCCGTCTGAGGCCGAAGAGGTGACTCAGCCGGTGTACGGGCCGTAGTCGTAGTCGTCCAGCGGAACCGCCTGGCCGGAGCCGGCGCCGAAGGGCGACAGGTCGTAGTCGTCGTAGCCGACGGCCGAGTACATCGCGGCCTTGGCCTCCTCGGTCGGCTCGACCCGGATGTTGCGGTAGCGGGGCAGACCCGTACCGGCCGGGATGAGCTTACCGAGGATGACGTTCTCCTTGAGGCCCAGCAGCGGGTCCGACTTGGCGTGGATCGCCGCGTCGGTGAGGACCCGGGTCGTCTCCTGGAAGGAGGCGGCCGACAGCCAGGACTCGGTGGCCAGCGAGGCCTTGGTGATACCCATCAGCTGCGGACGGCCGGAGGCGGGGTGACCGCCCTCGGCGACCACACGACGGTTCTCGGTCTCGAAGCGGCCGCGCTCGACGAGCTCGCCCGGGAGCAGCTCGGCGTCGCCCGACTCGATGATCGTCACGCGGCGGAGCATCTGCCGGATGATGATCTCGATGTGCTTGTCGTGGATCGACACACCCTGCGAGTTGTAGACCTTCTGGACCTCGGCGACCAGGTGGACCTGGACGGCACGCTGGCCCATGATGCGCAGGACGTCGTGCGGGTTGGTGGCACCCATGGTCAGCTTCTGGCCGACCTCGACCGCCTCGCCCTCGCTGACCAGCAGCTTGACACGCTTCGAGACCGGGTAGGCGATCTCGTCGGTGCCGTCGTCCGGCGTGATGACGATCTTGCGGGTCTTCTCGGTGTCCTCGATCCGCGCCCGGCCGGTGGCCTCCGAGATCGGGGCCACACCCTTGGGGGTACGGGCCTCGAAGAGCTCGACGACACGCGGCAGACCCTGGGTGATGTCGTCACCGGCCACACCACCGGTGTGGAAGGTACGCATCGTCAGCTGGGTACCGGGCTCACCGATGGACTGGGCGGCGATGATGCCGACCGCCTCACCGATGTCGACCAGCTTGCCGGTGGCCAGCGAGCGGCCGTAGCAGAAGGCACAGGTGCCGACGGCCGACTCACAGGTCAGGATCGAGCGGGTCTTGACCTCGCTGATGCCGTGGCGGATCAGCTCGTCGATCAGCACGTCACCGAGGTCGGTGTTCGCGGTGGCCAGCAGCTTGCCGTCCACCGTGATGTCCTCGGCGAGCATGCGGGCGTAGACGCTGGTCTCGACGTCGTCCGTCTTGCGCAGGACGCCGTCCGCACCCACGATGCCGATCGCCAGCTTCAGGCCGCGCTCGGTACCGCAGTCCTCCTCGCGGATGATGACGTCCTGGGAGACGTCGACCAGACGACGGGTGAGGTAACCGGAGTCGGCGGTACGGAGGGCGGTGTCGGCCAGACCCTTACGGGCACCGTGGGTGGAGATGAAGTACTCCAGCACGGTGAGACCCTCACGGAACGACGCCTTGATGGGTCGCGGGATGGTCTCGTTCTTGGCGTTCGACACCAGACCACGCATACCGGCGATCTGGCGCATCTGCATCATGTTTCCACGAGCACCCGAGTCGACCATCATGAAGATGGGGTTCGTCTTCGGGAAGTTCGCGGCCATGGCGTCCGCGACCTCGTTGGTCGCCTGGGTCCAGATGCCGACGAGCTCCTGCTTGCGCTCGTCGTTGGTGATCAGACCGCGCTCGTACTGCTTCTGGACCTTCTCCGCCTTGGCCTCGAAGCCCTCAAGGATCTGGGGCTTGCTCGGCGGGACGATGACGTCCGAGATCGAGACGGTGACACCCGAGCGGGTCGACCAGTGGAAGCCGGCCGACTTCAGGTTGTCCAGGGTCGCCGCGACGACGACCTTGGGGTAGCGCTCGGCCAGGTCGTTGACGATCGCGGAGAGCTGCTTCTTGCCCACCTCGTAGTCGACGAACGGGTAGTCCTCGGGCAGCAGCTCGTTGAAGAGCGCGCGGCCCAGGGTGGTGGTGAGGCGGAAGGGCTCGCCCTCGTACCAGGTCTGCTGGCCGTCCTCGTCCACCGGAGCGGCCCAGCCGCGCGGCGGGACGGTGCCGGCCGGCAGGCGCAGCTCGATCGGGGCCTGCACGTCCAGGTCGCGGGCGTCGAAGGCCATGATCGCCTCGGCGGTCGACGAGAAGGTGCGCCCGGCGCCCTTCACGTTCTCGCGGTCCGAGGTGAGGAAGAACAGACCGAGCACCATGTCCTGGGTCGGCATGGTGACGGGGCGACCGTCGGCCGGCTTCAGGATGTTGTTCGAGGACAGCATCAGGATGCGGGCCTCGGCCTGCGCCTCCGCGGAGAGCGGCAGGTGGACGGCCATCTGGTCACCGTCGAAGTCCGCGTTGAACGCGGTGCAGACGAGCGGGTGGATCTGGATGGCCTTGCCCTCGACCAGCTGCGGCTCGAAGGCCTGGATGCCGAGGCGGTGCAGGGTGGGCGCACGGTTCAGCAGGACCGGGTGCTCGGCGATGACCTCTTCGAGCACGTCCCACACGACCGGGCGGGCACGCTCGACCATGCGCTTGGCCGACTTGATGTTCTGCGCGTGGTTCAGGTCGACCAGGCGCTTCATCACGAACGGCTTGAAGAGCTCCAGCGCCATGGCCTTCGGCAGACCGCACTGGTGCAGCTTGAGCTGCGGGCCGACGACGATGACCGAACGGGCCGAGTAGTCGACTCGCTTGCCGAGCAGGTTCTGACGGAAACGACCCTGCTTGCCCTTCAGCATGTCGCTGAGGGACTTCAGCGGGCGGTTGCCCGGGCCGGTGACCGGACGGCCGCGGCGGCCGTTGTCGAACAGCGCGTCGACGGCCTCCTGGAGCATGCGCTTCTCGTTGTTCACGATGATCTCGGGGGCACCGAGGTCGAGCAGGCGCTTCAGGCGGTTGTTGCGGTTGATGACGCGGCGGTACAGGTCGTTCAGGTCGGAGGTCGCGAAGCGGCCACCGTCCAGCTGCACCATCGGACGCAGGTCCGGCGGGATGACCGGGACGCAGTCCAGCACCATGCCGTTGGGCTTGTTGGTGGTCTGCAGGAACGCGGAGACGACCTTGAGGCGCTTCAGCGCACGGGTCTTCTTCTGGCCCTTGCCGGTGCGGATGATCTCGCGCAGGCGCTCGGACTCCTCCGCCAGGTCGAAGTTCTCCAGGCGGTCCTTGAGCGCCGCGGCGCCCATCGAGCCGGAGAAGTACGTGCCGAAGCGGTCGCGCAGCTCGCGGTAGAGCAGTTCGTCGCCCTCAAGGTCCTGGACCTTGAGGTTCTTGAAGCGGGCCCACACCTCGTCGAGGCGGTCGAGCTCGCGCTGCGCGCGGTCGCGCAGCTGCTTCATCTCGCGCTCGGCACCCTCGCGCACCTTGCGGCGCACGTCGGCCTTGGCGCCCTCGGCCTCCAGCTCGGCCAGGTCGGTCTCGGCCTTCTTGGCACGGCCTTCGAGGTCGGAGTCGCGGCGGTTCTCGATCTGCTGACGCTCGACCGAGACGTGCGCCTCCAGGGACGGCAGGTCGCGCTGGCGGCGCTCGTCGTCGACCCAGGTGATCATGTAGGCGGCGAAGTAGATGACCTTTTCGAGGTCCTTCGGCGCCAGGTCCAGCAGGTAGCCCAGGCGGGACGGGACACCCTTGAAGTACCAGATGTGGGTGACCGGGGCGGCCAGCTCGATGTGGCCCATCCGCTCACGGCGCACCTTGGCGCGGGTCACCTCGACGCCGCAGCGCTCACAGATGATGCCCTTGAAGCGGACGCGCTTGTACTTGCCGCAGTAGCACTCCCAGTCCCGGGTGGGGCCGAAGATCTTCTCGCAGAAGAGCCCGTCCTTTTCCGGCTTCAGGGTGCGGTAGTTGATGGTCTCCGGCTTCTTGACCTCGCCGTGCGACCACTGGCGGATGTCGTCGGCGGTGGCCAGGCCGATGCGGAGCTCGTCGAAGAAGTTGACGTCAAGCACTGGTCGTCAAGCCCTCTTTCGTAAGTCGAGAGTCGTTCATGTGGTCTGAGGGGGGCCTGGGGGCGGGCCGGCCGCGGTCGTGCGGCCGGCCCCACCTCCGTCAGACCTCTTCGACGCTGCTCGGCTCGCGCCGGGACAGGTCGATGCCGAGCTCCTCGGCGGCGCGGAACACGTCCTCGTCGGAGTCCCGCATCTCGATGGACTGGCCGTCCGAGGACAGCACCTCCACGTTGAGGCAGAGCGACTGCATTTCCTTGATGAGGACCTTGAAGGACTCGGGAATGCCGGGCTCGGGGATGTTCTCGCCCTTGACGATGGCCTCGTAGACCTTCACGCGGCCGAGCACGTCGTCGGACTTGATGGTGAGCAGCTCCTGCAGCGCGTAGGCCGCGCCGTACGCTTCGAGGGCCCACACCTCCATCTCACCGAAGCGCTGACCACCGAACTGCGCCTTACCACCGAGCGGCTGCTGGGTGATCATCGAGTACGGGCCGGTCGAACGGGCGTGCAGCTTGTCGTCGACCAGGTGGTGCAGCTTGAGGATGTACATGTAGCCGACCGAGACCGGCATCGGGAACGGCTCGCCGGAGCGGCCGTCGAACAGCCGGGCCTTGCCGGTGGAGTTCACCAGGCGCTCACCGTCACGGGTGAGGGTGGTGTTGTCCAGCAGGCCGGTGATCTCGTCCTCGCGGGCGCCGTCGAAGACCGGGGTGGCGAGGTTGGTGCCACCGTCGACCTGGTCGGCGCCGATCGCCTGCAGACGCTGGGCCCACTCGTCGGCGAGGCCGGAGACGTCCCAGCCCTGCTTGGCGAGCCACCCGAGGTGGATCTCCAGGACCTGTCCCGGGTTCATTCGGGACGGGACACCCAGCGGGTTGAGGATGATGTCGACCGGGGTGCCGTCCTCCAGGAACGGCATGTCCTCGACCGGCAGGATCTTGGAGATGACGCCCTTGTTGCCGTGACGGCCGGCGAGCTTGTCACCGTTGGTGATCTTGCGCTTCTGGGCCACGTAGACGCGGACCAGCTGGTTGACGCCCGGGGGCAGCTCGTCGCCCTCTTCGCGGTCGAAGACGCGGACGCCGATGACCTTGCCGGACTCACCGTGCGGCACCTTCAGCGAGGTGTCGCGGACCTCACGGGCCTTCTCACCGAAGATCGCGCGGAGCAGGCGCTCCTCGGGGGTCAGCTCGGTCTCACCCTTCGGGGTGACCTTGCCGACCAGGATGTCGCCGGTGACGACGTCGGCGCCGATGCGGATGATGCCGCGCTCGTCGAGGTCGGCGAGGACCTCCTCGGAGACGTTCGGGATGTCCCGGGTGATCTCCTCGGGGCCGAGCTTGGTGTCACGGGCGTCGACCTCGTGCTCCTCGATGTGGATCGAGGAGAGGACGTCGTCCTGCACGAGGCGCTGCGACAGGATGATCGCGTCCTCGTAGTTGTGACCCTCCCACGACATGAACGCCACGAGCAGGTTCTTGCCGAGGGCCATCTCGCCCTCGTCGGTGCAGGGGCCGTCGGCCAGCACCTGGTTGACCTCGACCCGGGCGCCCTCGTCCACGAGCACCTTCTGGTTGAAGGCGGTGCCCTGGTTGGAGCGGGTGAACTTGGCGGCGCGGTACGTGGTGTACGTGCCGTCGTCGTTGGCCACGGTGACGTAGTCGGCCGAGACCTCCTGGACGACACCGGCCTTCTCGGCGGTGATGACGTCGGCGGCGTCGACGGCGCAGCGGTACTCCATGCCGGTGCCGACCAGCGGGGCCTCGCTCTTCAGCAGCGGCACCGCCTGACGCATCATGTTGGAGCCCATGAGCGCGCGGTTGGCGTCGTCGTGCTCAAGGAACGGGATCATGGCGGTCGCGACCGACACCATCTGGCGCGGCGAGACGTCCATGTAGTCGATCTCGGAGCCCGGGATGTAGTCGATCTCGCCGCCGCGGCGGCGGACGAGGACACGCGGCTCGGCGAAGGTCAGCTCCGCCGTCAGCGGGGCGTTCGCCTGCGCGATGACGTAGCGGTCCTCCTCGTCGGCGGTCAGGTAGTCCACCTGCTCGGTGACCACACCGTCGACGACCTTGCGGTACGGGGTCTCGATGAAGCCGAAGGCGTTGACCCGGCCGTACGAGGCCAGCGACCCGATCAGACCGATGTTCGGGCCTTCGGGGGTCTCGATCGGACACATGCGGCCGTAGTGCGAGGGGTGCACGTCACGGACCTCGAAGCCGGCGCGCTCACGGGAGAGACCGCCGGGGCCGAGGGCGGACAGACGACGCTTGTGGGTCAGGCCCGACAGCGGGTTCGTCTGGTCCATGAACTGCGACAGCTGGCTGGTGCCGAAGAACTCCTTGATGGAGGCGACGACCGGCCGGATGTTGATCAGGGTCTGCGGCGTGATCGCCTCGACGTCCTGGGTGGTCATGCGCTCGCGCACGACGCGCTCCATACGGGCGAGACCCGTACGGACCTGGTTCTGGATGAGCTCGCCGACGTTGCGCAGGCGACGGTTGCCGAAGTGGTCGATGTCGTCGACCTCGACCACGATGTCGCGGCCCTCGCCGTCACGCCACTCGGTCTCGCCCGCGTGCAGCTTCACCAGGTACTTGATCGCACCGATGATGTCGGGCTCGGTGAGCACGCCGGAGTCCAGCGACTCGGCGTTGCCCAGCTTGCGGTTGACCTTGTAACGACCGACCTTGGCCAGGTCGTAGCGCTTCGGGTTGAAGTACAGGTTCTCCAGAAGCGTCTGCGCGGCCTCGCGCGTCGGCGGCTCGCCCGGACGCAGCTTGCGGTAGATGTCCAGCAGCGCGTCGTCCTGGCCCTGGGTGTGGTCCTTCTCCAGGGTGGCGCGCATCGACTCGTACTCGCCGAACTCTTCGAGAATCATCTCGTTGGTCCAGCCGAGCGCCTTGAGCAGCACGGTGACGGACTGCTTGCGCTTGCGGTCGATGCGGACGCCGACCATGTCGCGCTTGTCGATCTCCATCTCCAGCCAGGCACCACGCGAGGGGATGACCTTGCAGGAGTAGATGTCCTTGTCGGACACCTTGTCCAGGGTGGAGTCGAAGTACACACCCGGGGAGCGGACCAGCTGCGAGACGACGACACGCTCGGTGCCGTTGATCACGAACGTGCCCTTGTGGGTCATGAGCGGGAAGTCGCCCATGAAGACCGTCTGAGACTTGATCTCACCGGTCTCGTTGTTGGTGAACTCGGCCGTGACGAAGAGCGGGGCCGCGAACGTGAAGTCGCGGTCCTTGCACTCGTCAATGGAGTTCTTCGGCGGCTCGAAACGGTGGTCGCGGAAGGTCAGGGACATCGACCCGCTGAAGTCCTCGATCGGGGAGATCTCCTCGAAGATCTCCTCCAGACCGGACTTGGTGGGGACGTCCTGACCACTCTCCAGGGCCGCCTCGACCCGGGACTTCCAGGCCGCGTTGCCGAGCAGCCAGTCAAAGCTCTCGGTCTGCAGGGCCAGGAGGTTCGGGACCTCAAGGGGCTCCTTGATCTTCGCGAAGGAGACGCGGAGCGGGGCGGTGGATGCGGCGGAATTGTTCGAGGCGTTGCGCGGCGCGGCCAAGAGGGGGGTCCTTCCGAGGGCTCGGAGCTCACTACGCGCGTACCAGCCGGGCCTGCTTGGGCTTGGTCCCGCCTCCATCGCCACCGGCCTCTGCCGGAGTCGAAACCCCAGGTCAGAGCCGCTTTGCGGAGGCGATGCCAGACCCCTTCAGGGCAACGCAAACTCCGGGCGACGAGTCACGGAGCAGCTAACAGGCAGCGCAAAGGGACAGTGTAGCCAAAGGCCACACTGCTGTCCAGCTCTGATTCGGAGACCGAATCGGAGACTCCTCCCGGTAGCCGGTGAGCGCGGACGCCCACCGGGTACTGCTCTAACTCACGTGGAGTCATTTCCCGCCGGGCCACTGGTTATGCATCCAGCAGCGGACCAACCGGGCGGACTCGCGCCTTGAGAATCGCGCGCCGCGCCTGGTTCGTCAAGGGCCCGCCGACGGTGCGGACCTCGCCCCGTCCATCGGTCGGATCCCCTCCGGCGTTACAGAAGCCGTGGTGGGGACCGCCCCGACGACGTTGATCACCATACCCCTCACCACCGACACTGCCGAGTGCGCGATCGGCCACACCGGTGGGGCGCATCGACCCAGACGGCGGAACGGGCCCCGGAACGGGGCTGGACGGGGGCCCGCCCCCGGGAACGCGAAAAGGCCGGGCCGACCACCCGTGAGGGTGGTCGGCCCGGCCGCACGCCCCCTCAGAGGGGGCGCAAGATCACTTGACGGTGACCTTGGCGCCGGCACCCTCAAGGGCAGCCTTGGCCTTCTCGGCAACGTCCTTGGCAACCTTCTCCAGGACCTTGGCACCAGCGGTGTCAACGAGGTCCTTGGCCTCCTTCAGGCCGAGGGAGGTCAGGGTGCGCACCTCCTTGATGACCTGGATCTTCTTGTCGCCGGCAGCGTCGAGGATGACGTCGAACTCGTCCTGCTCCTCGACAGCGGCCTCGGCGCCACCGGCACCGCCGGCAACGACGACGGCGGCGGCCGGGGCGGCAGCGGTGACGTCGAACTTCTCCTCGAAGGCCTTCACGAAGGCGGCCAGCTCGATGAGGGTGAGCTCCTCGAACTGCGCGAGCAGCTCGTCCTGGGACAGCTTCGCCATGATGGCGTCCTTCCACTAAATCGGCAGGTGGTGCCGGATGTACGGGTTGGGCGGGCACGGGCCCGCAGCGAGGCGTGAGCCTGCCGAATTACTCGGCGGCAGCGTCCTCGGCGGCGGGAGCCGGCGTACCGGCACCGCCCTGCTCGACCTTGTCGCGCAGCGCGTCCACAGTGCGGACGAGCTTCGACGGCAGGGCCTGGAAGAGCGCGGCAGCCTGGGACTGCTTGGCCTTCAGGGCACCCGCCAGCTTGGCGAGCAGCACCTCGCGGGACTCAAGGTCCGCGAGCTTCTTGATCTCATCGGCGGTCAGCGCCTTACCGTCAAGGACACCGCCCTTGATGATGAGAGCGGGGTTCTCCTTGGCGAAGTCACGCAGAGCCTTCGCCGACTCCACCGGGTCACCGGTGACGAAGGCGACAGCCGTCGGACCGTTGAACAGGTCGTCGAGCTCCGTGATCCCGACCTCATTGGCCGCGATCTTGGTCAGCGTGTTCTTCACCACGGCGTACTCGGCGTTGTCGCCGAGCGAGCGACGCAGGGTCTTGACCTGCTTCACCGAGAGACCGCGGTACTCGGTCAGCAGCGCCGCGGAGGAGCCACGGAACTTGTCCGTGATCTCGGCGACGGCAGCAGCCTTGTCGGGCCTGGCCATAGGCTTACGCCTCCTTCCGTGATGTCGAAGTCAGGCCGACCACGAAAGTCGACCAATTCTGCCGCTGACCGGCTGGACGGAAGGAAAGCTCCTGCGGAAACGCAATGAGCCCCGATGCGCAGGGGCACGGGGCTCGGAACGACCTCGACGGGCTGCCGCGCGAACGCGGGACCCGGAAGTCGAAGCTCCAGACACACCTGCGCGGGCTGCCTGCGACGAATCGCAGATCCTTCGGCCACCGACTCCCTCTCGGGCGCCCGGCGACAACCAGCGGTCTTTGGCTTCGGCCAGATTAGCCGGACGCGTCCGCGAGGTGCAAATCGCCCTCGGACGGAGCAACCCCTCAGCGGCTCAGCGGGCCAGCGGTGAGACCGTCCGCACGCCGGTGTCCGCGGTGTCCGTCTCGGCCGGCGCCTGCGCCGAGAGCAGGGCGCCGGCCAGGTCGGTGTAGAGCACCGAGTCGTCCGCCCGGCCGCTGTCCCCGCTGCCGGTGCGCTGGAGCCGCACCAGCTGGTCCTTGTCGTTGAGCCAGAGGTCCAGGGTGAGCAAGAGCGAACCGCCGGGGGCGAGCGCGGCCCGCAGGCCGTCCCGGCGGGCCTGGGGCAGCTGGGTCTGGGCGGCCGCGTACCGCTCGGCGTTGGTGGTGACCCGGTAGTGCTCGACGGTCGAGTCCTCGTACTTCTCCTCGCCGACGAAGGCGGGGTCCGTCCCGTCGGCGGTGGCCGCGGCCAGCGCCTCCACCGGGTTCAGCAGGTCGATCAGCCCGGCGTACGGGATCTCCTTGCGGCCGTCCGGGTCCGGCGGGACGGTGAAGCGCTCCCAGTGCCTGCCGCCCTGCCGGGCCGCGGTGGCCGCGTCGCCGCCCTGGTAGGCGACGGTGTCCACGACGATCAGCTGCTCGGCGTCGGCCGGGGTGGAGCGCTTGACCTGCAGCGCCGTCTTCGGCTGCCAGAACAGCGGGCCGGATCCGGCGTCCGCGCCGAGCCGGTAGCTGACCTTGGCCCGGCGGGCGGTCTGCATGGCCAGCTGGGCGGAGAGCAGCACGCCGTGCGGGGAGCGGTCGGTCGGCTTGGCCGCGGAGGCGGTCGGCGACGCGCTGGTCGGGGTCGGGCTGCCGGACGGCGCGGCCGAGCCGTCGGCTCCCCCGCCGCAGCCGCTCAGCCCGCTCGCCAGCAGGGCGACGACGGCCACTGCCGCCAACCGCTGCCGTCCCGCCACGTCCGTTCCCTTCCTCACCCTGCTCCGTCCGACGACGGCCCTCGTCCCGCCACCTTGCCACCCGTTACCGGCCCGCGCCGTGGCGGCCCCCTCAGCGGTCGGGCCGGTCCGGCCGGATCCACCGGGTCGGCCGAGCCGGGGCCGTGCGCGCCGGTCGGCCGGTGGCGCCCTCCTCCGGGCTCCGCGGGCTCGGTGGACGCCACCACGTCGGACGGGTCCGGGTGGTGGCGGTCACCGGGACGGCGTGGTCCGGGCCGTCGCCCACCGGGACGGCGTGGTCCGGGTGGGCGACGGCCGGATCAGCTGCCGAGCAGCTTGAGGAGCTCGGCCTGGTCGCCGAGGTCGGCGGCGGCGGGCGCGGTGATCGCGGCGGCCTTGCCGAGGTCCGAGTAGGTGACCGTGACGGCCTCCTTCGTGCCGTTCGTGTCGCCGTACTCCTGGTACTGGACGAGCTCCTGCTTGGCGTTCAGCCAGAAGTCGAAGGTGAGGGTCTTGCCGTCCTCCTCCAGCGTCTTCTGGACGGCCTTGCGCTGCTCCTCGGGGAGCCCCGACATCCCGGCCACCAGGGTGGAGGTCTCCTCGACCGCACGCAGGTGGGTGGTCGGGGTGCCCTTCAGGTCCTCCTGGCCGACCTTGGTCGGCTTGCCGCTCTGGGCCGCGACGGTGAGCAGGACGACCGGGTTCAGCATCTGGCCCGCCGCCCGGAAGCCGTCCCCGGCCTCGTTCCCGGCGGGCAGCTTCACCCAGTGCTTCCCGCCCAGGACCGCGGCCGCGTCGTCGCCGCCGAGGTAGGCGTCCGGCCCGACCACCCGGATCCGGAGCTTCTTGCCCCCCATGTCGCCGACCAGGTCCACGGCGGCCTTGGCCGGGTCCTTCCAGTCGGCGTCGCCGGTGCCGCCGCCCTTGGCGTCGTCCGGGGCGACCATGGTGACCTTGCCGTTGCCGGCCTTCTGCATGACCAGCGCGGAGGCGGCCAGCGCCGCCTTCGGGTCCCCGGTCAGGGCCGCCGCGATCGGGTCGCCGCCGCCCTTGGCGTCGCCGGCCTTGGCGTCGTTGCCGCCCTTGCTGCTGCTGCAGGCGGTGACCGCACCGAGCAGGACGACCGTCGTCGCGACGGCCGAGGCGAGGCGCACAGCGCGCATGAAGTCCCCCGTGAAGATCATCGTCGACCCGGACAGGAGCCGCTTCCCGGCTCTTCCCAGGTCTCTCCCAGTCATTCCCAGCCGGACTCTAACGGATCTCCCGAGCCGTCAGTCACCGGATTCCGGGCATCCCGTCAGCCGTCCGCGGCGGGCGACGCGTCGCCCGTCCCGGAGGACGGGACGTCCGTCGTGGTCACGGTGGTTCCGGCGGTGCCCCGGACCGTCTCGCGCAGTCTCATCAGCCGCTCGCCGGGCCCCACCCAGACGTCGAAGCCGATCGTCGTGACCCCGCGCTGCCGGTACCAGTCGACCGCGGCCGCGCGCCGCTGCGGGCTCGACTCCCGGTCCGCGCCGAAGAATCCGTCCACCGACACGGAGCCCTGGTAGTGCGCGACGGTCGTGCCGGCCAGCTGCTCGCCGCCGAGCGATCCGAGCGGGACGGCCTGGGCGATCGCGTAGGCGCGGCTGCCCGGGTCGGTGACCAGCGTGGTCGTCCAGCCGCCCGCGTAGCCGTCCGGACCGGGGCCGGCCGTCGGGTCCAGCGACTCGGCGCCGGCCCGGTCGGCGTGCTTGGCCGCGCCGCCCTGGTAGACGAGGTCGATCGCGCCGTTCCTCGACGTCAGCTGCCCGGTGCCCGCCTCGTCGGTGACGGTCAGCGCGGCCTCGTCCCGGGGGCCCCAGACCAGCGTGCCGCTCGCGGTGCGGCGCCCCTCGGGCCCCTCCCGCTCCACCTCGATCCGGGCACCGCCGGCGTCGTCCAGGGCCTGCGCGGCCGAGAGCACCACCTGCTTGGGCGGCAGGGCCGTGGGGACGCCGGGCGTGCCGGTGTCCGGTACGGCCAGCAGGCTGCAGCCGGTGCCGGCGCCGAGCAGCAGCAGGACGGCCGCCAGGGCGGCGGAGCGGGGGGCTGGCGGCACGGCACACTCCGTCGGTCGCGGGCTCTCCACATGATCTGACCGGCAGAGCGTACGACGATTCGTGCATGCGTTCCCATCCGGGCAGGTCCCGGCCCGGCGGCCGCTCCCGTCGCACCCCCGACCCCGGCTCCGGGAGCGGCTCCGACCGCGGGAACGACGACGGGCCCGCACCCCCGGTGAAGGGGGTGCGGGCCCGTCGTACGGACTGCTCTAGAGCGCTGGGGCTCAGACCGCGGCCGGGTCCTCCTCGACGAGGAGGTTGCGGGTGCGGTTCGGGTCCACCTGGATGCCGGGGCCCATGGTGGTCGAGAACGCGGTCTTCTTGATGTAGCGGCCCTTGGCGGCGGACGGCTTGGCGCGGAGCACCTCGTCCAGCGCGGCGGCGTAGTTCTCGACCAGCTGCTCGTCGGTGAAGGAGGCCTTACCGATGATGAAGTGCAGGTTCGAGTGCTTGTCGACGCGGAACTCGATCTTGCCGCCCTTGATGTCGTTGACAGCCTTGGCGACGTCCGGGGTCACGGTGCCGGTCTTCGGGTTCGGCATCAGACCACGGGGACCGAGCACGCGGCCCAGGCGGCCGACCTTGCCCATGAGGTCCGGGGTGGCGACGACGGCGTCGAAGTCCAGCTTGCCCTTCGCGACCTCGTCGATCAGCTCGTCGGCACCGACGATGTCGGCACCCGCAGCACGCGCGGCCTCGGCACGCTCGCCGGTCGCGAAGACCAGGACCCGAGCGGTCTTACCGGTGCCGTGCGGGAGGATCACGGTGCTGCGGACCATCTGGTCGGCCTTGCGCGGGTCGACGCCCAGACGCATGGCGACCTCAACGGTGCCGTCGAACTTGGTGGTGCTGGTCGCCTTGGCGAGGCGGACAGCCTCAAGGGGGGCGTAAAGGCGCTCGCGGTCGACCTTGGCGTCCGCGGCCTTCAGAGCCTTGCTGCGCTTCACTGCTGCTCCTGAATGGTGATTGGAGTTGTGGTGTCTCGGGCCTGCGCAGGCCCTACCACAGGGAACGAGAAGGGGATCAGCCCTCGACCGTGATGCCCATCGACCGGGCGGTGCCGGCGATGATCTTCTCCGCGGCGTCCAGGTCGTTGGCGTTCAGGTCGGGCATCTTGGTGGTGGCGATGTCGCGGACCTGGGCGCTGGTGAGCTTCGCGACCTTGGTCTTGTGCGGCTCGCTGGAGCCCTTCTCGATACCGGCGGCCTTCAGGATGAGGCGCGCGGCCGGCGGCGTCTTCGTGATGAAGGTGAAGGAACGGTCCTCGTAGACCGTGATCTCCACCGGCACGATCATGCCGCGCTGCGACTCGGTCGCAGCGTTGTAGGCCTTGCAGAACTCCATGATGTTGACGCCGTGCTGACCCAGCGCGGGGCCGACCGGCGGCGCCGGGTTGGCCGCGCCGGCGTTGATCTGGAGCTTGATAAGCCCCGTGACCTTCTTCTTCTTGGGAGGCATGTCTCTCCGGGTCCTTCCGAGAGGTGATTGCTGGTGCGTGCGGAACCGGGGCGACACCCGGCCGCCAGCACACACATCGGACCAGGCTAACGCGTTCGCGCCGCTGGACCAAAACGGATCCGGGGCGGGGCCGTCGGCCCCGCCCCGGATCCGAAGACCGTATGACTAGTTCTTCTGGATCTGGTCGAAGGAGAGCTCGACCGGGGTCTCCCGGCCGAAGATCTCGACCAGGCCCTTGACCTTCTTCGAGTCGGGGTTGATCTCGTTGATGGTCGCCTGCAGGGTCGCGAACGGGCCGTCGGTGACGGTGACCGAGTCGCCGACCTCGAAGTCCAGCACCTGGATCTCGCTCGGCTTGACCGGCGAGGGCTTGCCGGCCTCCTTGGCCGCCTGGCGCTCGACGTCGGGGGCGAGCATCTTGACGACCTCGTCCAGCGTCAGCGGGTACGGGTCGTAGGCGTTGCCGACGAAGCCGGTGACACCCGGGGTGTTGCGCACGACGCCCCAGGACTCCGGGGTGAGGTCCATGCGCACCAGGACGTAGCCGGGGAGCTTGTTCTGGCGGATGGTCTTGCGGTCGCCGTTCTTGATCTGGACGACCTCCTCCTGCGGCACCTCGGCCTGGAAGATGTACTCCTCGACGTTCAGCGAGACGGCGCGCTGCTCCAGGTTCTGCTTCACCCGGTTCTCGTAGCCGGCGTAGGTGTGGATCACGTACCACTCGCCCGGCATGAAGCGCAGGTCCTCGCGGAACTTGGCGACCGGGTCGACCTCCTCGGCCTCCTCGGCCTCCTCGACCTCGGCCTCCTCGACCTCGGTCTCCTCGGCGGCGGCCTCGACGTCGCCCTCCTCGTGCAGCGCGGCCTCCTCGGCGGGCTCGCCGGCCTCGGCCTCGTCGTACGCCTCGACCTCGTCCTCGTCGCTGTCCGCGGCGTCCACGATCTGCTCGGCGGACTCGACGTCGTCAGCCAGCTCGGCCGCGTCCAGCTCGGCGGCGACATCCGCCTCGCGGACGGTCTCGTCGGCGTCGTACAGGGGGGACTCAGACACGGTGGCTGCTTCTTTCCTGGAGATGGTGAAGGTGGCGCGCTCCGGAACCGGACCCGGCGCGCTGCCGCTCGCGCGGGCGCCTGGATGAGGCCTCGGAGACTTCAACAGTACCGAGTCAACGGTAACGGCGCGTACGACCTCCGCCGACAGCTCGACCCGGGCCGAAGGTCGGCCCGGGTCGGGAGGCTGTTTCGAAGGTGGGCGGCTGCGTCAGCCGAAGATCCAGAGGCTCAGCTTGGAGAAGCCGTAGTCCAGACCGGCCACGAAGGCCATCACGACGACGACGAACACGACCACGACGGTGGTGTAGTTGGTGAGCTCGCTCCGGGTGGGCCAGACCACCTTGCGCAGTTCGGCGATGATCTGGCGGTAGAACAGCGCCATGCGGGCGAACAGGCCCTTCTTCGCCCGCTTGCCGGACTTCTTGTCGCCGGAGCGGTTGGCCCGCTTGCGGTCGCGGCGCGAGAGCGCCTTCTCCTCGCCCTCGGCAGGCGTGGTCCCGGCAGCGCCGTCGGCACCCTCGGGGTTGCCGCTCTCAGGCGTTGCGGTGGAGCCCGTGGTCTCCGTCACTCGTCCTCACCTGAATCCGGGTCCTGCCGGACCGTCGCCGCGCACCCTAGATGGAGCACGACCGGCCGGCTTAGCGGTGCTGATCGGTGCCATCTCCGCATCAAGCCCGCTCGCTCTGTGGAGCGAACGGGCTAAGTGCGGATCTAGCAGCAGGGCAAGAGGGACTCGAACCCCCAACCGCCGGTTTTGGAGACCGGTGCTCTACCAATTGAGCTATTGCCCTACGGTGCCTCGCGGCTCCGGTGGCGACCAACCTACCGCATCTCTCCCCGCTGTCTGCACAGGCGGTTCAAGCTCCGGTCTTTTTCGGCGGGCCGTCGAGCAGCGAGTGTACGTGGTCGAGGGGCGTTTGGTCGAACCTCTTCTTCCGGGACGATCGATCGCCCGGCGGATGTCCGGTCCGGCGGGGCGCCCGCCGACGGATCGCCGGACGCCGGGATCCGGACGGAGCCGTACGGATACTGGAACCGCGCTGCCCGGTCCGTCCCGGTTCTGCGACGATGCAGGCATGAGCGCTTCCACCCCGCAGCCCGACCAGTCCATCCGCCCCGCCGACCGCCGGGTCTCCGCCCGGATCGGCGCGATCGCCGAGTCCGCGACCCTCGCCGTGGACGCCAAGGCCAAGGCCCTCAAGGCCGCCGGCCGCCCGGTCATCGGCTTCGGTGCCGGCGAGCCCGACTTCCCCACGCCGGACTACATCGTCGAGGCCGCCGTCGAGGCCTGCCGCGACCCGAAGAACCACCGCTACACCCCGGCGGGTGGCCTGCCCGAGCTGAAGGCCGCGATCGCCGCCAAGACGCTGCGCGACTCCGGCTACGAGGTGGACGCCTCCCAGGTACTGGTCACCAACGGTGGCAAGCAGGCGATCTACGAGGCCTTCGCCGCGATCCTGGACCCGGGCGACGAGGTCATCGTCCCGGCCCCGTACTGGACCACCTACCCGGAGTCGATCCAGCTGGCCGGCGGCGTCCCGGTGGAGGTCGTGGCCGACGAGACCACCGGCTACAAGGTCTCGGTCGAGCAGCTGGAGGCCGCCCGCACCGAGAACACCAAGGTGGTGCTGTTCGTCTCGCCGTCCAACCCGACCGGCGCGGTGTACACCCGGGCCGAGGCCGAGGCGATCGGCCGCTGGGCGCTGGAGCACGGCCTGTGGGTGCTCACCGACGAGATCTACGAGCACCTGGTCTACGGCGACGCCGAGTTCACCTCGCTGCCGGCCCTGCTGCCCGAGCTGGCCGACAAGTGCATCGTGGTCAACGGTGTCGCCAAGACCTACGCGATGACCGGCTGGCGGGTGGGCTGGGTGATCGGCCCCAAGGACGTCATCAAGGCCGCGACCAACCTGCAGTCGCACGCCACCTCGAACGTCTCCAACGTCGCCCAGCGCGCCGCGATCGCCGCCGTCGCGGGCGACCTCTCGGCCGTGCACGAGATGCGGACCGCCTTCGACCGCCGCCGCCAGACCATCGTGAAGATGCTCAACGAGATCGACGGCGTCGTCTGCCCCGAGCCGCAGGGCGCGTTCTACGCGTACCCGTCGGTCAAGGGCCTGCTGGGCAAGGAGATCCGCGGCAAGCGTCCGCAGACCTCCGCCGAGCTGGCGGGTCTGATCCTGGACGAGGTCGAGGTCGCCGCCGTCCCCGGTGAGGCCTTCGGCACCCCCGGCTACCTGCGGTTCTCCTACGCGCTCGGCGACAACGACCTGGTCGAGGGCATCAGCCGGATCCAGAAGCTGCTGGCCGAGGCCCGCGACTGACGTCAAGCAGACATTCGGGATTCACCCGGCACACCGCCCTCTTCCACCCCTTCGGGGGACGAAAAGAGGGCGGTTCCCGTTCTGGGGCCGCATACGGCAGTATCGGTGAATGGAACGCCTGTTGAACCCGCGAGACGTCAGGGGCCTCCCGAAGGCCCACCTGCACCTGCACTTCACCGGCTCGATGCGACCCGCCACGCTGCTGGAGCTGGCCGACAAGCACGGCGTCCGGCTGCCGGAGGCACTGAGTTCCGGCGAACCGCCCAGGCTGCGGGCCACCGACGAGCGCGGCTGGTTCCGCTTCCAGCGCCTGTACGACACCGCCCGCTCGGTGCTGCGGGACGAGGCGGACATCCGGCGGCTGGTCCTGGAGACCGCGCAGGACGAGCGGCGGGACGGCTCCCGCTGGCTGGAGATCCAGGTCGACCCGACCTCGTACGCGCCCCGGCTGGGCGGGCTGATCCCGGCGCTGGAGCTGATCCTGGACGCGGTGGACCAGGCCGCCCGGGCCACCGGGGTGGGCATCCGGGTGCTGGTCGCGGCCAACCGGATGAAGTCCCCGATGGACGCCCGGACGCTGGCCCGGCTGGCCGTCCGCTACGCCGACCACGGGGTGGTCGGCTTCGGCCTCTCCAACGACGAGCGCCGCGGCCTCGCCCGGGACTTCGACCGGGCCTTCGCGATCGCCCGCAAGGGCGGCCTGCTGGCCGCCCCGCACGGCGGGGAGCTGGCCGGCCCGGAGTCCGTCCGGGACTGCCTGGACGACCTGGACGCCGGCCGGATCGGCCACGGCGTCCGGGCCGCCGAGGACCCGCGGCTGATGGAGCGGCTGGCGGCCCGGCAGATCACCTGCGAGGTGTGCCCGTCCTCCAACGTCTCGCTCGGCGTCTACGAGAGCCCCGAGGAGGTCCCGCTGCGCAAGCTCTTCGACGCCGGGGTGCCGCTGGCGCTGGGCGCGGACGACCCGCTGCTGTTCGGCAGCCGACTGGCCGCCCAGTACGACCTGGCCCGGGACGTCCTGGGCTTCGACGACGCCGAACTCGCCGAGCTGGCACGGCAGTCGGTGCGCGGCTCGGTCGCGCCGGAGGCCGTCCGCAAGGAGCTGCTGGCGGACATCGACGCCTGGCTGGCGAACGGGCACGCCCCCGCGGGCACGCCCGTCACCGCCGCTGCGGCACCCTAGGCGCGCGCCGGCGGAGCACGCCGCGCAGCGCAGCCCAGCCGGGGCGCCGCGCTAGAGCGCGACGCCCACCATCACCGGCTCGTTCACCAGCTCCACCCCGAAGGCCTCGCGGACCCCGTCCCGGATCTCCCGGGCCAGGGCCAGCAGGTCCTCGGCGGTGGCCGAGCCGCGGTTCGTGAGCGCCAGGGTGTGCTTGGTGGAGAGGGTCGCCGGGCCGCTGCCGTAGCCCTTGCCGAAGCCGGCCTTGTCGATCAGCCAGGCCGCCGAGGTCTTGGTGCAGCCCTCCGGGGCCGGGTAGGCGGGGGCGTTCTCGGTGCCCGGGCGGGTCCGGAAGGACTCGTACTGCGCGGCCGTGAGGACCGGGTTGGTGAAGAAGGAGCCCGCCGACCAGGTGTCGTGGTCGGCCGGGTCCAGCACCATGCCCTTGCCGGCCCGCAGCCCCAGCACCGCCTCGAAGGCCTCGGCCAGCGGCACCCGCTCGTCCTGTCCGACCCCGAAGTGCTTGGCCACCTCGGCGTACTTGACCGGACTGGAGAGGCCGGCGTGGTCCGCCAGGGCGAACCGGACCCGCAGCACCACGTAGCGGTCCGGCTCGGCCTTGAACCGGCTGTGCCGGTAGGAGAACGCGCACTCGGCGTTCGAGAGCGTGACCACCTCGTCGGCGGTGCGGTCGTAGACGACCACCTCGGTGATCGTCTGGGCGACCTCCTGGCCGTACGCGCCGACGTTCTGCACCGGGGTGGCGCCGGCCGAGCCGGGGATGCCGGCCAGGAACTCGATGCCGGCCAGGCCGTGCTCGCGCACCGCCCGGGCGACCGCCTCCGACCACACCTCGCCGGCGGCCAGCTCCAGCACGGTGCCGTCCAGGGCGAAACCGGCGGTGGCGATCCGCAGCACGGTGCCGGGGAAGCCGGCGTCGCCGATCACCAGGTTGGAGCCGCCGCCGAGGACCAGCAGCGGCTCACCGGCCGCGTCGGCCTCGCGGACGGCGGCGATCACCTCGCCGTCGGTGTGGGCGGTCACCAGGCGGCGGGCCGGGCCGCCGAGCCGGAGCGTGGTCAGCGGGGCGAGGGGGGCGTCGTTTTCTACCAGCACGCCCACCAGCGTACGGGGGGAAGGGCGGCCCCCCGGCCGCCCTTCCCCCGCCCCGGTCCGGTGCGGGTCCGCCACCGGCTCAGACCCGGGCCGCACCGGCCCGGTCCGCCGCCGGCTGCCCGTCGGCGGCCCGGCCCGCGACCGCGGCCCCGGCCCCGCGCCGGCGCGGGATGAGCACCGCGGCGAACGCCCCGGCCCCGACGGCCAACGCGCCGACGTACAGGGCGGGCACCAGCCCGTCCGCGAAGGACCGGGCCGACTCGTAGCCGCCCTGCGCCGAGAAGACCGCCGAGAGCACGGCGACCCCGAGCGCCCCGCCGACCTCGCGCAGCGCGTTGTTGGCACCGGAGGCGATGCCCTGCTCCTTCGGCCGGACGCTCGCCATCACCAGCTGGGCGGTCGGGCCGAAGTACAGCGACATCCCGATCCCGCAGATCACGATGACCGGGACCTGCGCGGCGTAGTCGAAGCCGCCGCCGTCCGCGACGAGGCCGAACAGCGCGAGGCCGATCGCCTGGAGCGCCAGCCCGGCCACCACGATCGGCCGGCCGCCGATCCGGTCGGAGACGATGCCCGCGATCGGCGAGACCAGCAGCGGCATCGCCGTCCAGGGCAGCATGCGGATACCGGCCTCCTGCGGGCTGTAGCCGCCGACCCCCTGGAGGTACTGGCTGATCAGGAAGATCGAGCCGAACATCCCGAGGTACATCAGCAGGCTGGCGGCGTTGACGGCCGAGAAGGTGCGGCTGCGGAAGAGCCGCATCGGCAGCATCGGGTGGGCGGCCACGCGCTGCTCGTACCGGACGAAGGCGGCCAGCAGCACGACTCCGCCGATCAGGGCGCCGAGGACCAGCGGGCTGGTCCAGCCGTCCGGGTTGCCGCGGATCAGGCCGAGCACCACCCCGAACATCCCCAGGCTGACCAGCGCCGTTCCGGGCACGTCCAGGGCCCGGTCCGCGCCGTGGCTCTCGCCGAGCCGGCGGAAGGCCAGCGGCAGCAGGACGAGGCCGACCGGGACGTTCACCCAGAAGATCCACTGCCAGGAGAAGTGCTCGGTCAGCGAGCCGCCGATCAGCGGTCCGGCGGCGACCGCGAGGCCGCTGACGCCCGACCAGATGCCGAAGGCCAGCCCCCGCTTGGCCTCGGGCACGGCCGCGGTGAGCAGGGTGAGGGTGAGCGGCATCATCACCGCGGCTCCGACGCCCTGGACCGCCCGGGCGGCGATCAGCTCGCCGATCTCCGGGGAGAGGGCGGCCCCGGCGGAACCGGCCGTGAAGATCGCCAGGCCGACCAGGAAGATCCTCCGGCGGCCGAAGCGGTCGCCGAGGGCGGCGCCGAACATCAGCAGCACGGCGAAGCTCAGGGTGTAGGCGCTGACCGTCCATTCGAGGTCGGACAGACCGCCGCCGAGTTCCTCGCGGATCGACGGCAGTGCGGTGGTGACCACCAGGTTGTCCAGGGCGGCCATGAAGCCGGCCGCGCTGACGATCACCAGGGTCCAGATCGCGGTCCTGCCGAGGACCGGTTTCTCCGTCATGACTTCCCCCAGGTTCCTCTCGGGCGTTCCAGGAGTCTCAGGTAGTTATCGCTCAATAACTTTCAGGGGCCGAAAAGGGGCCGCACGGGTGCCACCGTGCGGCCCGCCTACTCGGCCTTGTCGCACTTGTCGTCGAAGCCGGTCCAGATCCGGTGGTCCGGCGGGAAGCCCAGGGCCACCAGGGTGTTGATCAGCATCCCGTGCGCGAAGAACTGCGTGGTGTCCCCCATGTCGCCGCCGATCCGGATCCTGACCCGCTCGAACAGGCCCTCCCAGAGCCGCCGGGCGCTCTCCCCGAGCTCCTCCTCGCCGGACGCCCTGGCAGCGAACACCGAGACGTAGAGCTGCATCTGCATCATGAGCTGGTCACGGTCCTCGACCAGCCCCAGGTACGCCCCGGACATCGCCTCGACGGCCGCCTCGCCGGTCAGACCGGCCGAGGCCTCGTCGAAGACCCGCCAGGTCTCCTCCACGCAGCGCTCGGCGGCCGCCTCGAAGATGGCCTGCTTGCCCGGGAACAGCCGGAACAGGTACGGCTGCGAGACGCCCACCCGGCGGGCGATCGCCTCGGTGGAGGTGCCCCGGTAGCCACCGCGGGCGAACTCGATCATCGCGGCACGGACGACGCTCTCGCGCCGATCGTCCGCACTCATCCTCATGCTCGACCTCGCCATGCATTCAAAGTTAGTGGCCAATCACTATCTTCGCAAGACCCGCGACCGCGGCCGGGGTTCCGCCGGACGGCCCCCGGGTGCGGCCCGGCCGGTCGAGCGAACGCCCGACCGGCCCGCAGCCCCGGACCGGCCGGCCCTCAGACCAGCCGGACGACCGCCTTGGACATCCCGAGGACCTTCTGCCCGCCCGTGGTGGCCAGCAGGTCGACCTGCACCTTGCGGTCGTCCAGCTTCTTGGCGACCTTGGCCGAGACCTCGACCACCGCGCCGACCCCGTCGTTGGGCACCGGCACCGGACGGGTGAACCGCACGCCGTACTCGACCACCGCGGCCGGGTCGCCGACCCAGTCGGTGACCACCCGGATCGCCTCGGCCATGGTGAACATGCCGTGCGCGATGACGTCGGGCAGGCCGACCTCCAGGGCGAACTTCTCGTTCCAGTGGATCGGGTTGAAGTCGCCCGAGGCGCCCGCGTAGCGCACCAGCGTGTCGCGGGTCACCGGGAACGTCTGCGCCGGCAGCTCGGTGCCGACCTCGACCTCGTCGTAGCTGATCGCCATCGCGCTCACTCCCCCGCCTCGTCGGCGGCCCGGGCCACCAGGGTCATGACCGACGTCACCACGTGCTCGCCGGTCGCGTCCGTCACCTCGCCGCGCACGGTGAGCACGTCGTTGCCCGCGAGCGACTTGATGTTGTCGATGGTCACCTCGACCGACAGCCGGTCCCCGGCCCGCACCGGGCGGGTGTAGGCGAACTTCTGGTCGCCGTGCACCACCCGGGTGAAGTCCAGGCCCAGCTCCGGGTCCTCGACGACCTGGCCGGCCGCACGGTAGGTGATCACGAACGGGAAGGTCGGCGGGGCGATCACGTCCGGGTGGCCCAGCGCCTTCGCCGCCTCCGCGTCGGTGTACGCCGGGTTGGCGTCACCGATCGCGATCGCGAACTCGCGGATCTTCTCCCGGCCGACCTCGTACGGCTCGGTGGGCGGGTAGCTACGCCCGATGAAGGAGGGGTCGAGCGCCATGGCAGCTCCTGGGATCACGGGTGGAAACGAAGCGGACGGATACGGAAAAGACTCCGGGCCGCACCCCCCGTGAGGGATGCGGCCCGGAGTCGAAGACCTGAATTCACACAGGCCCGATGCCCTACGACGAGGTCAGCGGGTCTCGCGGTGCGCGGTGTGCGAGTTGCAGCGGGGGCAGTGCTTCTTCATCTCAAGACGGTCCGGGTCGTTACGCCGGTTCTTCTTGGTGATGTAGTTCCGCTCCTTGCACTCCACGCAGGCCAGCGTGATCTTCGGGCGGACGTCGGTGGCAGCCACGGGAGTGCCTTCCTTGGACAACGAATAAGAACACAACAAGAGTAGCCGACCGGGAGTGCGATCTCCCGACCGACTACGCGGGGTAGCGGTGACCGGACTTGAACCGGTGACACAGCGATTATGAGCCGCTTGCTCTACCAACTGAGCTACACCGCCACAGTGATCCGCAGCACAGCCGAAACTGACTGCTTCTCACCAGAGCCCCCATGCGGAATCGAACCGCAGACCTTCTCCTTACCATGGAGACGCTCTACCGACTGAGCTATAGGGGCGAACGAGGAAGAGATTACACGTTTCGCGCCCGGAGGTGAAATCCGTATCCCGCGGCGAAGACCGCAGGTGGGCGAGGTGCACGGACGAGCGATCCAAGGCAGGTCGTTCGATCGGCCTCCGAGGCGCGCGGCCCGACCCGATACGACTATTGCCCGCCTCCCGGCACCCCGCCCCCGCGCGCCATAGGCTCGACGCTCATTGATCGGGATCGACTGGCCGACCGCACGGTCCGGCGCGAGAAGGAGCCGGCGATGGACAGCGCAGCCGCCGACGGGCCGCACCACGGGCCCGGCCCGGCGGCCAACCCCCTCGGGCACGGCCCGGTCCTGCTGCTCACCGGCGCCCGGTTGGCCGACGGGCGAGTGGTGGACGTCCGGATCAGCGGCGACCGGATCCAGGCCGTCGGCACCGTCGGCAGCCTCGGCCCGCTGCCCGCCCTGCCCGGCGCGCCCACCGTGACCACCGGCGCCCGGATCGACCTCAAGGGCTACCTGCTGCTCCCGGCCCCCGCCGAGGCGCACGCCCACTACGACGCGGCCTTCTCCGCCGCCCTGCCCGCCCCGCCGCCGGACACCCAGACCGACCTCACCCGCCGGGTCACCGAGGCCGCGCTCACCTCGCTGGGCTACGGCGCCACCGCCCAGCGCACCCACGTCCGGATCGGCGACGTGCACGGGCTGCGCCCGCTGGAGGCGGTGCTCACCGCCCGCCAGGCACTGCGCGGGCTGGCCGACCTGCAGGCGGTCGCGATGCCCCGGCTGCTCACCGGGCGGGCCGGTGCGGACGGCCGGGCGCAGCTGCGCGAGGCGCTCAAGCTGGGCGCCACGGCGGCCGGCGGCTGCCCGGAGCTGGACCCGGACCCGGCCGGCTACGTGGAGCTGCTGCTGGAGGCCGCCCGGGAGGCCGACTGCCCGGTGGACCTGCACACCACGGCCGCCGATGCGGCCCAACTCGCCCGGCTGGCGGGCGCCTTGGCACCGCTGAGGCCACGGGTGACGCTCGGGCCGTGCGGTGCGCTGCCGCGCGGCGCGTCGACGGTGCTGGCGACCAGCGGGGTGCGGGTGGTCTGCCTGCCGCAGAACGGCGGCTGCACCGGCCTGGAGGGCCGGCCTTCCGGCCTGCGGCCGGGCCTGCTGCGGGAGTTGGCGGCGGCCCGGGTGCCGCTGGCGGCGGGCAGCGGGGCCCTGCGCGACCCGTCCAACCCGGTCGGCCGGGCGGATCCGCTCGCGTGCGCCTATCTGCTCGCGGCGAGCGGGGAGCTGGCGCCGGAGGCGGCGTACGACGCGGTGGCGAACCAGGCCCGGGCGGCGCTCGGGCTGGCACCGGTCCGGGTGGACGCCGGGTTCCCCGCGGAGCTGCTGGCGGTGCGCGGGGACAGCCTGGCCGGGGCGCTCTCCGGCGGGCACAGCCGGCTGGTGGTGCACAGCGGCCGGGTGGTCAGCCGGACCAGCGCGGTACGGGAGTTCGCGGACACCGTGGCGCTGGCGCTGCCCCGGCAGTCCGGGAGCGCCGAGGGCTGAGCGACGGCCGGGGTCCGGGCTGCGGGGTCCGGGCTGCGGGGCCGACGTACGGGTTCCGACGTACGGGTTCCTGCGCGAACACCAAGGGGCGCGCGACGGGTTGTCGCGCGCCCCTCCCCCACCTGCCGGCCGTCGTTCGACGGCGGTGTGAGCGGCCCCGGGCTTCCCCACACGGAGCTGGGCCCGCTCGGTTCGGTACCGACGCTACGCCCACGGAGCACCACCGCCGGCCCGCCTTGACGCCCTCCTGTCGGCACGCGGCGGACTCTTGATGCCCCCTTGACGACCGGGCCTGCTCTTCCCTCCCCCTCCCTCTCCCCCTCGCCCACCCGCGCTACGGCACGTACCGGTACCCGATGCCCGGCTCGGTGATCAGGTGCCGCGGCCGGGCCGGGTCCCGCTCCAGCTTGCGGCGCAGCCCGGCGAGGTAGACCCGCAGGTAGTTGCCGCGCCCCTCCTGCGCCGGGCCCCACACCTCGCGCAGGATCTGCCGGCCGGGCACCAGCCGGCCGGGGTTGGCGAGCAGCAGGGCGAGGATCCGCCACTCGGTCGGGGTGAGCCGCACCGTGCCGTCGGGCCCGTTCACCGTGGTGGCCGCGAGGTCCACGGTGTGGTCGCCGATCACCGGCCGGACCGGCTGGACGCCGCCCAGCGGCCGGCGCAGCACCGCGCGTAACCGGGCCAGCAGTTCGTCCATCAGGAACGGCTTGGTCAGGTAGTCGTCGGCGCCCGCGTCGAGGGCGCCGACCTTGTCCGCGGCGTCGCTCCGGCCGGAGAGCACGATGATCGGCATCGCGCTGTGGGTGCGCAGGCCGCGCAGCACGTCCATCCCGTCGAGGTCGGGCAGGCCGAGGTCGAGCAGGACGGCGTCCGGGAGCGAGTGCGCGGCGCGGTCGAGCGCCTCGCCGCCGCTGGCCGCGGTGCGGACGGCGTACTGCCGGGCGCTGAGGTTGATCCTCAAGGTGCGCAGCAGGGCCGGTTCGTCGTCGACGATCAGGATCTCACTCATGCGGCGCCTCCTCCTCGGGGCCGACGGGCTCGGGGGTGATGGGCTCGGGGGTGATGGGCTCAGCTGCGACGGGCTCGGGGGCGGGGTGCGCCGTGGCGGCGGGCAGGGTGAGCAGCATGGTGGTGCCGCCGCCGGGGGTGTCCTCGACCTCCAGGCTGCCGCCCATGGCCTCGGCGAGGCCGCGGGAGAGGGCGAGGCCGAGGCCGACGCCGGTGGTGTTGTCGGTGTCGCCGAGGCGCTGGAAGGGCAGGAAGACCCGGTCGCGGTCCTCGGGGGCGATGCCGGGGCCGCGGTCGATCACCCGGACCTCGACCTGGTCGGCGTGGTGGCTGGCGGTGACCAGGACGGGCGCGCCGGGGGCGTTGTGGCGCAGCGCGTTGGTGATCACGTTGGCGAGCACGCGTTCCAGCAGGGGCGGGTCGGCGAGCACCGCCGGGGCGGTGTCGAGGTCGAGCGGCTGGATCGGCGCGTACGGGTCGGTGAGGCTGTCGAGCGCCCGGGGCAGGACCTCGTCGAGGTGGGTCTCGGTGAGGTGGAGGGTGAGCGCGCCGGCCTGGAGGCGGCTCATGTCGAGCAGGTTGTCGACCAGACGGGTGAGCTTGACCAGCGACTCGTCGGCGGTGGCGAGCAGTTCGGCCTGGTCCTCGGGCGAGAACTCGACGTCGGGGCTGCGCAGCGAGCCGACCGAGGCGCGGGCGGCGGCGAGCGGGGTGCGCAGGTCGTGGCTGACGGCGGCGAGCAGGGCGGTGCGCATCCGGTCGGCGGCCTTGATCGGTTCCACCTCGGCGGCGACGACGGCGAGCCGGTCCCGTTCCAGGGCGGCGGCGACGTGCGCGGCGAAGGCGGTGAGCACCCGCTGGTCGGCCGCGGGCAGCCGGCGGCCGGTGAGGACCAGGACGGCGTCCGGGCCGACCGGGACCTCGGTGGTCTCGTGCGGGCCGTCGCCGTCGTCCGGGTGCTCGTCCGTGCAGTGCGCGAGCACCTCGCCGTCGGCCCGGGAGAGCAGGGCGACGGCCCGCATGCCGAAGGCCGTCCGGGACTTCTCCAGCAGGGCGGGCAGCGCGTCGGCACCGCGCAGCACGCTGCCCGCCAGGGTGGAGAGGGTCTCGGCCTCGGCGGTGGCCCGGGCGGCCCGGGCGGTGAGCCGGCCGGCGTGGTCGACGACGGTGGAGACGGTGAGCGCGATGGCGGCGAAGACCACCAGGGCCACGATGTTGTTGGTCTCGCCGATGGTCAGGCTGTGGATCGGCGGGATGAAGTAGTAGTTCAGCAGCACCGAGGCGAAGAGCGCGGCCACCAGGGCGGACACGGCGCCGCCGAGCAGGGCCACGATGACCACGCCGAGCTGGAAGATCAGCGCGTCGGTGGTGAGGTTGATCCGGTGGTGCGCCTGGGAGAGCAGGGCGGTGAGCAGCCAGGGCAGGACGAAGCCGGCCGCGTAGCCGACGACGGTGCGGCGCCTGGAGTGGCGGCGGCCGAGCGAGGGCAGCCGGCCGCGGCCGGTGAACTCGTGGGTGACCATGTGGACGTCGATGTCCTCGGAGGCGTCCACGGTGGTCTCGCCGATGCCGGGGCCGGTGAGGAAGCGGTTGATCCGGCCGCGGCGGCTGGTGCCGAGGACCAGCTGGGTGGCGTCGTGGGCGCGGGCGAAGGCGAGCAGCGCGGTGGGGATGTCGTCGCCGACGACCACGTGGTAGCTGCCGCCGAGGTCCTCGACCAGCTGTCGCTGCTGGGCGAGCGCGCCGGAGGAGGCGCCGGCCAGGCCGTCGCTGCGGGTGACGTGGACGGCCAGCAGGTCGCCGCCGGCCGTCCGGTCGGCGATCCGGGCGGCGCGGCGGATCAGGGTCTCGCCCTCGGGGCCGCCGGTGAGGGCGACCACGACGCGTTCGCGGGTCTCCCAGACCCGGTCGATGTTGTGGCTGGCCCGGTAGTCGCGCAGTCCCTCGTCCACCCGCCCGGCGACCCACAGCAGGGCGAGTTCGCGCAGGGCGGTGAGGTTGCCGACCCGGAAGTAGTTCGAGAGTGCGGCGTCCACCTTCTCCGCCTTGTAGACGTTGCCGTGGGCCATCCGGCGGCGCAGGGCCTGCGGGGCCATGTCGACGAGCTCGATCTGGTCGGCCCGGCGGACCACCTCGTCCGGGACGGTCTCGCGCTGCGGGATGCCGGTGATCTTCCGGACGACGTCGTTCAGCGATTCCAGGTGCTGGATGTTCACCGTGGTGATGACGTCGATCCCGGCGGCGAGCAGTTCCTCGACGTCCTGCCAGCGCTTGGCGTGCCGGCCGCCGGGGATGTTGGTGTGCGCCAGCTCGTCGACCAGGACGACGGACGGGCGGCGGGCGAGCGCGGCGTCGAGGTCCATCTCCTCGAACTCGGCGTCCCGGTAGGAGCGGTGGACCCTCGGCAGGACCTCCAGGCCCGCGAGCATGCCCTCGGTGTGGCGTCTGCCGTGGCACTCGATGTACCCGACCACGACGTCGGACCCGCGGTCCCGTCTGCGCCGGGCCTCGTCCAGCATCCGGTAGGTCTTGCCGACCCCCGGCGCGGAGCCGAGGTACACCCTCAGCCGGCCGCGGCGGACGCCGGAGCCGGGGGTGAGGTCGCGGGCCATGGGCACTGCTCTTTCCATCGGATCGGAGGTGGCGGACGTCTGCGGACACGGGTCGGCCGGCCCGGGCGCGGGAGGCGTCCTCCCGTGCCCGGGCCGGCCCGGTCACCCGCTCGTGTGGGGCGGTGTCACTTCTGCTCGCTGAGCGCCCGGTTGAGCAGCACGACGTTGACCACCTCGTTGCCGAGGAAGCCGAGCGAACGGCTCTCGGTGTGCGCGTCGACCAGCGCGGCCACCTTCTCGACGGGCAGGCCGCGCTCCTTGGCGACCCGGTCGACCTGCTCCTTGGCGTAGGCCGCCGAGATGTCCGGGTCGAGGCCGGAACCGGAGGCGGTCAGCGCGTCGGCCGGGACGCGCGCCGGGTCGACGCCGTCGAACGCGGCGACGGCGGCGCGGCGGTCGTTGACGGCCTTCAGCAGGTCGTCGCTGTTCGGGCCCTGGTTGGAGGCACCCGACGAGGATCCGTCGTAGCCGGTCCCGGCGGCGGAGGGGCGGGGCTGGAACCACTTCGGGTCCGGCTGGGCCTCCTCCTTCGGGTCGTCCGGGTTCTTCTTCGGCAGGTTGAAGTTCTGGCCGATCAGGCTGGACCCGATCTCCTTGCCGTCGGCCTTCACGATCGAGCCGTTGGCCTTGTCGCCGAAGGCGACCTGGGAGATCCCGGTGACGAGCAGCGGGTAGGCGACTCCGAGGATCACCGTGAGCACCAACAGCACGCGCAGCGCGGTGAAGTGGGTGCGGACGGCGGTCGGCAGGGGCTTGGACATGGTGTTTCTCTCCTTTCCCTGCGTCAGTTCAGGCCGGGGATGAACTGGACGATCAGGTCGATCAGCTTGATGCCGACGAACGGCACCACCAGACCGCCGAAGCCGTAGATCCCGATGTTGCGGCGCAGCAGGGAACTGGCGTCGGACGGGCGGTACTTCACGCCGCGCAGGGCGAGCGGGATCAGGCCGATGATGACCAGGGCGTTGAAGATGATCGCCGAGGTGATCGCGGACTGGGGGCTGTGCAGGCCCATGATGTTGAGGTGGCTCAGGCCCGGGTAGACCCCGGCGAACATCGCGGGGATGATCGCGAAGTACTTGGCCACGTCGTTGGCGATCGAGAAGGTGGTCAGCGCGCCGCGGGTGATCAGCAGCTGCTTGCCGATCTCCACGATCTCGATCAGCTTGGTCGGGTTGGAGTCGAGGTCGACCATGTTGCCGGCCTCCTTGGCCGCCATGGTCCCGGTGTTCATCGCGACGCCGACGTCGGCCTGGGCGAGCGCGGGGGCGTCGTTGGTGCCGTCGCCGGTCATCGCGACCAGCTTGCCGCCCTCCTGCTCCTTCTTGATCAGGGCCATCTTGTCCTCGGGCGTGGCCTCGGCGAGGAAGTCGTCCACGCCGGCCTCCTCCGCGATCGCCTTGGCGGTCAGCGGGTTGTCGCCCGTGATCATGATGGTCTTGATGCCCATCCGGCGGAGCTCGTCGAAGCGCTCCCGCATGCCCTCCTTGACCACGTCCTTGAGGTGGATGACACCCAGGACGCGGGCGGGCTCGTCACCGATCCTGGTCGCGACCACGAGCGGGGTGCCGCCGGCGGCTGAGATGCCGTCGACCAGGGCGGAGACCTCGTCGCCGACCGAACCGCCGTTCTCGACGACCCAGTTGGTGACCGCGCCGGCCGCGCCCTTGCGGACCTGGTGGACTCCGTCGGTCTCGTCGAGGTCCACGCCCGACATGCGGGTCTGGGCGGTGAACGGCACCCAGGTGGCGTGCGTCAACTCGCCCTGGGCGCGGGCCCGCAGACCGTACTCGGTCTTGGCGAGGACCACGATCGAGCGGCCCTCCGGGGTCTCGTCCGCCAGCGAGGACAACTGCGCGGCGCCGGCCAGTTCGCCGGTGGACACGCCCGGGGCGGGCAGGAACTCGGCGGCCTGGCGGTTGCCCAGGGTGATGGTGCCGGTCTTGTCGAGCAGCAGGGTGTTGACGTCGCCGGCGGCCTCGACGGCGCGGCCGGACATCGCCAGCACGTTGCGCTGCACCAGACGGTCCATGCCGGCGATGCCGATCGCGGAGAGCAGCGCGCCGATGGTGGTCGGGATGAGCGCCACGATCAGGGCGACCAGCACGATCATCGACTGCGGGGCGCCCGCGTAGGTGGCCATCGGCTGCAGGGTCACCACGGCGACCAGGAAGACGATGGTCAGCGAGGCCAGCAGGATGTTGAGCGCGATCTCGTTCGGCGTCTTCTGCCGGGCGGCGCCCTCGACCAGGGCGATCATCCGGTCGATGAAGGACTTGCCGGGCTCCGAGGCGATCTTCACCACGATGCGGTCGGACAGCACCTTGGTGCCGCCGGTCACCGCGGAGCGGTCGCCGCCGGACTCGCGGATGACCGGCGCGGACTCCCCGGTGATCGCCGACTCGTCCACCGACGCGACACCCTCGACGACGTCACCGTCACCCGGGATGACCTGTCCGGCCTCGACCACCACGTGGTCGCCGAGGCGCAGGGCGGTGCCCGGGACCTCCTCCTCGTCCTGCGTGGCCGGCCAGTTCGTCAGCCGGCGGGCGACGCTCTCGGTCTTGGTCTTGCGCAGGGTGTCGGCCTGGGCCTTGCCGCGGCCCTCGGCGACGGCCTCGGCCAGGTTGGCGAAGATCGTGGTGAGCCAGAGCCACACGGTGATGGCCCAGGCGAACACGGACGGGTCGGCTATCGCGGAGATCGTGGTGACCACCGATCCCACCTCGACCACGAACATCACCGGGTTCTTGACCATCACCCGGGGGTCGAGCTTCTTCACCGCGTCCGGCAGGGACGCGACGATCAGCTTCGGGTCGAGGAGGCCGCTCGACACTCTGTGCGGCGCGGCGGGCTCGGCCGTGTCGGCCGGAGCGGGGTTGAGCGTTGGGGTGGACATCAGGAGGTGAGACCTTCCGCGAGCGGCCCGAGGGCCAGGGCCGGGAAGTAGGTGAGGCCGACGACGATCAGGATCACGCCCGACAGCAGGCCCACGAACAGCGGCTTGTGGGTGGGCAGGGTGCCCGGAGTGGCCGGGACGGGCTGCTGCTGGGCGAGCGAGCCGGCCAGCGCCAGGACGAAGACGATCGGCAGCAGACGGCCGAAGATCATCGCCAGGCCGAGCGCGGTGTCGTACCAGTCGGTGTTGACGGTGATGCCGCCGAAGGCCGAGCCGTTGTTGTTGGCGGCGGAGGTGAACGCGTACAGCACCTCCGAGAAGCCGTGGGCGCCCGAGTTGAGCATCCCGGCCCGCTCGCCCGGCAGGGCCATCGCCACACCGGTGCCCACCAGCACGATGGTCGGCGTGGTGAGGATGTAGAGGGAGGCGAACTTCATCTCCCGGCCGCCGAGCTTCTTGCCCAGGTACTCGGGGGTGCGGCCGACCATCAGACCGGCGACGAACACCGCGACGATCGCCAGCACGAGCATGCCGTACAGGCCGGAGCCGGTGCCGCCGGGCGCGATCTCGCCCAGCATCATGTTGAAGACCGTCAGCCCGCCGCCGAGCGGCGTGAACGAGTCGTGGAAGGAGTTCACCGCACCGGTCGAGGTCAGCGTGGTCGAAGCGGCGAAGAGACCGGAAGCCGCAATGCCGAAGCGCTGTTCCTTGCCCTCCATCGCCCCGCCGGCCGCCTGCAGCGCACTGCCGGAGTGCTGGGCCTCGGCGAGGGTGATCAGCGCGGTCGAGGCGATCCAGAACAGGCCCATCACGGCGACGATCGCGTAGCCCTGACGGTTGTCGCCGACCATCCGGCCGAAGGTCCGGGGCAGGGCGAACGGGATCACCAGCAGCAGGAAGACCTCGACCAGGTTGGAGAAGCCGTTCGGGTTCTCGAAGGGGTGCGCCGAGTTGGCGTTGAAGAAGCCGCCGCCGTTGGTGCCGAGCAGCTTGATGACCTCCTGGGAGGCCACCGGGCCGCCCGGGATCTTCTGGACGTCACCCGCGAGGTTGGTCACCTCGTGGAAGCCGTGGAAGTTCTGGATCACGCCGGTGGCGGCCAGGACGAGGGCGAACACGATCGAGATCGGCAGCAGCAGCCGCAGGTTGATCCGGACGAGGTCCACCCAGAAGTTGCCGACCCGGTCGGTCCTGTTGCGGGTGAAGCCCCGGATCAGCGCGGCGACGACGGCGATGCCGACGGCCGCGGAGACGAAGTTCTGCACCGCCAGACCGGCCATCTGCGCCAGGTGGCCCATCGCCTGCTCGCCCGCGTACGACTGCCAGTTGGTGTTGGCGACGAACGAGATCGCGGTGTTCCAGGCCTGGTGGCCCGCCATCTGCGGAACGCCCAGGTTCAGCAGCAGGTAGCCCTGCAGGCGGATCAGGCCGTAGAGGAAGAGCACGGAGACGGCCGAGAAGGCCAGCACCGAGCGCAGGTACACCGGCCAGCGCTGATCGGCGTCACCGTCGACGCCGATCACCTTGTAGATGCCGCGCTCGACTCTGAGGTGCTTGGAGGTGGTGAGGAGCTTGGCGATGTAGTCGCCGAGCGGGCGGTAGCACAGGGCCAGCGCGCCGACGAGGGCGAGGGCCTGCATCCAGCCCGCGAGAGTGGATCCCATGTCAGAACTTCTCCGGGAAGATCAGCGCCACGACGAGATAGCCGACGAGGGCGACGGCCACGATCAGACCAGCGACGTTCTCGGCGCTCATGCGCCCACCTCGCTGCGCTCGCCGGGCGCTTCGCGCAACACGCGCCCCTCGATGGTTCGTTCACTGCGCTCACTCACAGCTTCTCCACCCCCCGCGCGATCAGGGCGATGACGGCGAACACGGCGACCGTGACACCGACGTAGATGAGATCGGACATGGGCTCCACCAGCGTGGTTCGGGAGATGCCGCGACCGGAGCCGAGGGGCTCGCGCGGCGCCGGCGGACGGCCGGCAGATGCAGCAAACCAGCCGTCACGGGCGCGTTATCGGGCCCTGACGCCCTCCATACGGGTGATGGCGCCGCGTTGACGCGACCTTGACGCGCAGGGGTGATGCAACGGCGGAAGGCCCCGGACGGCAGGGTGCCGTCCGGGGCCTTCCGCGGGTTCCGCCGCTGGTCACATCCGCATCCGCAGTCGGCAGACCACGGCGTCGGTGTGCCGGCGCAGGGCGCGGTCGATCACGGCGCCGCGCCGGTTCTGCAGCGTCCGCTGCCACCAGCGGGCGGGCTCCACCTCGGGGATCAGCACGGTCAGCCGGTCGTAGGCGTGCTCCGCCCCGAGCTCGTTGACGAAGTCGGCGATCGGCCTCCCCAGCCGGCGGTGGTCGTCCGGGATCTCCACCAGCGGTACCCCCGGCTGCCACAGCTCCCAGTCGCGGCGCAGTGCCTCGGCCGCGGCCGGTTCGAGGACCACGGTGACCGCCATGACCTCGTCGCCGAGCGAGAGCGCGGCGGACAGGCCGTCCCGGGTGAGCCGGGTGATCGCGGTGACCGGGACGACGACCAGGCTGCGCTGTCTGGTCACCGGGCCGGGGACGCGGCCCAGCTCCAGGCGTTCGCCGATCCGCGCGTAGCTGCGGTGGACCGCCTCGAACAGCGCCACCAGCAGGGGAAGGGCGAGCACGATGCCCCAGGCGCCCTCGGTGAACTTGGTGCCGGTGACGACCAACGCCGCGACGCCGGTGAGCAGCGCGCCGGAGCCGTTCAGCGCGGTCTTCCACCGCCAGCCGGCCGGGCGGTGCAGCAGCCAGTGCCGGACCATCCCGACCTGGCAGACGGTGAAGCCGACGAACACGCCGATCGAGAACAGCGGCACCAGGCTGTTGACGTCCCCGCCCGAACCGATCAGCAGCGCCGCCGAGACCGCGGCCAGGAACAGCACACCGTAGCGGTACACCTGACGGTCGGCGCGCAGCGCGAACACGTGCGGGAGGTGGTTGTCCCGGGCGAGCAGGTCGAGCAGCACCGGCAGGCCGCCGAAGGAGGTGTTGGCGGCCAGGCCGAGCAGGACCACGGTGGCGAACTGGACGACGTAGAAGCCGATGCCGTGGCCGAGCGAGGCGTCGGCGAGCTGGGCGAGGACGGTGACGCCCTCGACGGGCTGGAGGTGGAAGCGGCCGATCAGCACGGCCAGCCCGATCAGCATCACGCCGAGCAGGGCGCCGAGCGCGACCTCGGTGTGCTGGGCGCGCCTGACCCGCGGGGTGCGGAACGAGGGGACGGCGTTGGCCACCGCCTCCACGCCGGTCAGTGCGGAGCAGCCGGCCGCGAAGGCCTTGAGCAGCAGCAGCGCGCCGACGGCGGTGGCGTTCTCGGCGAGCACCGAGGCGTGCCCGGCCGCGGCCGCGGTGCTGACCGGGGCGTCCCGGAACAGGCCGACCACGATGATCGCCATGACGGCGAGGACGAACACGGCCGTCGGCGCCATGAACCAGCGCGCCGACTCGGCGATCCCGCGCAGGTTCACCGCGGTGACCAGCGCGAGCACGCCCAGGCACAGCCAGACCCGCCGGTCGTACAGGCCCGGCACGGCCGAGGTCAGCGCGGCCACGCCGGCGGTGACCGAGACGGCGACGTTCAGGACGTAGTCGATCACCAGCGAGGCGGCCGCGGTCAGCGCCGTCCGGCGGCCCAGGTGCGCCTTGGCGACGGCGTAGGAGCCGCCGCCGTCCGGGAACGCCGCGATCACCTGCCGGTAGGACGCCACCAGCACCGCCAGCAGCACCGCGATCGCGGCGGTGACCGGCAGCGTGAAGCCCAGCCCGTACCCGCCGGCAGCGGCCAGCACCAGGACGATCGACTCCGGCCCGTACGCGACCGAGGCCATCGCGTCCAGTGAGAGCGCCGCCAGTCCGCCGAGCGCGCTGAGCCGGTGCCGCTCGTCGCCCGCGCCGGTATCGGGCGGCTCATCGGCCCTGACGGCCGGGGTCGTGGTGGCGCTGGACATCGGACGGAACCTCCGCGATCGGTAGTTGCTCCGATCCTGCGGTCCGCGTTCCCGGCCCTCCCCCGGCCCCTACGCGTCCCTGACGCGGCCACGAGCGGCTTTGACGGGCCCTTGACGTGCCCGTCGTCCTGCCCGGAGGGGCTGTTGGCGGGGGGTGGGGTGAGCCGTTGTCCCGGCGGGCGCCGGTTGGGAAGACGATCAGCTCGGTCGAAGGACTCCCACCCCCGGCATCCCACTCTGCTGCCTCATCATCGTAATTGCAAGCAGTGTGCAATAAGTGCACCCGCCTGCACCCTCTTGTGCGGGCCGGAATTCGGGCAAGACGAGGTGAGGCAAACCGCTCGGAACAGTCATCCGGCGTGACCGGCGTTCGGGCACGACAAAACAGCCCCTGATCTGCGTTTCCGCAGATCAGGGGCTGTTCTCTATCCTGTGGCTGGTGCAGGGTTCGAACCTGCGTAGCTTGCGCGACAGATTTACAGGCCGCTGACCAGGGGCGTTCTGACCAGGCAACTCTTGATTACAGGTCAGATCTGGTCCGCCACCGGTCCGGATCATGATCGCGACGACTCCTGCTGGCAGGTGCATGCAGGCCGGATAGGACGGGCTGATACGAGCGTCGCTCCTTCATCAAGCACCTGGCTGCGGCCCGCCCCTCCGAGTGGGATGGACCCAAGGCATGACCTGAGTCCCCGATGCCTCGCCGACATGCCTCCGGCGGGGGCGCAGCATACGCCAGGAGGAGCGGGGACTCCGCGAGCGAGTAACGGCCGATGGGGTGTGGCGGTGGGGCAACCCCGTCTCACCTGCCATCGACCCAGGCGGAGCTGGTCATAGGACCGGGCCCGCTCCACAGTACGTGAGTCCACAGCAGATGGGGTGGAAGCCAGAATCTCCATGGGGCCACTCTCGACCTTAATGGATCCGTCTATCTTGACTTACTTGGATACCTCTGACCGCTTTTGAACGATCGATTGCGCATGCTTGCTCAGATAGATCGGGAATTCGTGATCATTGAGAACTTCCCGCAGATTCTCTTTTTCCCCGATTCGACTCCGGACCACGGCGACAATGGCCTCTTCGTGCCAATTTAGATCGGAGTTGTTCGTCATTCCACCCACTACGCCATTAATGGACATCGCCTTAGTCCTGGCAGATTCTTCGCCAAACACCCTGGCGCAGCAAGCGACCAGAACCTGGAACGGCGACCGTGGGTCGACCGGATGCCTCTGCTCGAAGAGCTTAGGCCCCGCCGCCTCTGGGGTTATGGCCCAGTAAATCGTGCGCCCCTGGTGAGGAAACTCCTCAACAGTTACTGACCGCTCTAGGTATTGCTCGACCTCCGACCCACTCAGGGGAAATCTTCCCGGCCAGGGAGTGCCGCGGCTGATAGCGCAACTCCGATCAACAAAAAACGCGTGCCCCGGAAGGAGGTGCCGAGACAATGCGATTAGGCCGGCGTGCGCCGAAATTTCGGCAGTGGCGAGGGTGTCGAGCACCGTCTGCATGACTGGCCGGTCGAAGGATGTCAGCCCCCTGACCAGGGGGGATAGCCATTCATCGGGCGCGAGGAGCCGGGAAGCGAACTCGTTCGCCTCTCGCTCCTGCGTCCCTGCGACTGCGGCCAGCGAGTACTCACCATCCATGGAGGCAGCGTCGATGTGGCAGTTGACCGTACCTACGTGCCACGCGAGCTCAATGTGTGCCAACTCGTGGGCGAGCGTAAATCGCTCGCGCAGCGGGGGTAGGTCACTCCTGACGAAGACGCGCGGCGGAGCCTCACCGAGAACCGTGACAGCGTCACAATCGTGAGACCAGTCAGCGTAATCTACCTGAGCCCGCCCACACAGAAGGGACTTAATGTCAACCGGCGGGGTAAGGCCAAACTTGTCAACAAGAATCTTGGCCCGGTTTTGGGCAGCTTTTAGAGACGGCCAGTTTTCCGGAGCCAAGTAAGGACGCTTTCAGCTTCGTCGGCGGACCCAGCACGTGCGGCAAGAGCAAGTTCGCTCTGACTCTTGATGAGTTCCTCGCTGACGGTGTGACCGTTCCGATGCGCCGACAAGATGAAGCGCAAGGTATTCGGCTTCTCGACCCAGAGGCGATACTCGTCCCACGTCATGCCAAGAAATTCATGCAGCTCTAGATCGCTGGCATCAGCGTCATGCCAAGCGTCGACATAAGAGTCAATTTCGTCAACGCCTGCAACGCCTGCAAGTGCATCCTCAACGAACGTAGCCTTAGACATCGATCCTCCTTCCCCTTACTGCGGGCTTGATCGTCTCGCCTGTGATCGGATGGGCTACACCAAGGTGACGGCCCCGCTTGTCGAAGACCTCTACCTCGCCACCATGCTCCCCGTCCCATGTGTAGATGCGATCGCCGGCTTGGGAGTACCAACGCTTGGACGGGTGTATGTAGCGTGAGGTGAGACCATGCAAAAAGCAGTCTTCTGGCAAGTTTACCCAGGGCACAGCAAGTGATGCTAGCCGCGGTGCACGTTGCCTGCATGGCATTTGCCGGATGCAAGGGCAATCTCGACCAGCAATCTCATGCCGCGAGCACCAGGGGCCTAGAGCACAGCCGGATTGCCTGCAGTGCGATCCAGAGCCGGGCTACATGAGTCCTGGGCGATGGGTCCCGCCGACCCTGGGCCGTGCCGGGCCGGCCAGGAGCAACCCATCCTTGACAGTCGGCGACAGCAAACAGGCTGGTCAGGACCTGTTCATCGAGTCAGGCCGTCGGCGATGAGCTCCATCGAGTCCACGATCACCACGGCGCCAGCGGCAGCCAGCTTGGCGGCCTTCCCCGGCTTGTTGGCGTAGCCAATCGTCGGTGTGTCGGCGGCCTCCCCGGCCTCGACGTCGCGGGCTGCATCGCCAATGAAGATGCAGCGCTCCGGCCCGGTGCCCGCGGCCTCCATGGCTTCGAGCAGGAGGCGCGGGCTCGGCTTCATGGACGAGGGGTCGCCCGGGGCGCGTCCGAAGACGCCGGCCACGTAGTCGCTGAGGCCGTGCTCGGTCAGGTAGGTCTCGATGGCCACGCTCGCGTTGTTGCTGACCACGGAGACCAGTCGGCCGGAGCGGACAGCAGCGCGCAGAACCGATTCTCCGCCCGGGGTCGGGCGGGCTACCCGAACAGCTGTGGTCTCCAGCGCGGCCAGTGCGGCGTCCGTGGCCTCCGTGAGGTCGGGCCGGGCGTCCGAGATCAGCCGGAGCAGGGCGAGCGGGTCGCTCTCGTCCTCCGCCCCGGCCGGGGCCTGCTCGCCGGTGGCGAGCAGGCCCTCGCGGAGTCGGCGCGCGACCTCCGGAGCGGGGAGGCCGGCGAAGACCGAGCAGACCGGGCCGTCGAAGTCGAGGAGCACGTGCTTCACCGGCCGCAGCACGTCGGCGAGTTGCTGAGGGGTGGCGGTCATGGCTGCCGCTCGTAGGCGATCGTGCTCCACACGCTGTCGAACCACATCTGGGCCTGCTGGACGTACTGCGATCCGAGCGAGGCGTCGTCCGGGCCGGCGGCGTGGTGGAACAGGGTGGTGTCCTTGCCGGTCACGTCGTAGAAGGTGTGGGCGGTGTCGTCGATCGACACGGTGCGCTCGCGGAGCGGGTAGAAGCCGAAGAAGGCCTCGGACCGGTTCAGGATGTACAGCTTGAACAGGCTCGACGCCCGGTGCACCTTGACCTGGACGCTCGCCTTCTGGACCAGGCCCAACTCAGCCAGCATCTCCACCGAGTGCGCGATCCCGCCGGCGTTCGTCAGGGCGATGTTGCGGGCGCGCTGCCGGAGGGCGGCCTCGTCCTGGAGGCCGTCGACCAGGACCGGCACGGCCATCGGCGCCGTGGTGTCCGGCAGCAGCAGGCGGACCGTGATGGACTCCGGCGCCAGCCGGCCGGAGCGGACCTTGTCGAGCGGCTCCTGAAGCGCGTTGTGCAGCGTCTCGCTGGAGAAGCCGGCGAAGTCGAGGCCCCCGATCAGGCCTCCGCCAAGGCCCGCGACGAGACCTCGGCGGCGACCTCCCCGACCCCCGCCGACGCCCGCCGCGCGGTGGCCCTGACGCCCTCCACGCGCACCCCTCCACGGACCTCCACACCGGCCTCCTGGAGGAGGCCTCGGACGGCCCTCCCGGACCGCTTCCAGAGGGGGTGTTCGGCGGCCAGGTGGGCGGTCACGGCGGTGAGCGCGACGTGGGTGCCGGCGGCCCCGAGGAGGCCTCGTCCGCAGCTGCTGGCGCGAGTGGGAGCGCCGCCACGGGCTCACCTCGACCGAGGACTGAGCCAAAACCTCCCCCGCCCCCGAGAGCTGCCTCTGCGGCCCCGAGGACAACTGACCGACACAGCACGAAGCCCCGCAGCAACCGTCGACCTTGCCGGGTAACGGGCGGTTGCTGCGGGGCCGATCCGATCCCCTCTCAGAGACCAGAGGACTCCAGCATGCCCGGAAACAGCACTTCACCGCAGCCCCGCTGCGAGGCTGCCCACCTCGACGACGCCAGCCCCTGCGAGGGCCCGCGCGACGCCGTGACCGTCCTCGACCGGCGCGGAGACGCCGCCAAGGCCTGCGTGCACCACGGCATTCGCCTCTACGCCAGCCTCGTCTGCCCCCGGGTCCGCCCCGGCAGCGTCCCCGACGCGGCCATCGAGGTCTACAACCGCGCCCAGAGCACCCCCGCGTTCGCCTGGCTGGACCGCCACCAGGTCCCCACGGAGGATGAGCGGTGAGCGAGTACGCCCCGAACGTGATCCCGTTCCGGCCCGAACCCGCCGAGGTGAAGGCCGCCGAGCAGGCCGTCATCGGCGCCGCACTGCTCGACCCCGCCCAGATCCCGGCCCTGGCCACCCAGCTCGGTGACCCGGGCGCGTTCTACCACCCCGCGCACGAGACGATCTGGCGCGCCATCGTCCGCATGGCCGACGGCGAGCGGCCGGTCGACCCGGTGCTGCTGGCCGGTGTCCTGCGCGCCCAGGGCGACCTGGTCCGCGTCGGCGGCCCCGGCTACCTGCACACCTGCATCGCGGCCACCCCCACCGCCGCCAACGGCGACTACTACGCCGAGGTCGTGCGTGTGGCCGCCGAGCGGCGCCACATCAACACCGCCACCAGCCGCCTCGCCCACATGGCCGGCGACGACCAGGCCGACCTGGACGCCGTCCGCACCGCCGCCCTCACCGCGCTCGCGGACCTGGCCTCCGGCGAGACCTGGCTCGACCCGGTGCCGCTCGGCTCCCACGGCGCCCTGCCGACCTTCCCGGTGCAGGCCCTACCGGGCTGGGTGGGCGCGTACGTGGAGGCGGTGGCGGAGTTCACCCAGACCCCGGCCGACATGGCCGCCACCATGTCCCTGGCCGCGCTGTCGACCGCCGCCGGCGGCCGGGTGAACGTGGAGATCCGGCCCGGCTGGCGCGAGCAGTCGAACCTCTACCTGGTCTGCGCGATGCCGCCCGCCAGCCGCAAGTCCGACGTGTTCGCGTTCCTGACCGGCCCCGTCTACCGGGTCGAGGACGAGCTGCGGGCCGAGGCCCGGGCCCGGATCATCGAGGCCGAGACCGCCAAGGACGCCGCACTGGCCGAGGTCGAGGCACTCATGGCCAAGGCCCGCAAGAACCCCGACCTCGACCGCGCGCACCTGGTGGCCGAGATCTCCGCCGCACGGATGCTGGCCGACGAGATCGTCGTCCCGCCGAGCCCGCGGTTGACCCTCTCTGGGGACATCACCCCCGAGACCGTCACCCACCAGCTCGGCGTCCACCGCTGCCTGGCCGCGCTCTCGCCCGAGGGCGACCTCTTCGACAGCATCGTGGGCCGCTACAGCAGCAAACCCAACCTCGGGGTCTTCCTCCAGGCGCACAAGGGCGAGCGGCTCCAGGCCGACCGGATCACCCGCGAGCAGCCCACCGTCGACAAGCCCGCGCTCACCATCGGTGTGACCCCGCAGCCCGCCGTCCTCCAAGAGCTCGGCGCCGCTCCTGGCGCCCGGGACCGCGGTTTGCTCGCCCGCTTCCTGTACTCCCTCCCGCCCTCCAACCTCGGCTACCGCAAGATCCGTACGACCCCTGTTCCGGACGCCGTCGCCACCACCTACGACGTCCGGCTGTCCGCCCTCCTGCGCACCCTGACGGCCCTGGACGAGCCAGTCACCGTGACGATGACCGAGGCCGCCGACCTCGCCGTCGAGAAGCTGCAGGAGAAGTTCGAGGTCCAGCTCCGCCCGGACGAGCCGCTCGCCCACATCAAGGACTGGGCCGGGAAGCTCGTCGGCCACATCGCCCGGATTGCGGTCCTCCTCCACCTCGCCGACCACATCGCCGGCGACTGGCGGGCGCCCGTCGAGGCCGCCACCGTCGACCGCGCCGCCGAGATCGCCGAGTACTACACCGCCCACACCCTCGCCGTCTTCGACCTCATCTCCGCCGCCCCCGCCACCGAGGACGCCCACGCCCTCCTCCAGTGGCTCCAGCGGCCGAAGAAGGACGGCACCCACCGCACCCACATCAAGGCCCACGACGCCGTCGCGTCGTCCCGGCGGTTCAAGAAGGTCCCCGACGTCGAACCCGCGCTCGCGCTCCTCGAACAGCACGGCTGGCTCCGCACCGACCAGCCGCCCGCCGGCGGCCAGCGAGGCCGGCCTCAAGCCGTCACCTACCGTGTCCACCCGCTCCTGAGCACCCCCGCGGACACGAGCCTGATCACGTAACCGTCAGGAACGTCAGGACAACCCCCTGGCCTGGAGAAACACCGCCAGACGAGCAGTCAGGGCATGTCAGGGCCGTCAGGAGAACCGGCTACCCCTGACAGCCCTGACAACGCCTGACGTCCGGCCAGGGGCCGTATCGGCAGGTCAGCGAGTTCCCCTGACACGCCTGACGCCTTCCGCCCTCCGCCGTCAACCGCGAGAGGGCTCGTAACCCTCCGCACCCACCGCAGGAGATTCGCCATGCCCAAGCGCGAACTGCTCAAGCTCCCCGTCGTCCTCGCCGAACTCGGCATGTCCCGTGCCGCCTTCTACCGGATGCGCGCCCGGGGCAAGGGCCCGCGCCTCATCAAGCTCCCCAACGGTCAGGTCCGGATCGACCGGGCCGACCTGGACGCGTGGCTCGACTCCTGCGAGGTGGCCGCCTGATGCCCACCTCCTACAAGGTCACGTTCTGGGAGCACCGCCACCGGCCCGACCGCCGCAAGCCGTGGCAGGTGCGGTGGACCGTGAACGGCCTGGAGTTCTCCGAGTCCTACCTCACGAAGACCCAGGCGGACGGCCGGAAGGCTGAGCTGCTGATCGCGGCGGCCTCCCACCAGCCCTTCGACACCGAGACGGGCCTCCCGCTCGCCGAGCTTCGCAAGCGCCAGCAGGAGCAGAACTCCGTCACCTGGTACCAGCACGGCCGGAACTACGTCGAAGCCCGGTGGGACGGCGCCCCCGCCAAGACTCGGACGACGTGGGCGGACGCCCTGGCCAGCGTCACGTTCGAGCTGGTCAAGAGCAAGACCGGGATGCCGGACAAGCTGCTCGTCCGGCGCGCGCTGTACGGCTGGGCCTTCAACGTGAACCGGTGGACCGATGAGCCGCCGGCCGACGTCGCCAAGGCCTTGACCTGGGTGGCGCGGAACTCCGTCGAGGTGTCCGAGCTGGCGGACCCGAAGATGGTCCGGCGCCTGCTCGCCGCCCTCTCGGTGAAGCTGGACGGCACCAAGGCCGCCGCGTCGACCATCCTCCGGAAGCGCCGGATCTTGAACCACGTCCTGGGCCGCGCGGTCGAGGACGGACTCCTGGCCGCCAACCCACTGCCGTCGGTGCAGTGGCAACCGCCCCGTACCGAGGAGGAGGTCGATCCCGAGTACGTCATGAGCCCGGAGCAGGCCGCCGCGATGCTGGAGGCCGTCGGCCGGCAGGGGCGACGCGGTCCGCGGCTGGTGGCGTTCTTCGGGTGCATGTACTACGCGGGCATGCGACCGGGCGAGGTCGTCCACCTCCGCAAGGACCGGTGCGTCCTGCCGGCAGAGGGCTGGGGAAAGCTCAACCTCAACGGGAACAGCCCCCGCGTCGGGTCCTCCTGGACCGACAGTGGGGCGTCGCACGACCCCCGCGGCTTGAAGCACCGGGCGGAGTCGGCCACCAGGCCGGTTCCCATCCCGCCCGAGCTGGTGAAGCTGCTGCGGGAGCACATCGAGCTGTACGGCACGGCGCCGGACGGCCGGCTGTTCCGGACCTTCCGGAACGGCATGGTGCAGGAGAGCGGGTACGGGGTCGTCTGGGCTGCAGCACGGGCCGCGGTGCTCAGCGAGGAGGAGCAGGCCACCCCGCTCGCCAAGCGCCCGTACGACGCCCGGCACGCCGGGATCTCCCTCTGGCTGGCTTCCGGCGTCCCCGTGGCCGAGTGCGCCCGGCGGGCGGGACACAGCATCGCCGTCCTTCTCCGGGTCTACGCGAAGTGCATCCACGGTGACGAGGACCACGCCAACCAGCTCATCACCGAACGGCTTCAGCGACGGACGACGTCGACGCCGACAACCGAGGACCCCTGAGCCGCACCTGACCCGTGCAGTCAGGGGGCAACAGCCAACGCCGCTCGTAGCGGGTCGCTCAGGGTCATGTCGGAATCGTGGACGGCGCCGTCCTGGTCGACCTTCCAGCCAGCGCCGTCCTGGACGAGTCGGATCGCGCGCCGATCAGTGCTGCTGGTGCCGCCTGGCTGGGTGACCTGGAAGATCACCATCACGCCGGTGCCGGCCGGGTGCTGACTGAGCGCAGGAACCTGTTCGGTTCGCTCGACGGTTACTGGACTGATCGTCGCGCGTCGGGTGTCGGCTGGGCTTGGGGTGGCCATCGGAGGGACGGTTGAACCGTCCGCGTAGATGCCCGCCGGCAAGGAAGGGGTTGCGCTCGGCTTGCTTGAGCTGGTCGTCTCCGGGGTGCTCTCCACGTTGTCGGCGGTGCAGCGCTGGAGGCTGCCGCCCTGGTAGGCGACCGTCCTCAGCTGGCACATGGTGGCCCAGTCCCGGGCATTCACCGCCTGCTGATAGCGCACAGCAGCACTCTGAGCACCATCGGCTGGCTGGGAATTCGCGTCCCCACCGGTGCTGGCGGTTCCGGACGGGCCGCACCCCGCAAGTAGCGCAGTGCCAGCGGCCACGCCCAGGGTGGCCAAGCGCCTGTTCCTCGCCTTGTTGCCAGCTCGTTCGCTGGTTCCGGCCGTAGATCATCCCACTGCCATTGGCCAGGCCGGGCGTGATCGCCGAAATGCCAGCAGCTCCGTCTGGTCCGCCAGGCCGACACGCGACCGACCGATGGTCCAACTCGGCGAACCGCACCCCAGTCACCCCTGAGTCTGGTCCGCCCCTGGTCCGGAACCGCTGGTCAGGACTGGGATCCGGGCGAAACGATGTGAGACAAACCACGCAAAACGACCATCCGGCGTGACCGGCGTTCGAACACAACGAAACAGGCCCTGACCTGCGTTTCCGCAGATCAGGGCCTGTTTTCTATCCTGTGGCTGGTGCAGGGTTCGAACCTGCGTAGCTTGCGCGACAGATTTACAGTCTGCTCCCTTTGGCCGCTCGGGCAACCAGCCAGGATCTTCGCCGCCCGGGGTGTTCGCCCCGTTCGACTTGGTAAACCATACCTGATGCCGGGGGGTGCTTCGCCACTCGGTGGATCACCCGACGATCAAGGAACACCGGGCGGTCGTCGCGGGCGAGGGCGGGGCAGCGCTGGATAGGCTGGGGCGGCGGGCGTCCGGTGGGGCGGGCCGTGTCAGTGAAGCCAGAGCATCAAGGAGACCAACACCCATGGCCGACTCCAGTTTCGACATCGTCTCGAAGGTCGAGTGGCAGGAGGTCGACAACGCGATCAACCAGACCTCCCGTGAGATCGCGACGCGCTTCGACTTCAAGGGCGTGGGCGGCGAGATCAGCCGCTCCGGCGAAAAGATCGAGATGAAGGCCAACGGCGAGGAGCGTGTGCGCGCCATCCTCGACGTGCTGCAGACGAAGTTCGTCAAGCGCGGCCTGTCGCTGAAGGCTCTGGACGCCGCCGAGCCGCAGCTCTCCGGCAAGGAGTACAAGATCTTCGCCAACGTCAAGGAGGGCATCACCACGGAGGACGCGAAGAAGGTCGCGAAGATCATCCGTGACGAGGGCCCGAAGGGCGTCAAGGCTCAGGTCCAGGGCGACGAGCTGCGCGTCAGCTCGAAGAGCCGCGACGACCTCCAGGCCGTGCAGGCCCTGCTCAAGGGCAAGGACCTGGACTTCGCGATCCAGTACGTGAACTACCGCTGATCGCGGACCACGCCTGACCACGGACCACGCCCGGTCGTGGTCCGCCGTCGGCCTCCGGCCGGCGGGACGAACGGTACGGCCCCGCTCCCGGCTTCGGGAGCGGGGCCGTTCGCGTCGCCGGGGTCAGCCGGCGGCGGGGTGGGTGCGGGCCGCCGCGGTCAGTGCCTGGGCCCGGGCCCGGAGGGCGTCGAGCTGCTGCTGCACGGTGGCCGCGGAGGGCGGGGTGGCGGTGTCGGAGAGCCTGGACGGCGCCGGGGCGGGCAGCGACGGGAGGGCCGGGAGCTGCGGGAGGGCGGGGAGCTGCCCGATCAGGCCCTGCAGAGCAGCCTGGAGAGCAGCGATGAGCTGCTGGAGGGCTCCGAGGTCGGGAACGGCGGAGGTCACCGTCGAGAGCAGGTCGGTGACCAGCTTGACGATGTCGTCCACCGCCCCGAGCGCCGCGCTCGGGTCCGGTGTCGCGGGGAGGCCCGACGTGTCGGGGAGGGCGGACGTGTCGGGGAGGGCGGACTCGGCGGGGAGGGCCGACGTGGCCGGGGCTGCCGGTTCGGAGGCCGGGAGGGTGCTCGGCAGGGCCGGCACCGTCACGGGGGCGACGGACAGCGCGGACAGGCCGAACAGGCCGGGCACGGCGGACAGACCGGGCACGGCGGACAGACCGGGCACGGCGGGCACGGCCGCGCCGGGAACGGTGGCACGGGTGGCCGCGGCTCCGTTGCCGGCGGCGGTGGCGGTGGCGGACGACGTGGCGACAGTGGTCAGCGCGAACGCTGCGGTCAGCACGACGGCCATCCGGGTGGCACGCATGGGTACTGCTTCCTCTCGCTGTGGATCAGGCGAGATCGCCTGATCACACGGTCGGGCAGTCCTCCGGGGGCGGCCACCGCGCCTACGCCGAACGGTGCGTGACGGCTCAGTCGTTCCCGGCCCAGCCTCCGGTACTGCGGTACGCCCCCAGGCCGACCGAGTCGAACTCGTCCGCCCGGCCCTCCTCGGTGCGCGCGCCCAGCCGCCGAAGGGCTTGGGAGATCGGTGTGTCGGCCGGTGCGGGCTCGAACTCGCCGATGGTGAGCGGGCCGAGGACGATCCGGCCGTTCTCCCAGACCACGGCGCGCTGCGTGCCGCTGCCGCCGTAGTACTCGGCCTCGACGCAGGCGATCGGGCCGGCCTTCGACCAGGCGGCCAGCCGGAGTTCGAAGCCGTCGGAGTGCCAGCCGAATCCGGATCCGCCGACGGGCTTCAGCACGCTGCCGTCGCCCTGGAGCGCGGCGAGGACCCCGGAGGTGACCGGTATCAGCGCCATCCCCTGCGCCAACGCCACCACCCGGGCTGCCGGAACCTCCGCCGCTGCCACCCTGAGCAGCTCCAATGTTCCTATCAGCGCCTGGAGTTCGTAGGACATGCCGGTCATGGTGTCCCACCGCACCGACAGTCGGCCCGGAATTTATGATTCCGTGCCCGGTCGGAGACCGTAGAGCAGACTGAGCACCGTCAAGCACCGGGCCGCGGCACCGAACGTGCCGCCGCCCGCGGCCGGTCACCCACTCGGGCGCGTGCCGCATGCGGCGGCCCCGGCATCCGGATGGACTGGCCGGGTACGGCCCGCCGCGGGGCCCTTCCCCCGGCTCCCGCGCCATCGGCCGACGCCGACCGTGACCGGTCGCCGACGACCGACGCCCGCCGCCGTCTGCCGCGGCCCCGGCGTGGGCGGCCGCTTCCACCCGCAGTCGAGCGCAGCCGACCGGGGCCGTACCGGAGGAGGATCGGATGAGTTCCACGGACGCGACGTCCTGGGTGCTGCTCGCGCTCGCGGCGACCGCTTCGGTGGCCGGTCCGCGCTCCGCCCCCGCCGCGGCGGTCCTCGGCCTGGCCCGCGCCCTCCTCCGCCCCGTCCCGCCGTTCGGGTTCGACGACCGCGGGGATCGTGGGCGGCGGCCCGCCGGTGCCCGGCCCGCTCGTGCACCCGGGCACGGGCACGGCACCGGTCACCGGACCGGCGGCGCAGCGGGCGTACGGACCGCGCGGCCCCGCGGCGACCCGGTGCGGGCACCGGACCCGACAGGCGACACCGCCCGCAGCCCGACCCCAGGGAGCCTCCGCATGAGCGACACCGCGCACACCGGCCCGAGCAGCGACGACAGCGACGAACTCGCGCGCCGGATCGCCGGGTTGATGCCCCGCGCGCGGGAAGACCTGGCCGAGCTGGTGGCCATCCCGTCGGTCGCCGACCCCCGGCAGTACCCGCCGGAGAAGTGCCGCCAGGCCGCCGAGTGGGTCGCCGCCGCCTTCACCGAGGCCGGCCTGCGCGACGTCCACCTGGAGGAGACCCCGGACGGCAGTCACGCCGTGATCGGCCACCGCCCGCCACCGCCCGGCGCTCCGACCGTGCTGCTCTACAGCCACTACGACGTCCAGCCCCCGCTGGACGAAGCCGCCTGGGACTCACCGCCGTTCGAGCTGACCGAGCGCGACGGCCGCTGGTACGGGCGCGGCGCCGCCGACTGCAAGGGCAACATCGTCATGCAGCTCACCGCGCTGCGCGCGCTCGACGGGGACGTGCCGGTCGGCCTCAAGCTGGTGGTCGAGGGCTCCGAGGAGCAGGGCACCGGCGGTCTGGAGCGGTACCTGCCGCCGCACGCCGGGGAGTTGCACGCGGACGCCCTGCTGATCTGCGACACCGGCAACGCGGCCGTCGGCGTCCCGACCGCCACCACCTCGCTGCGCGGGGTCACCGACGTGGTGGTCACCGTACGGGCGCTCGCGGGCGACCTGCACTCCGGCATGTTCGGCGGCCCCGCCCCGGACGCCCTCGCCGCGCTGATCCGGATGCTCGACTCGCTGCGCGACGCCGACGGCGGCACCCGGATCGACGGGCTGGACCACGGCGGGACGTGGAGCGGCGTCGGCTACGACGAGAGCGCCTTCCGCACCGACGCCGGTGTCCTGGGCGGCGTCCGGCTGACCGGCTCCGGCACGGTCGCCGACCGGCTCTGGGCCCGCCCGTCCGTCACCGTGCTCGGCATCGACTGCCCGCCCGTGGTCGGCTCGGCCGCCGCCGTCCCGGCCATCGCCCGGGCCCGGGTGAGCCTGCGGGTGCCGCCCGGCACCGGGGCCCGCGCCGCCCAGGACGCGCTGGTCGCGCACCTGGAGGCCGCCGCGCCGTGGGGCGTGCTGGTGGACGTCGAACGGGAGGGCGCCGGCTCGCCGTTCCGGGCCGCCACCGGCGGGCCCGCGTACGCCGCGCTCGACCGGGCGATGCGGGAGGTCTACGGCGCACCGGTCTCCTTCCTGGGCCAGGGCGGCTCGATCCCGCTCTGCAACGTCCTCGCCACCACCTACCCCGACGCGGAGATCATCCTGATGGGCGTCGAGGAGCCGCGCTGCCTGATCCACGCGCCGAACGAGAGCGTCGACCCGGGCGAGATCGCGCACATGGCCCACGTCGGGGCGCTGTTCCTCCGGCACTTCGCCGACTCCGGGAGGCGCTGAGGGAATTCGAGGACGATGGAGTCCCAGCAGCGCCGCCCGTCCGCCCCCGAGGAGGAACCGCCGTGCCCCGACCCTTCACCGTCGAGGACCACACCGCCCGGATGACCCGGGCCGCCGCCGAGGCGGCCGCCGCCGGGCTGGCCGGCCTGGTCGTCGCCCCCGGCCCCGACCTCTCCTACCTGTGCGGCTACACGCCCACCGCGATCACCGAGCGGCTGACCGCCCTCGTCCTCACCGCCGGGCGCGAACCCGTCCTGGTCGTCCCGAGGTTGGAGCGCCCGGACGCCGAGAAGGCGGTCGGTGCCCGGGCCGTCCGGCTGCTCGACTGGTCCGACGGCGAGGACCCGTTCGCCACCGCCGGCCCGCTGCTCGATCCGGCCGGACGCTACGGCGTCTCCGACAACGCGTGGGCGATGCACCTGCTCGGCTTCCAGGCGGCGCTGCCCGGCGCCTCGTTCACCTCGCTCACCGAGACCCTGCCGATGCTGCGCGCGGTCAAGGACGACGAGGAGCTGGACCGCCTGGCCGCGGCCGGCGGCGCCGCGGACGCCGCCTACCGCGGGATCCTGGAAGTCGACTTCGCCGGCCGCCGGGAGACCGACGTGGCCGCCGACCTCGGCGCGCTGCTCATCCGGTACGGCCACAGCCAGGTGGACTTCACCGTGGTCGGTTCCGGACCCAACGGCGCCGATCCGCACCACGGGGCCGGTGACCGGGTCATCCGAACGGGTGACACCGTGGTGCTGGACTTCGGTGGCCTCAAGGACGGCTACGGCTCCGACACCACGCGGACGGTGCACGTCGGTACGGACGTCCCGGCCGAGGTGCGGAAGGTGCACGAGCTGGTCCGGCTCGCCCAGCAGAGCGCCTTCGAGGCGGTCCGTCCCGGTGTCGGCTGCCAGGAGATCGACCGGATCGCCCGACGGGTGATCACCGAGGGCGGCTACGGTGAGCACTTCATCCACCGCACCGGCCACGGCATCGGCACCACCACGCACGAACCGCCGTACCTGGTCGAGGGTGAGGAACGGCCGCTGGTGCCCGGGATGTGCTTCTCGATCGAGCCCGGGATCTACCTGCCCGGCCGGTTCGGGGTGCGGATCGAGGACATCGTCACCGTCACCGCGGCCGGCGGCCGCCGTTTCAACAACACCCCGCACGAGCTGGGCATCGTCGCGTGAACGCGATGCCCGGGACGACGCCGACAACGGCGCCGACCGGATCTGACGTTCTTACGATCTGGTCATATTTCATCCAGAGTCCTCCAAGTTTCGATTGCTAGTTTCGGTGCGCATGACCAAGACCCTCCCCCCGGCCCCGCCCCGCGCGCGGGCCGGGCGACCGCGCCCGGTGCCTCGACTCCGCCCCCGCGTGACGGGCTGGTCGAGACTCCGCTTCCTGGCCTGGCCGCTCTACCTCACCGGCCTCCTCTGGTTCCTGAGCGAGGAGGGCATCCCGGCCGCCAACGACGTGCTGTTCCTCTGGCTGATCGGCGCCCTGCTCACCGGCGCCGTGCACAGCGGGCACGGCCCCCGCGGCTTCGTCCTGGTCCTGCGCGACTGGGTGCCGGTGATGGCCGTGGTCTGGACGTACTCCCTGCTGCGCGGCTACGGCGCGCACACCCCGTGGGCCCCGCACTGGCTGCCGCAGTTGCGCTTCGACGAGGTGCTCGGCTTCGGCGAGACCTGGACGGTCCGGCTCCAGCACGCCCTCTACACCCCCGGCTCGCCGCACTGGTACGACTACGCGGCGGTGGGCGTCTACCTGTCGCACTTCTTCGTCGTCTTCCTGCTGCTCGCGGTGCTCTGGCGACGCGCGCACCACCGGTTCCGACAGCTGCTCGCCTGCTACCTGACGCTCACCTTCGCGGGCTTCGCCACCTACCTGCTCTACCCGGCCGACCCGCCGTGGCTGGTCGCCCAGCAGGGCAACCTGCCGCAGGTGTCCCGGGTGGTCTGGGAGGTGATCTCGGTGAGCGGGCTGCCCCAGGCCGACTCGCTGCTGGAGAACGGCAGCCAGTTCGCCAACGACGTCGCCGCGATGCCCTCGCTGCACTCCGCCTACCCGGCGATGCTGCTGTTCTTCTTCTGGCCCACCGCCCGTCCCTGGCTGCGGGCGGTCCTGGTCGCCTACCCGCTCGCGATGACGTTCACCCTGGTCTACGGCGCGGAGCACTTCATCATCGACGTCTTCGTCGGCTGGGCGTACGCGGCCGTGGTGGTGTTCGGCCTGCGATGGCTGCGCAGCCGCCGCACGGCACCGGCGGAGGGAACGGCAGACTTGGCCGGGTGAAGCCGCACCCACCGACGAAACCCACCGCCGAACAGCTGCTGGCCGCCGAGGACACCACCATCCCGGACGTCTCCGGGCCGGGGCTGCGGGTGCTGTTCTGCGGCATCAACCCGGGCCTGTGGTCCGGCGCCACCGGGCACCACTTCGCCCGGCCCGGCAACCGCTTCTGGCCGGCGCTGCACCGCTCCGGCTTCACCGGGCGCCAGTACCGGCCGGACGAGCAGGAGCAGCTGCTCGCACTCGGCCTGGGCATCACCAACGTCGCCCCGCGCACCACGGCCAAGGCGGACGAGCTGAGCGCCGAGGAGCTGCGCGAGGGCGGGGCCGCGCTGCGCGAGCGGGTGCTGCGGCTGCGCCCGCGGGTGCTGGCCGTCCTCGGCATCGGCGCCTACCGGACGGCCTTCGGGCACCGGCGGGCCGCCATCGGGCGCCAGCCGGAGGGCATCGGGGACACCGAGGTGTGGGTCCTGCCCAACCCCAGCGGCCTCAACGCGCACTACACGCTGGACGCGCTGGCCGGGGAGTTCCGCAAGCTCCGGGAGGCCGTCGAGGGCGAGCCGGCGACCGGGGGCTGAGCCGGCGTCGAGGACGGGCCCGCGACCGGGGGCCGAGCCGACGCCGCAGGCCGGGCAGGTGCCAGTCCCGCCGGCAGCCGCACCTCGCGCAGCTCGCGGATCACCGCCCGGACGGCGGCCGTCCCGGCCAGCTCGGGCGTGGTGACGTACCCGACCGAGCGGCTCGGCGGGCACGGCCCGAGGTCCGCGACGGCGAGGCCGGACGGGGCGCCGAGCAGCGCCGTCCGGGGCATGATCGCCATGCCGAGGCCCTGGGCGACCAGCGAGAGGGCTACCGTGTCGTCCTCCACGTCCACGGTGGCGGGCGGGATCCAGTCCTGCCGCTGCCACCAGTCCCGGGTGTACGAGCCGCAGTTCTCGTCCCAGTCGACCAGCGGGAGCTCACGCGGCGCCGGGTGGCCCTGCGGGTGCGCGAGCGCGTACGACTCCTCGTACAGGCATACCGCGACCAGGCCCGGGACGGGCGGCGGACCGCCGGCGTCCAGGGTGGCCAGCCCGAGGTCGGCACGGCCGTCGGCGACCTCCCCGGCGCTGCCGCGACCGATCTCCCGGACGATCCGGACGTGCGTGGCGAGCCCCGGGTGCCGCTCGGCGAGCCGGGCCAGGACGGGCGGCAGCAGATGGGCGGCGGCGCTGCGGAAGGCGGCGATCCGCAGCGTGCCGGTCAGCGGGCCGTCGGCGCCCGCGCCGCGCACCTCGGGACCCATCGCGTCCAGCAGCCGCAGGATCCGACGGGCGTACGCCACGGCCCGGGCGCCGGCATCGGTGGGACGTGCGCCGTGGCGCCCGCGGTCGAAGAGCACCGCACCGAGCTTCCGCTCGCAGGCGCGCACGGCGTGCGAGACGGCGGACTGGGTGGTCTCCAGGCGCGTGGCAGCCGCCGTGAAGCTCCGCTCCTCGTCGACGGCGACCAGGATCCGCAGCTCGTGCGGGGCGAGATCGGTCATGCGCCCGAATCTAGTCCCGGACGTATCGATCCATCGATCCGGCTCATGGAAGCCGCCGTTCCATCGACCACGGCCCCTGCCCGGCCGCTCCCCCGCTTCCTACGGTGATCACGTCCCGCCCGTCCTCACCCGTCCGGAGCACCCGATGTCCCGCCCCACCGCCCACGCCGTCCACCTGGTCTCCCGCCCCGACGGCGCGCCGGCCGCCGCGAACTTCGCCTTCGTCGAGGAGACCGTCCCGGCGCTCGCGGCGGGCGAGGCCCTCGTCGAGAACCTCTACCAGTCCGTCGACCCGTACATGCGCGAGGAGATGGACGAGGGCGGCTGGGCGCTGCACGCGCCGCTGGAGGGCCGCACCCTCGGCCGGGTGGTGGAGTCCCGGGCCGACGCCCTGCCCGTCGGGGCGCTCGTCCACCACCGCCAGGCCTGGCGGACCCACTCGGTGGTCACCGCCGAACGGGCGAGCCTGCTGCCCGACTTCGCCGGGGTCCCGCTCAGCGCCCACCTGTCGGTGCTCGGCGGCACCGGCCTGTCCGCCTGGGTCGGCCTGACCCGGATCGCCCGCCTCCAGCCCGGCGAGACCTTGTTCGTCTCGGCGGCCGCCGGCGGCGTGGGCACCGCCGCCGGACAGCTCGCCCGACTGCTCGGTGCCGGACGGATCGTCGGCAGCACCGGCTCCGCCGCCAAGGCCGCCCACCTCACCGAACGTCTCGGCTTCGACGCCGCCTTCGACTACCACGACACCCCGATCGCGGAGCGCCTGCGCGAGGCCGCCCCCGAGGGACTGCACGTGTACCTCGACAACGTCGGCGGCGACCACCTGGAGGCCGCCATCGGCGCGCTGCGCGACCACGGCCGGATCGCCTGGTGCGGCGCCGTCGCCCAGTACGACCACCCGCAGACCCCGCCGGCGGCGCCGCGCAACCTCTACGACGTGGTCGGCAAGAGCCTGCGGCTGGAGGGCTTCCTGGTCCGCAACCACCTCGACGCCCGGCCCGAGCTGTACGACTTCCTCGTCCCGCACCTGCGGTCGGGCGCCGTCGTCCCGGACGAGACGGTGGTGGACGGCTTCGAGCACGTGGTGGACGCCTTCCTCGGCATGCTGCGCGGTGCCAACACCGGGAAGATGCTGGTCCGGATCGCCGACTGACCCGTTCGCCGTCCGGCGCGTTCGACGAGCGACCCGTCGCCGACCGGACGCGTTCGACGGCGGGACGCGTCCACCGACCGGACCGCGACCGGTCGGCGGAGGTCACCCCGGCAGCACGGCCAGGTCGAGGGCGGCGAGCCGGGCCGGGTCGGCGACCACCTCGTAGCCGGCCACCCGGCCGTCCGCCACCGCCACCCGCAGCACCAGCCACAGCCGCCCGCCCGGCGCGATCAGGATGCCGGGCACCCCGTCCACCAGGGCCACCGCACCGTGCCGGGCGCGGCGGCCGAGGACGGTGGTCTCCCGGGCGACCGTCGCCGCGCCCCGGGCCACCGGGGAGCGCCCGGGCGGCAGCGCCGCCGGATCGGCCCGGCGCACCACGTCCGGGGCCAGGACGGCCAGCAGTCCGGCCAGGTCCCCGTCGCGGGCCGCGGCCAGGAAGGCCTCCACCACCCGCCGGTGCCCGGCCAGCGGCTCCGGGGGCAGCGCGGCCGTGCCGCGGACCCGCTGCCGGGCGCGGCTGGCCAGCTTCTTGGCGGCGACCGGGGTCCGTCCGACGATCGGCGCGATCTGGTCGAAGGGCACCGCGAAGCCGTCGTGCAGCACGAAGGCGACCCGCTCGGCCGGGCCCAGCCGGTCCAGCACCACGAGCAGCGCCCGGCCCACCGACTCGACCAGCAAGGCCTCCCGTTCCGGATCCGCGCCGCCGCCCGCCGCGTCCGGCAGCGCCTCACCGGTCGGCTCCTCGCGGCGCGCGGCGCGGGCCCGCAGCAGGTCCAGGCAGATCCGGGAGACCACGGTCGTCAGCCAGCCGGGCAGGTTCTCGATCTCCGCCGGGTCGGTCCGGACCAGCCGCAGCCAGGCCTCCTGCACGGCGTCCTCGGCCTCACCGGTCGATCCGAGCATCCGCCGGGCGATCGCCAGCAGCCGCCCGCGCTCGGCCTCGAACCGCGCCGCCGTCCCCTCGGGCGTCACCCCGCCGGCGCCCAGCCCCTCCGCGGTCAGCCCCTCCGCGCCCGGCCCCTCCGCGCCCGGCCCCTCCGCGGCTGCGCTCTCGGCGGTCGCTCCCGTCGTCCCGTCCCGGTCCATCGGTCACCTTTCCTCGGCCCGGCCCGTCACCGCTATGACGATCCGTCCGCCCCCGAGGTGACAAGGAGACCGCCATGACCTCCGCCACGCTGCTCCACCTGGACTCCGGCATCAGCCCGACCGGCTCGGTCAGCCGCGCCCTGACCGACCGCTTCGCCACCGCCTGGCGCGCCCGGCACGGCGACACCGCCCGGCTCCGGTACCGCGACCTCGCCGCCGACCCGGTGCCCGCGGTGGGCGCCGCCTACGAGACCCTCGGCCGCCGGGCCGAGCGCAAGGGCCCGCTCCCGCCGGAGGACGTCGCCGCGCTGGCCGGGAACCCGGACGAGAGGCGCGAGTGGGCGCTCAGCCGCCCGCTGATCGAGGAGCTGCGGGCCGCCGACACCCTGCTGCTCGGCAGCCCGATGTACAACCTCACCGTCTCGTCCGGCCTCAAGGCGTGGATCGACCGGGTCTCCTTCCCCGGCGCCTACGTCGATCCGGGCACCGGCGAGCGGTTGCTGCGCGACACCCGCGTGGTGGTCGTCGCCGTCCGCGGCGGCGGCTACGGGCCCGGGACCCCGCGCGAGCACGTCGACTTCCAGGTCCCGTACCTGCGGGCGTACTTCGGCAACCTCGGGGTCACCGCGGAGCACCTGCACGTCGTCACCGCCGAACTCACCCGGGCCGCGGACGTCCCCGCGCTGAACGGGCTGGAGCCGCTCGCCGCCGAGTCCCTGGCGGCAGCCGAGGCCGCCGTCGACGAACTGGCCGCGGCGCTCTGAGCCGCACCGGCCCTACAGCGGGGTGACGGCCTTCAGCACCAGCAGCAGGGCCACGGCGGCGTTGAGCGCGCACAGCGCCGACGCCGCCGTGCCGACGGCGGCGACCATCGCCGCCAGGCCCGCCGGGGTCTTGGCCGGCGGCCAGTTGCGGGAGGTCGGCACCGGGCCGAGCAGTGCGGCGACCCTGCGCGGCACCGGGCCGGCCGCCGCCGCAGCCGCGGCCGGGGAGGCGAAGGCCGCGAAGCCGGGCGCCGGGGCCGCGTGCGAGACCAGCGCCGCCCGGGCCACCGCCCGCGCGGTGATCCGGCGGTCCCCCACGGCCTGCGCCGAGTCCTCGTCCGCCCACCGCTCCGCGCTGTACGCGACCGCCGACTGCAGCGGCCGCAGGAAGGGGTTGACGCAGGCGGCGAGCTGGGTGGTCAGCAGGTACCGGTGGTGACGGTGGCGCAGGTGTGCCCGCTCGTGCGCGAGCAGCGCCTCCCGCTCGTCGGCCGCCAGACCGTCCAGCATCCCGGTGGAGACCACCACCCGCCCGGGCGAGCCCGGCAGCGCGTACGCGTACGGGCTGCGGTCCGGCAGCACCGCGAGGTCACCGGCCGTCTCCGGCCCTCCGGGCAGCCCGGACAGCGCCCGCCGGGCCCGGGCGCGCACCCGCAGGTGCCGGACGACCGTCCGGGCGCAGGCGAGGCCCACCAGCGCCAGCAGCCACATCGCGGCCGTCCCGACGCTCTCGTGGTACGGCAGCGCGGCCCGGACTTCCGGGTCGGACCAGCTGTCCGGCAGCGGGTTGCCGGGGATCTGCGCGGTGCCCACCACGCCGATCAGCCCGAGGCAGAGCACGCTGCACACCGCCATCACCGCGCTGATCGCGGTCATCAGCCGGGCCGCGCCGCGCGGGTGCAGGTGCTGCTCGGTCAGGCGCGCGATCGGAACCGCGGTGAGCGGCAGGACGAGCGGGAGGAAGACGAAGAAGCCCACGGGTCAGCTCTCGCGGTCGGTCGCCGTCGGATCGGCGGAGGCCGCGTCGAGCAGCGCCCGCAGCAGGTCCTCGTCGTGCGGCAGCAGCGCGCTGACGAAGCTGGCCAGGACGGCGTCCCGGTCCGCCTCCCCGTCGAGCATCCGCCGCATCCGCAGCGCCGCCAGCCCGGCGGCGTCGGAGGAGGCCTGCCACAGGTAGGACCGGCCGGAGCGGGAGCGCGAGACGGCGTTCTTGGCGTGCAGCCGGGACAGGATGGTCATCACGGTGGTGTACGCCAAGTCGCCCTCCAGGCGCTCCTGGACCCACCCCGCGGTGGCCGGGCCGGGCGCCTGCTGGAGCACCGCCAGCACCTGCGCCTCCAGTTCGCCCTGGCCGCGTCGTCGGGCCGGCGCGTCCCCGGCCGCCGGGGCGTGCCTCTCGTCTGCCATGACGGCCCACTCCCTCCGGATGCCGCGCCCGGACCGACGGGCGCGGCTTCATCCTAACGAGCGCAGGAGTGCTCGGAAGCGGTCGGCGCGGGGGTTCGGGGGCGTACGGTCGGCCGCGTCCGGGCCTCCCGTCCGCCCTCCCGGGTCAGGCCCGGGCCCGCTGGGTCACGGCGATGCAGACCAGCACCACCGCCGCCGTGACCGGTGCGGCGGCCGGCAGGTCCTCGCCGAGCAGCAGCACCGACCAGACCAGCGTCAGCAGCGGCTGACCGAGCTGCAGCTGACTGGCCCTCGGCACGCCGATCGCGGCCATCCCCCGGTACCAGAGCACGAACGCGCCGAACTGCGACACCGCCGCGACGTACACCAGCCCGACCAGCGCCTTCGCGCCGAACCGCACCGGCTCGGTGGCTAGCCCGAACGCCGAGGTCAGCAGCATCACGGGCAGCGCGGCCAGCACCGCCCAGGCGATCACCTGGGCGCCCGGGAGGTCCCGGGAGAGCCGCCCGCCCTCCGCGTACCCGGCCGCGCAGACCACCAGGCCGACGAACAGGTAGAGGTCGGCGAGGGTCGGCCGGCCGTGGCTCTGCAGCAGGGTGAACACCAGGACGGCCGCCGCCCCTGCCAGCGCCGCCGCCCAGAACGCCCGGGACGGCCGGCGGCCGGTCCGCAGGGCCGAGACCACCGCCGTGGCCAGCGGCAGCACCCCGATCACCACCGCCGAGTGGGCGGTCGAGGAGGTGCGCAGGGCGAGCGTGGTCAGCAACGGGAAGCCGAGGACGCAGCCGCCGGAGACGACCAGCAGGGCGGGCCAGTGCCGCCGCTCCGGCAGCGGGGCCGCGGCGGCCAGCAAGTAGAGCGCCGCCAGCACCCCGGCCAGGACACCGCGCAGGCCGGTCACGGACCACGGGCCGAAGCCGGTCAGGGACCACGCGGTGGCCGGGAAGCTGAGCGAGAAGGAGGCCACCCCGAGGGCGGCGAGGGCGGTGCCGGAGGCCGCGGCCTGCTTCGGTGCTATCGCCCGGGGAAGAGTAGCGCTATCTTGTACCGTCATGAACGAGCGTAGCAGTGTGGCCGAACTCGCCGACATCCTCCGGCGAGAGGTCGAGCGCTATCCGGAGGGACGGAAGCTGCCCGCCAGTCGGGCGCTGACGGAACGCCACCAGGTCAGCCCGGTGACGGTCTCCCGGGCCATCGCGATGCTCGTCGCCGAAGGACTGGTGGTCTCCCGGCCCGGGGCCGGGGTCTTCCGGGCGGCGGCCTTCGCCGCGGCCCCGACCGCCCCCGCCGCACCGCCCGTGCGCACCGGCGACCTCTCCTGGCAGGAGATCGCGCTCAGCGCCGAGTCCGGCCCGCGCGACCTGCTCGCCGACCCGGTGTTCGCCACCCTCCGGGTGCCGCCGCCCGACGTCATCGACCTCAACAGCGGCTACCCGCACGCCTCGCTGCTGCCCGAACGCCTGCTCGCCACCGCCCTCGCCCGGGCCGGCCGACGCCCCGGCGCCTGGGACCGCCCGCCCGTCGACGGCCTCACCGAACTGCGCGGCTGGTTCGCCCGCGACATCGGCGGCCACGGCGGACCGATCGGCGCCGGGGACGTCCTGATCACCGCCGGCGGCCAGAGCGGGCTCACCGTCGCCATGCGCTCGCTGGCCGCGCCCGGCTCGGCGGTCCTGGTGGAGTCACCGACGTACCCGGGCATCCTGGCGGTCGTCCGGGCCGCCGGGCTGCGGCCCGTACCCGTCCCGATCGACGCCGACGGCGTCCGCACCGACCTGCTGGCGGACGCCTTCGCCGCCACCCGGGCCCGGGTCTTCGTCTGCCAGCCGCTCTTCCAGAACCCCACCGGCGCGGTGCTCTCCCCCCGGCGGCGGGAGGAGGTGCTGCGGATCGCCCGCGCGGCCGGGGCGTTCGTGATCGAGGACGACTTCGCCCGGCTGCTGGCCCACACGGACGCCCCGGCACTGCCGCGCCCGCTCGCCGCCGACGACCGGGACGGCGTCGTGGTGCACCTGCGCTCACTGACCAAGGCCGCCTCGCCCAACCTGCGGATCGGCGCCCTCACCGCCCGGGGCCCGGCCCTGGCCCGGCTGCGGGCCACCCAGGTGGTGGACAGCTTCTTCGTGCCCCGCCCGCTCCAGGAGGCGACGCTGGAACTGGTCGCCGACCCCGCCTGGGCCCGCCACCTGCGCACCCTCGGCGCCGAGCTGCGCGACCGCCGCACCGCCGCCGTCGCCGCCCTGCACCGCGAGCTGCCAGGGCTCCTCACCATCCACCGCCCGGGCGGCTACCACCTGTGGCTGCGCCTGCCGGACGGCACCGACGACAGCGCCCTCGTCGCGGCCGCCCTGCGCACCGGCGTCCAGATCACCCCCGGCCGGCCGTACCACGCCGCCGAACCCCCGGCCCCCCACCTGCGCCTCAGCTACGCCGCCGCCGAGAGCCCCGCCCAGGTGGCCGAGGGCATCCACCGGCTGCGCCTGGCCTACGAGGAGACGACGAGCTGACGGTGGGGCGACGGACCGCGGACCGCGGACGGCTGACGGCTGACGGCTGACGGCCGGAGCGCCCCGGGCAGCGAACCGGCGGGGCCAGCGCGCCCCGGCAGCGGACCGCCTACCGCCCGTGACCCGCCATCCGCTCCAGGCGGGCGATGCGCTCCGCCATCGGGGGGTGGGTGGAGAACAGCCTGGCGCCGGCCTCGCCCGGGCGGAACGGGCTGGCGATCATCATGTGGCTCGCCGTCTGGAGCTGCGGCTCGGGCGGGAGGGGGAGTCGGCGGGTGCCGGCGTCGAGCTTGCGCAGGGCGCCGGCGAGGGCGAGCGGGTCACCGGTGATCCGGGCGCCGTCGGCGTCGGCCTGGTACTCGCGGGAGCGGCTGACCGCCATCTGGATCAGTCCGGCCGCGAGCGGCCCGAGGATCATGATGGCGAGCATCCCGAACAGCCCCGGCCCGTCGTCGTCGTCGGAGCGGCCGAAGGGGATCAGCCAGGCGAAGTTCACCAGGAACATCACCACCGAGGCGAGTGCCCCGGCGACCGAGGAGATCAGGATGTCCCGGTTGTGGACGTGGCTCAGCTCGTGCCCGAGCACGCCCCGCAGCTCCCGTTCGTCCAGGATCTGCAGGATGCCCTCCGTGCAGCAGACCGCCGCGTTGCGCGGGTTGCGGCCGGTGGCGAAGGCGTTGGGCGCCGGGGTCGGGGAGATGTAGAGGCGGGGCATCGGCTGACGGGCGGCCGTGGAGAGCTCGCGCACGATCCGGTACAGCTGCGGTGCCTCGAACTCGCTGACCGGCCGGGCCCGCATGGCCCGCAGCGCGAGCTTGTCGCTGTTCCAGTACGCGTAGGCGTTGGTCCCGAGGGCGATCAGAAGGGCGATGATGAAGCCGGTGCGGCCGAAGAAGCTTCCGATCACCAGGATCAGCGCCGAGAGGCCGCCGAGCAGGACGGCGGTCCTCAGTCCGTTGTGCCGGCGGTGCACGTCAGGCCCTCCAGTGGTGCGGTGGGGAAGCCCTTTCTGCCTCGTCCCTCTTGCCCCGTCAACGGGCGGGGCCGGGGACCTTGTTCCCTTGTGACCGACGCGACACGCACGCGACCGCGACGCGACACCGCAGCCGCACCGCAGCAGCCCCGCCCCACGGGCCCGGCGCACCGCACCGCCGGTGCCGGCGCCGCACCACGCCGCGGGCCCCGGCCGGCCCACGCGGGTGCGGGCTCAGAACAGCGAACCGCCCGCGACCTGCAGCACGAGCTGCGGTGCCACCGACAGGACCACCGCCGCCGAGGCGGTGAGCACCAGGGTCGCGGACAGGCCGACCGGCAGCCGGCGCTCGGTCTCGACGGCGGCGCCCGCCGGCGCCTCGGCCGCCGGGGCGAACAGCCGCGCCGTCCACAGCAGGTAGTAGTACAGGGCGACGACCACGTTGACGGCCATCACCACGGCCAGCCAGCCCAGCCCGGCGTCGACGGCCGAGCGGAACACCACGACCTTGCCGAACAGGCCGATCACGCCCGGCGGCAGCCCGGCCAGGCAGAGCAGGAAGAAGGCGAGCGCGAGCGCCGTCCAGCGGCGGCGGGCGAAGAGGCCGCGGAAGTCGTCCACGCTGGTCCCGGCCCGGCGGCCGACCGCCGCGACCACCCCGAAGGCACCGAGGTTCACCACGCCGTAGATCAGCGCGTACGCGGCGGTGGCGCCGAGCTGGTCGGCCCCGGTCGGCGCGTAGCCGGCCGCGGCGAGCGGCACCAGCAGGTACCCGGCCTGGCCGACCGAGGACCAGGCGAGCAGCCGGACCGCGCTGTACCGGGTGTCGAAGCGCTGGCGCAGCGCGCCGACGTTGCCGACGGTCATGGTGACGGCGGCCAGCACCGCGAGCACCAGGCCCCAGGTGTGCGCGTAGGGCCGGAAGGCGACGGTGGTGGCGAGGGCGAGCCCGGAGAGGCCGGCCGCCTTTCCGACCACCGAGAGGTAACCGGCCACCGGCAGCGGGGCGCCGGTGTAGGTGTCGGGGACCCAGAAGTGGAACGGGACGGCGGCGACCTTGAACGCGAAGCCGACCAGGGTCAGCACCGCGCCCGCCTCGGCCAGCGGCTTGAGCTGTCCGGGGGCGTGCTCCAGGCCCTGGGCGACGGCGCCGAGGTGCAGGCTGCCGCTCGCCGCGTAGACGAAGCCGACGCCGAGCAGCATCACGGCGGTCGCGGTCACGGACGAGACGAAGAACTTGAGCGCGGCCTCCGCGCCCCGGCCGTCCCGGCGCAGCGCGACCAGGGCGAAGGCGGGCAGCGAGGCGACCTCCAGGGCGATCACCATGGTGGCGAGGTCGCGGGAGGCGGGCAGCAGGGCGGCGCCGGTGGCGCTGGAGAGCAGCAGGAACCAGTACTCGCCCCGGGGGAGCTTCTCGTCGTCCACCGTGTGGATCGACAGCAGCGCCGCGATCAGCGCACCGCCGAGGGCGAGCAGCTGGAACACCAGCGCGAAGTGGTCGGCGACGTAGGAGCAGCCGGCCGCGGCGGCGCCGATCGGCGGAGTGTCAGTGGCGCCTGTTACGTTCTGCACGCAGAAGGTCGCTCGGGGTGACCCGCCGGTGAGGGGAAGGAGCGCGATGAGGGCGAGGGCGAGTCCGGCCGCGGTGAGGCGGCCGAGCCACTTCTTGTGCCGCTCGGGCAGGAACAGGTCCGTGACCAGCACGGCGAGGGCGGCCACGGCGGCGATCAGCGGGGGCGCGATCGCCACCCAGTCCACGGACTGGATCAGGCTGCCCGGGTTGGCTACGGCGAGGGAGGTCACAGTGTGCTGCCCCGTGGAGTGAGGTCCGAGTGCGGCGGTCTGGGCTGCGAGCACGGTCAGCCACCCCCGAGGAGGTGCTTGACGGCGGGGTTCGAGAGGCCGAGCAGCAGCGCGGGCCAGAGGCCGGCGAGCAGGGTGAGCGCGGCCAGCGGCGTCCAGCTGACGGCCTCGTACGGGCGCACGTCGGCCACCTCGGCCACCGGCGCGGGCTGCTCGGGGTCGCCCATGCAGACGCGCTTGACCATGATCAGCAGGTAGGCGGCGGTGAGGAGGGTGCCGAGACCGGCCAGGACCATGTAGGTGACGAAGGCGGGGCGCGACAGGCCCTCGGCCGGGTCGAACGCGCCGAACATGGCGAGCACCTCGCCCCAGAAGCCGGCCAGGCCGGGCAGGCCGAGGCTGGCGACGGCGGCGAAGGCGAGCAGTGCGCCGAGCCGTGGCGCCCTGCCGTACAGCGCGCCGCCGGTGGCGCCGGCGAGGGTGTCCAGGTCGGCCGTGCCGTAGCGGTCCTTGAGCGCGCCGACGACGAAGAACAGCAGGCCGGTGATCAGGCCGTGGGCGATGTTGGCGAACAGCGCGCCGTTGACGCCCACCGGGGTGAGGGAGGCGATGCCGAGCAGCACGAAGCCCATGTGGCCGACGGAGGAGTAGGCGATCAGGCGCTTGAGGTCGCCCTTGGCGCCGGGGCGGGCCAGCGCCAGGCAGGCCAGTGAGCCGTAGACGATGCCGACGGCCGCGAAAGCGCCCAGGTAGGGGGCGAGCGTCGTGGTGCCGTCCGGCACGATCGGGAGGAGGACGCGGACCAGACCGTACGTACCCATCTTCAGCAGCACGCCGGCGAGCAGCACCGAGCCCACCGTCGGGGCGGCGGTGTGCGCGTCGGGGAGCCAGCTGTGCAGCGGCCAGGCGGGGGCCTTGACCGCGAGGCCGAGCAGGATCGCGAGCCCGGCGATCACCTGGGTGGTGTGGCTCATCCCGCTGCCGTGGGCGGCGGCCAGCGCCTGCATGTCGAAGGTGCCGGTCTTGGTGCCGATCAGTAGGAAGCCGAGCAGCATCACGGCCGAGCCGAGCAGCGTGTAGAGGATGAACCGGTTGGCGGCCGGGGCCTTCGCGCCGCTCCCCCAGCGGGCGATCAGGAAGTACATCGGGATCAGCACGATCTCGAAGGCCAGGAAGAAGAGCAGGAGGTCCAGCACCGCGAAGGTGGCGAGCATGCCGACTTCGAGGAGGAGGAACAGCCCGACGAAGGCCTGCGCGGACGGACGGGGCTCGTCGGGGGCTCCGCCCCGGGCGTCCCCGTTCGGCAGTCGCTTCTCCGAGTACAGCGCGCAGAGGAAGGTGAGCAGCGCGGTCAGCACGATCAGCGGCAGCGAGACGCCGTCCACGCCGAGGTGGAGGCGCACGTGCAGGGCCGGGATCCAGGACACGTCGGTGGTGGCCTGCATCCGGGCGGGCTCGTCCTGGTCGAAGCCGGCCGCGAGGGCGATGGCGAGCAGGAGCGCCACGCCGGTGACGACGGTGTTCAGCCGCAGTGCCCGACGGTCGGCGACGGCTCGCTCCGGGCCGAACACCGGCGCCAGGGTGAGCGCGGCGCCGAGCAGCGGCAGCACCAGGAGGGCGATGAGGACTGCGTTCATCGGGGGCTCCTACGTGCGGCGGTCGAGCGGACGGGGGTGAAGGACAGCACCGGCTACACCGCCACCAGGACGGTCAGCAGGACGACGGCGGCCAGCAGGGCGCTGAGGTACGTCTGCGCGTTGCCGGTCTGGGCGAGCCGGACGGCCCGGCCGAGCAGGTTGGCGCCCACGCCGCTGCCGCGCACGTAGGTCTCGATGACCTCGCGGTCGAGGAAGCGGACCAGTCGGGCGGCGGAGACCACCGGTCGGACGAACAGCACGTGGTACAGCCGGTCGACGCCGAAGCCGTGCCTGGCCGGTCCGAACAGCGGGCCGAGCAGGGTGCGCCCGGGGTCGGCGACGATCACCTCGACGGCCGGAGCTCCGGCCTGCTCCGGCACCCGGCCCGCTGCGGCCGGGACGGGCCGGCCTGCGCCCAGCCGGGCGGTCGCCGAGCGCCAGGCGCCGTACGCGGCGAGCATGCCGACCACGGCGAGGGTGGTGCCGGTGACGGCGGTGACCCCGGAGGGCCGCAGCGAACCGCCGTCCAGCAGCGCGGGCAGCCAGTCCGTGCGCAGGCTGGTGACGCCGAAGGCCATGGTCGGGACGGCCAGCACCCAGAGCGGCCAGCGCATCGCGGGCGGCTCGGCGGTGGCCGGGTCGGCCTCGTCCAGCTCGGGCGAGTACGGCGCGTCCGCCTCGTGGTCGGCCACGACGGTGGCCGCGTCGGCGGCGGGCAGCACCTGCGGTGCGGCAGCGGCGGCACCGGCCGGGCTGTGGAAGGCGACCAGGAAGAGCCGGGTCGCGTACGCGGCGGTGAGCAGTGCGGTGAGCGCGGCGGAGATCAGCACGACCCACCCGGCCGCCTCCGGCACCGCCGAGGCCGGGCCGAGGCCGTTGGTGAGTGCCTCGCCGTTGGCGGCGTGCTCGGCGGCGGTCAGCACCGCCTCCTTGCTGAAGAAGCCGGAGAACGGCGGCAGCCCGATCAGGGCGACCAGCGCGATGCCCATCGTCCAGTAGGCGTCCGGGACGCGCTTGCGCAGCCCCGACATCCGGGACATCGCGGAGATCGAGTTGGTGTGGGCGGCGTGGATCACCACACCGGCGGCCAGGAACAGCAGCGCCTTGAACGCGCCGTGGCTGACCAGGTGGAAGACGGAGGCCTCGCGGTCGCCGCTGGCCAGCGCGCCGGCCATGTAGCCGAGCTGGCCGACGGTGGAGTAGGCGAGCACCCGCTTGAGGTCGTCCTGGGCGAGCGCGCACAGCGCCGAGCCGATCATCGTCACGGCGGCCATCACCGCGAGCACGACCAGCGCCGCGCCGGACAGCAGGAAGACCGGCAGCAGCCGGGAGACCAGGTAGATGCCGGCCGCGACCATGGTGGCGGCGTGGATCAGCGCGGAGACCGGCGTCGGGCCGGCCATCGCGTCCGGGAGCCAGGTGTGCAGCGGGAACTGCGCGCTCTTGCCGGCGACCCCGCCGAGCAGCAGCAGTGCGATCAGCGTCGGGTGGCCGAGCCGGCTCTCGGTCGCGGCGGCCAGCACGTCGGTGATCCGGAAGCTGCCGGCGTCCGCGCCCAGCAGGAAGATCCCGAACAGGAAGGGCACGTCGCCGAGCTTGGTGACCAGGAAGGCCTTGAGCGAGGCCGAGCGGGCGTCCTCGGTCTCCCAGTGGTGACCGATCAGGAAGTACGAGCAGACGCCCATGACCTCCCAGCCGACCAGCAGCACGATCAGGTCGCCCGAGTAGACCACCAGCAGCATGGCCGCGGTGAACAGCGAGACCAGTGCGGCGTACGAGGGGTAGCGCGGGTCCTGCTTGAGGTACGCGGTCGAGTAGACCTGGACGCAGGTGGCGACCAGGCCGACCAGCACCGAGATCAGCGAGCTGTAGCCGTCCAGGTAGAAGCCGAGGGAGATGTCCGGGCCGCCGGTCGGGGTGAGCCGGGTGGCCACGTCGAGGGTCTGGCCGGTGCCGAGCTGGAGGGCGACCACCAGCGCGAGCACGGCCGAGACGGCGACCGGGACGATCGCCAGCGGCCGGGCCAGCCCGGGCGCCTTCTTGCCGGTGGCCAGGGTCGCGGCCGCGCCGAGCGCGGGCAGCGCGGGGACGAGTGCGGGCAGGGCGAGGTTCATGCGGCGGCCTGGCCCTTCAGCGCCTCGGCTCCGTTCGGCGCCTCCTCGACGGCGAGCGACTCGGCCGGATCGCCGAGCGCGGTGGCCCGGTCGATGTCCGCGGTGCCCCGGGCCCGGAACAGCAGCAGGACGATGGCGAGCCCCAGGCCGATCTCGGCGGCGGCGACGGTGATGGTGAACAGGGTGAGCGCCTGCCCGGCGTGCAGCGAGTCGCGCAGCCAGGCGTCGAAGGCGACCAGGTTGAGGTTGACGGCGTTGAGCATCAGCTCGACCGACATCAGCACCAGGACGGCGTTGCGCCGGGCGAGCACGCCGTACACGCCGACGCTGAACAGCAGCGCGGCGAGGACGACGGGGTAGGCGAGGTGCATCAGCTCTCCTCCGGCGCGGACGGCGCGGACGGCGCGGGCGCGGCAGCCCCGGCGGCGGCTCCCGGAACAGCGGCCCCGGCGGCAGTCTCCGGAACGGCGGCCTCCGGCGCGGTACGGGGCGCGGTCGCGGCGACCGTCCCGTTCGACCCGACCGGCCGCCCGGCGCGCAGCTTGCCCGCCCGGGGCGCCGGCACCCGCCGCTTGTCCCCGCGCGACAGCACGATCGCGCCGACCAGCGCCGCCAGCAGCAGCACGGACAGCGCCTCGAAGGGCAGCACCCAGTGCCGGAACAGACTGGCCCCGGTGACGGCGGCCGAGCCGCCGCCCGTACCGAGGTCGATCCAGGAGGTCCGGAAGGCGTCGACCACCAGGGTGACCAGCGTCCCGGCCGAGGCCAGCGCCACGACCAGGGCGACCCAGCGGTTCTTGGAGTCGGCGTCCGGTGAGCGCCCGATCGGCGCCTTGGTGAGCATCAGCCCGAACAGCACCAGGACGACCACCGAGCCGAGGTAGATCAGCACCTGTACCCAGGCGATGAACTCGGCCGTGAGCAGCAGGAACTCCACCGCCAGTCCGCCGAGCGCGACGACCAGCCAGAGCGCGGCGTGCACCAGCTGCCTGGTGGTGACGGCGACCACGGCCGAGCCGAGCACGGCGATGCCGACCAGCAGGAAGACGATCTCCTGGCCGGTCGGGGACAGGAAGGAACGGGCGGCCGGCTCCAACGAGCCGGTCGCCGCGAGAAGCGTGGCGGCGGTGCTCATGCGTCGTCACCCTTCCCTTCCGATTCCGGTGCCTGCGGTGCCGCGGCCGCCGCAGCGGCGGCCGCGGCCAGCTTGTCCGCGGCCTTGCGCGCGGTGGTGATCTCCTTGGGCTCCTCGGCCGCCGGGTCCAGCGCCGGCGGCGCCGGGACGGTCCACATCCACTCGCGGAGCTTCTCCCGCTCGTGGGTCAGCTCGTGGATGTCCGTCTCGGCGTACTCGAACTCCGGCGACCAGAACAGCGCGTCGAAGGGGCAGACCTCGATGCAGATCCCGCAGTACATGCAGAGCGAGAAGTCGATGGCGAACCGGTCCAGCACGTTGCGGGTGCGGGCCCGGGCGTTCGGCTCGGCCGCCGGCAGCGTCTCCTTGTGGGAGTCGATGTAGATGCACCAGTCGGGGCACTCGCGCGCGCAGAGCATGCACACCGTGCAGTTCTCCTCCAGCAGCGCGATGACGCCGCGCGAACGCGGCGGCAGCACCGGCTGCACGTCGGGGTACTGCGCGGTGACGCTCTTCTTCGTCATCGTCCGCAGCGTCACGGCCAGGCCCTTCGCCAGGCCGACACCGGGAAAGCTCATGAGATCGCCACCTTGATGATGCCGGTGAGGGCCAGCTGGACCAGGGCGAGCGGGATCAGCCCCACCCACGCGAAGCGCATCAGCTGGTCCTCGCGCAGACGCGGGTAGGTGACCCGCAGCCAGATGACCACGAAGGCCAGCGCGAAGGTCTTGAGGAGCATCCAGAGCCAGCCGAGCTGGTCCGACATCGGCCCGTGCCAGCCGCCCAGGAAGAGCACCGCGGTCAGCGCGGAGATCACCAGGATGCCCACGTACTCGGAAAGCAGGAACAGCGCGAACCGCAGACCGGTGTACTCGGTGTACGCGCCGAAGATGATCTCCGAGTCGGCGACCGGCATGTCGAACGGCGGGCGCTGCAGCTCGGCCAGGCCCGCCGTGAAGAACACGAACGCGCCGATGATCTGCCACGGCAGCCAGTACCACTGCCAGGAGTCCACGATCCCGGGCAGCGACAGCGTGCCGGCGGCCATCGCCACCGAGGCCGCCGCCAGCACCATCGGCAGCTCGTACGACATCAGCTGCGCCGCCGTGCGCAGACCGCCGAGCAGCGAGAACTTGTTCGCCGAGGCCCAGCCGGCCATCAGCTTGCCGATCACGCCGACGCCCATCACGGCCAGCACGAAGAACAGCCCGGCGTCGATCGCCTGACCGACGAAGCCGTTCGGGCCGACCGGGATCGCCAGCAGCACGAAGAGGTACGGCAGCAGCGAGACGGCGGGCGCCAGCTGGAAGATCCGGCGGTCCGCCCCGGCCGGGACGATGTCCTCCTTCTGAGCGAACTTCACACCGTCCGCGACGAGCTGCGCCCAGCCGTGGAAGCCACCGGCGTACATCGGGCCGAGCCGGCCCTGCATGTGCGCCATGACCTTGTGCTCGGTCTGGCCGATGACCAGCGGGAAGACCAGGAAGACGACGAGGGTGGCGACGCAGCGCAGCACCGTGTCGAGCAGGTTCACGCGCCGTCTCCGTCCCGGTCGGCCGGGGCGGCCGCCGTCTCGTCCTTCTGCTCCGGTTCGGCCGGCTGCTCCGCGGGCCGGTCACCCGACGGGGCCGCGGGCTCGCGGCCCGGCGTCTCCTCGTCGTGGGCCGGCACCGGGTTGTGCCAGGGCGCGTCCGAGGACGAGGGCCGCGCCGGAGCCGGACGCTCCGGCTTCGGCTCGTCGGCGGTCTGGCTGACCGACCCGTCGGAGACCGACCTGGTCCGCCGCGGCCGGTCCGCCCGCACCGCCGGCGCACCCTCGGCGGGCGCACCCTCGGCGGGAGCCGCCTGGCTCGCCGAGCCCTCCGCCACGGAACGCGTCCGCCGCGGCCGGTCCGCCCGCACCGCGGGCGCGCCCTCGGCGGGGGCACCGGCGGCGGGGGTCCCGGCGGCCGTACCGGCGCCTGCGGCCGCCCGGGGCGTGCGCGCCGCCGCGCCCGCCGCCCGTGCACCGCGCGCGGGCCGCTCGGCGACCGGCGGCAGGGTGCCCTTGAGCGGCCCCCACTCGTTCGGGTCCGGCACACCGGCCGGCTGCATCTTGCGCCGGGCCGGCCCGCCCCCGTGGTCGGACTCGCCCGGCTCCTTGGCCCCCGGCCAGTCCTTGGCGACCCTGGCCGCGAGCACGAACTCCTTGCGCAGCGGGTGCCCCTCGAAGCCGTCCGGCAGCAGCAGGGTGGCCAGGTAGGGGTGCCCGGGGAACTCGATGCCGAACATCTCGTGCGTCTCGCGCTCGTGCCAGGCGGCACCGGCGTAGACGGGGACGGCGGTCGGCAGCGCCGCCTTGTCGCGGGGCACCCTGGTGCGCAGCGCGAGGTGCCGGACGCCCGGCGCCTCGACGGCGGCCAGGTGCGCGACCACGGCGAAGCCCTCGGCGAGCTCGTCGACGGCGCTCAGCCAGTCGAAGAAGCCCAGGCCCAGGACGTCCCTGGCGTTGGTGAGCGCCTCGATCCAGTTCTCGGCCGGGACGTCGACGGTGATCAGCCCGTACGCCTCGGCGCCGGTCGCCCACTCCCCGACCGACGCCGCGTACTGCTCCGCCGTGGTCACGAGACCCCTCCCTCACTCGAAGACCCCGCCGCGGGCCCGGCTGCGGAATCCGCCGACGGCCCCGCCACCAGCGGACGGCGCAGCGCCGACGCGGGCGCGGCGTAGCGGCCGGGCAGGGACTCCTCGGCGATCTTCTCCTGCAGCTTGAGGATGCCCTGGAGCAGCGCCTCGGGCCGGGGCGGGCAGCCGGGCACGTAGACGTCGACCGGGATGATCTGGTCCACGCCCTTGGTGACCGAGTACGAGTCCCAGTAGGGCCCCCCGGAGTTGGAGCAGGCACCGAAGGAGATGACGTACTTCGGCTCGGGCATCTGCTCGTAGAGCCGCTTGACGGCCGGCGCCATCTTGTCGGTGACCGTCCCCGAGACGATCATCAGGTCCGCCTGACGGGGGCCTGGCGCGAACGGGATGACGCCCATCCGGATGAAGTCGTGCTTGGCCATGGACGCGGCGATGAACTCGATCGCGCAGCAGGCCAGGCCGAAGTTGAAGCACCAGAGGCTGTAGCGGCGGCCCCAGTTGAGCACCACCTTGACCGGGTCCGGCGCGAGCCGGGCCAGCGGTCCGAGACCGCGGCGCTCGACGGCGCCGGGCCGTGCGGGGTCCGGCAGCCCGAGCGGGACGGGACCGCCCTGGGCGCCGTGCGAGTGGGAGTGCGTCACGTCCATTCCAGAACGCCCTTCTTCCAGGCGTAGAGCAGCCCGACCGCGAGGAAGCCGATGAAGAGGAACATCTCGATCAGCGTTCCGGTGCCGTACCCGGCGGCGGCGAAGACGGTCGCCCACGGGAACAGGTAGATCGCGTCGACCGCGAAGATCACGTACAGGAAGGCGTACACGTAGTAGCGGATCTGGGTGTGCGCCCAGTCCTCGCCCACCGGATCCACGCCGCACTCGTACGCGAGGAGCTTCTCGGGTGAGTGGACCACCGGCCGCAGCAGGCGGTTGGCGGTGAACGCCACGGTCACGAAGAGCACCCCGACGACGGCCAGCAGGCCCATCGCGGCGTACGCGTCGAAGTAGCCGCTGCCGACCGCCGGGTCGGCCACGACGGCAGCCGCCTGCTGCCCCTCCATGCCCTTCGCCTCCACCTCGGCCGTGAACCAGCCCCTCAAGGCAGTTCTACGACGTTTCCTCGCACGGTCATAACCACGGTCACAACCATGGCCAATGCGTGAGTCTAAGGGGACGGCTCCGCTCCGCCCGAACCCTGCCCGCTCCGCAAGACGTCCCGTGGACACCCCGGTGAACACCCGGCGCCCGGGACGGGGGGTGGGGATAACCCCCGACCGGGAAGATGTATCACCCCCATGGCATCCACCGCCCCCGGTTCGGGAAGCTTGCTCCCGTCACACGAACCGAGAGGGACGGTAGATCCGGATGAAGCCGCTGCACCGCCGCGCCGTGGGCGCCGTCAAGGAGCAGGACGCTCGGATGGAGCGCCCGCCGCTGTACGGCGCGCGGATGTGGCACCGGGCCGGGCACCTGTTGCTCAACCTGCCGCTCGGCGTCGCCGGGTTCGTCCTCGCCGTCACCACGCTCTCGGTCGGCCTGGGGCTGTCGGTCACCGTGGTCGGCCTGCCGCTGCTGGCGGTGGGGCTGGCCGCCCAGCGTTCCCTGGGCGCACTGGGCCGCCGCCGGGCGCGGGCGGCGTACGGCTCCGGGATCGACGAGCCGGGGCCGGTGCGCCCGCGCCGCCCGGGTGTGGTCGGCTACACCATCGCGCACCTCACCGACCTGCTGAACTGGCGCACCGCGCTCTACAACGTGCTGATGCTGCCCTGGGGCATCCTCAGCTTCACCCTGACCCTGGTCTCGGTCGTGGTGCTGTGGCCGGCGCTGCCCTGGGTGATCCGCGGCATGGCCGCGACCGACCGGATCCTGATCGAGTCGCTGCTCTTCCCCGGCGCGCTGGCCGAGCGGGTGCGCGAGCTGGAGGACGACCGCGGCACGGTGGTCGACACCGCCGCCGCCGACCTGCGCCGGATCGAGCGCGACCTGCACGACGGCGCCCAGGCCAGGCTGGTCGCGCTGGCGATGGACCTCGGCATGGCCAAGGAGCGGCTGCGCGAGGTGGAGACCGAGCAGGACGTGGCGGCCGCCGCGAAGATGGTCGACAACGCCCACGGCGAGGTGAAGCTGGCCCTGCAGGAGCTGCGCGACCTGGCCCGCGGCATCCACCCGGCCGTGCTCACCGACCGCGGCCTGGACGCCGCGCTGTCGGCGGTCGCGGCCCGCTGCACCGTCCCCGGCGGGGTCAAGGTGAACGTCGACCTGACCGGCCGGGACGGCGAGCCCGAGCGTCCGGACTCGGCGGTCGAGGGCATCGCCTACTTCACCGTCAGCGAGTTGCTGACCAATGTCTCCAAGCACGCCGGCGCCCGTACCGCCTCGGTCGACGTCTGGCGCTCCGACCACCAGCTGATGGTGCTGGTCCAGGACGACGGCAAGGGCGGCGCGGCCCCCTACCCGGGCAGCGGCCTGGCCGGGCTGGCCGAGCGGGTCCGCGCGGTGGACGGGGTCTTCCTGGTGGACAGCCCGGACGGCGGCCCGACCACCGTCACCATCGAGCTGCCCTGGCACACCCGCACCGCCCGCCGCTGACCCCGCGCCCTGCCGCTGGCCTGCCCGGCCCGCCGCTGACCCGCGGACACGGCAAGGCGCCGGGCCCCCGTCGAGGAAGTGACGGGGGCCCGGCGCCGGTCCGGTACGGAGGCGGCCCGCGGAACCCTTGCGCGGCGTGCGGCCCGGCGCGCCGTACCGGGGCTACGGGGACTGCAGCGTGCCGAGGGTGACGTCGGCGGTCTGGGTGTTGCCGTCCCGGGTGTAGGTGACGGTGGTCTTGGTGCCCGGGGTGAGCGAGGCCAGCGCGGTGGTCAGCGCGTTCAACGAGTCGACCGGGGTGTCGCCGATCTTGGTGATGACGTCGCCGGGCTGCAGTCCCGCCGAGGCGGCCGCGCCGCCCGGGCTGACCGCCACGATCACCGCGCCGGCCGGCTGGAACTGCTGGTTGAAGGTGGTCCGGGCGGTGATGCCGAGCGCGGCCCGGCCGGAGTTGGTGACCTTGCCCTGCTTGATCAGCTGGTCGGCGATGTTGGTGATGGTGGACGCCGGGATGGCGAAGCCGATGCCGGGGGCGGCCGCGCCGTTGGTCTCGGGTTCGGTGGCGGCGAGCGTGTTGATGCCGATCACCTGGCTGTCCAGGTTGACCAGTGCGCCGCCGCTGTTGCCCGGGTTGATCGCGGCCGAGGTCTGCACCATGTTGCCGATGGTGGCGCCCGGCGAGCCGCCGCCCTGGGGCTCGGCGACGGTCCGTCCGGTGGCCGAGACGATGCCCTGGGTGACGCTGCCGGCGAGCCCGAGCGGGCTGCCCATGGCGAGGGTGATCTGGCCGAGCTCGACCTTGCTCGAATCGCCGAAGACCGCGGGCTTGACGGCGCTCGGCGGGCTGTTCAGCCGGATCACCGCGAGGTCGGAGTCGGGGTAGCTGCCGACCAGGCTGGCGTCCAGCGCCTTGGTGCTGTTGGCGAGGGTGACGGTGAAGGTGGTCGCGGAGCCGACCACGTGTGCGTTGGTGACGATGTCGCCCTTGTCGTCGTAGACGATCCCGGAGCCGAGGCTGTCGCCGGTGACGATCTGCACGACCGAGGGCAGCACGTCGGCGATCACCTTCTGGTACGCGTCCTGCAGCTGGTTCCCGCTCTGCGCGGGGGCCGGGGAGGCCTGCTTGGAGGCGGTGGAGGCGCCGGCCGCGGACGAGGACGGGGCGGAGGAGGACGAGCCGCTGCTGCACCCGGTCAGGGCCAGCGCGGCGGCCACCGCGACCGCTCCCGTCGCCGGCAGCCGGGTGTGCGCCGCCTTGGGGCCGGTCGGCCGCGGCCCGGCGGGGAGGGGTCGGGTGTGTTCCTTCTTGCGGCTCACCTGGCTGCCTCCGATTCGTCACCACGCCGGGAGCGCGGGAGTGGGAGCACGGAAATCTTTGTCAGCATTTCACCGGTTTGTCCGGTTCGCTGGCCGGACTCGCCCGGAAGGCCCACCCGAACCGGCGCCTAGGATTCGCCGCATGACTTGGTTGATCACCGGCGGTGCCGGATACATCGGCGGGCACGTCGTCCGCCAGCTGCTCGATGCCGGTGAGCGCGTCGTCGTCCTGGACGACCTGAGCACCGGCGACGCGTCCCGCCTCCCGGCCGGTGTTCCCCTGGTCCAGGGCTCCACCCTGGACCGCGCCGTCCTGGACGCCGCGATCCGCGAGCACGGCGTCCGGGGCGTCCTGCACTTCGCCGCCAAGAAGCAGGTCGGCGAGTCGGTCGAGCAGCCGTTCCTGTACTACCGCGAGAACATGATCGGCCTGCAGACCGTCCTGGAGGCCGCCGCCGGGGGCGGGGTCGAGCGCTTCCTGTTCTCCTCCTCCGCCGCGGTCTACGGCATGCCCGACGTCGACCTGGTCACCGAGTCCACCCCCTGTGCCCCGATGAGCCCGTACGGCGAGACCAAGCTCGCCGGCGAGTGGCTGGTCGCCGCGGCCGGGAAGGCCCACGGCATGTCCACCGTGGCCCTGCGCTACTTCAACGTGGCCGGCGCCGTCTCCCCCGAGCTCTCCGACGCCGGGGTGTTCAACCTGATCCCGATGGTCTTCGAGCGGCTCACCGCCGGCGAGGCCCCGCGGGTGTTCGGCGCCGACTACCCGACGCCGGACGGCACCTGCGTGCGCGACTTCATCCACGTCGCCGACATCGCCTCGGCCCACGTGGCGGCCGCGAAGCGGCTGGCCGCCGACCCGGCCGGGGCCACCGCGCTGGTGCTCAACATCGGCCGCGGCGAGGGCGTCAGCGTCCAGGAGATGCTGGCGGTGATCGGCAAGGTCACCGGCTACGACACCACCCCCGAGGTGACCCCGCGCCGCCCCGGCGACCCCGCCCGGGTGGTGGCCTCCGCCGACCTGATCCACCGCGAGCTGGGCTGGAGCGCGCGCCACGGCGTGGAGGAGATGGTCGCCTCCGCGTGGGACGGCTGGTGCAGCCGCCACCCGGAGGCCCGCAGGGCCTGACCGGCCCGGGGCCGAGCTGCCCCGGGCCGGCGTGCCGGTGGCGGCGGGGCAGGTGCTCCGCCGCCACCGGCACCTGTGCCCCGCCTCAGCGGGCGGGCACCGCCGTGCCGTAGAAGGCGTCCAGCGCGTACACGCAGCGGTCCTTGGAACCGACGAAGACCCGCCCGCCGACGGCCACCGGCGAACCGGTGAGCTCGCCCTTGGTGCCGAGCTCCCAGCGCAGCTGACCGCTCGCCAGGTCCAGGGTGTGCAGCGAGTGGTCCCGGCTGCCCAGGTGCACCAGGCCGTCGGCCACCGCCGGGGAGCCGACGATCTCGCCGCGCGCGGTGTAGCGCCAGCGCTCCCGCCCGGTCGCCGCCTCGAAGGCGTACAGCACCTCGCCGCTGCCGACCAGCACCATGCCGTCCCCGACCACCACGGGCTCGCCGCCCTGACGGCTGCCGGTGACCCCGCGCCAGCGGTCCAGGCCGGTGGCCGCGTCCAGCGCGTAGACCGTGCCCAGGTAGTCGGCGACGTAGACGGCGTCGGCGTCCAGCGCGGGCGGGGTGAACAGCACCACCGGGGCCTCGAAGCGCCAGCGCTCGGCCCCGCTCGCCGCGTCCAGCGCGTACACCCGGGTGCCGGCGGTGACGTACAGCACGCCGCCGCGCTCGACCGGGTGCGAGGGCACGTCCTCGCCGACCGGGAAGGACCAGCGCAGGCCGGCGCCGCGCGGATCGATGCAGCGCAGCCGCCCGGCGCCGTAGTAGTAGGCGGCGCCGCCCACCAGGACCGGGCCGGACTGCGGGTTCTCGTAGTCCTGCTGGGCGTCGTCGGCGCGCCACAGCTCGGCGCCGTTGGCCGCCGAGCGCAGCTGGACGCCGCCGCCCCTGATGCCGCAGCAGAGCACGCCGTCGGCGGCCGAGAGCGAGTAGACCCAGCCGTCCAGCGAGGTGCGCCAGCGCTCGGTGCCGTCCGCGGCGTCCACGGTGTACAGGTGCGGGCCGTCCGCGGCGTGCACCCGACCGGCGTCCACCGCGAGCGCCCAGGCGACGTCCCGGGTCTTGTAGCGGCGCTCGCCGGAGCCGATGTCCAGCGCGTGCACCTCGAAGCTGGAGACGAAGAGCGTGCCGTCGGCGACCACCGGGGTGCCCCAGACGTCGTTGGACATCCGGAACCGCCAGGGGCGCCAGCGGGCGGCCGGAGCCGGCGGGGGCGGCGGGGTGGGGGCCGCCCGGCGGACCCAGTCGGTCGCGGCCGGGGCGGTGTTCGGGCCGGGCTGCTCGTGCTCGGCCCGCGGCCCCGGGCCTATCCGCACCGAGGCGCCGGAGAGCTGCACCTCGACGGCGCCGCCGGCCGGCGCGCGGTGCCTGTTCGGGGAGGCGATCTTCGCGGTCGGGATCTCGGCGTCGGAGGCCTGGCCCGGCCGCGGCGAGGCGTGCACCGGCCCGGCCGGCGGCTGGGCGTGCCGGCCCGGGTTGGTGCGCGGGTCGGCCGGCCCGTGGGGCTGCGGCGGGACCTGGGGGTGCGGCGGCGGGGGCGGGGGCGGCTGCGGCGGCTCCGCCGGGCCCTGGGGCGCGCGGGCCGGCGGGGCCGGACGGCGGCCGCGCTTGCGCTCGATCAGCTCCAGCGCGTTGGCCGGCAGCCAGTCCCCGGCCTCTCCGGAGGCGTCGTCCCGGGAGAAGAGGTGCGGGGCCAGCTCGGCCTGGATCTGTGCCGGGGTGGGCCGGTGCTCGGCCGCCTGCTGCATGCAGGCGCGCACCAGGTCCATCAGCTCGGGCGGCATGCCGGTCAGGTCCGGCTCCTCGCGCAGCAGCTGGAACACCGTCTCGACCGGGTTGGAGCCGCGGTACGGCGGGTGCCCGGTGGCGCAGAAGACCATCAGCGAGCCGAGCGAGAAGACGTCGCTGGCACCCCGGACGGTCCGGCTGTCCCGGGCCTGCTCGGGGGACATGTAGGCGGGGGTGCCGACGGCGACGTTGGTCATGGTGAGCCGGGTGCTGGAGACCCCGGCCGCGATGCCGAAGTCGATCACCTTCGGGCCGTCCTCGACCACCAGGACGTTGGAGGGCTTGAGGTCGCGGTGGATCAGCCCGGCCGCGTGGATGGACTGCAGGGCCTCCGCGATCCCGGCGACCAGCCAGCGGGTGGCCTCCACCGGCAGCGGGCCGCACTCCTCGACCAGGTCCTCCAGCGAGGGCGCCGGGATGTACGCGGTGGCCAGCCAGGGCACCCGGGCATCCGCGTCGGCGTCCACCACGGCCGCCGTGTAGAAGCCGCCGACCGTCTTGGCGGCCGCGATCTCCCGCGCGAAGCGGACCCGGAACAGCTCGTCCTCGGCCAGCTCCCCCCGGACGGTCTTGATGGCCACCCGTCGCCCGGACGCGGACCGCGCCAGGTAGACCAGCCCCATCCCACCCGCGCCGAGCCGCCCCAGCACCTCGAAGGGCCCGATCCTCCTCGGATCGTGCGCCGTCAGCTGGTCCACTCCGCTGCCACCTCCCCGTTTCCGCACCCGCCGCGTGGTGCCGGACCCGATTCTCCAACGCCGCCCGGCGCATCTCCAACCTCCCCCGCCCGGAGAGCACCGTCGAGCGCCCCCGGGCCGACGGGAACGGAACGGCCGGATTCTGACGCCCGCTCCGGCTGCGGCTTGCGCTCGGCACCCCGGACCGTCCACTTCGGAACGATTCAGGACCCACCACGAGTCGTCACGCTCCGTCACCCGATCACCCCTCAGCGGACTCGCCGTCACGCTGTGAGATCAAAGGCACACGGGGGGGCTTCAACAGGGGCTTCGGGGCCCGGTGAATATCCGTCCGAAGTGGTTCATGCCGCTATAGCGACCCCCGTGCGGAGTAATAGTCGCATCACCGAATCGCGCCAAGATCGTGCCACGGTAAGCTGACGGCATGACAGGACAAGTTCGCACCGTCGACGGTCGCGTCGCCGGGCGACGCGGACAGGAGACGCGGCAGAAGCTGCTCGACTGCCTCCGCGAGATGCTCAGCACGTCGCCCTATCGGGACGTCAAGGTCATCGACGTCGCCCGTATGGCGGGTACCTCCCCCGCGACCTTCTACCAGTACTTCCCGGATGTCGAGGGCGCAGTCCTCGAAATCGCCGAGGAAATGGCCAAGGACGCCGACACCCTCAAAGAGCTGGTGGCCGGAAAGTCCTGGGCAGGGAAGTCCGGACCGACCACTTCGGAAGAACTGGTCGACGGATTCCTCGCCTTCTGGCGCAAGAACGACGCCATTCTCCGAGTGGTCACGCTCGGTGCCGCCGAAGGGGACAAGCGGTTCTTCAAGATCCGCATGACGGTCCTCAACGCGGTCGCCAAGCCGCTCGCGGAAGCCGTCAAGGAACTCCAGGCGAAGGGTCAGGCCGACAAGTCGCTCGACCCGAACGCCGTGGCCGGGGCCCTGGTCTCGCTGCTCGCTTCGGCGGCCGAGCACCAGAAGGCCTTCACTTCCTGGGGCGTCAAGGTCAAGGACCTCAAGCCCAACCTCGCTCCCCTGGTGTACCTGGGCGTCACCGGCAAGAAGCCGCCCAAGTAGACCGATCCCCACACCCACCATCCGCTCCGCGCGCAGCCCCGGCCTCCTGTCCGGGGAACGACGGACGGCGGCCGTGTCCTCGGGGGAGGTCCGCCGACGTACCGCACCGCGCGCCAGACATGCCGGTGGGCGGGCACCCGTACGAGGGTGCCCGCCCACCGGCATTCGTCGTTGGCGGAGCCTTCCGGCCGCGGCCGGGGCCCGTCTTCGGGACCCGCGCCTGCGGAGGCTTGAGACGGGTCTCAGGGGCAGCGCACGACCTGTCCGGCGTACGCCAGGCCGCCGCCGAAGCCGAAGAGCAGGACGGGGTCGCCGGGCGAGAGCTCGCCGCGCTCGACCAGCTTGGAGAAGGCCAGCGGGATGGAGGCCGCCGAGGTGTTCCCGGAGTCGACCACGTCCCGGGCCACCACCGCGTCGGCGAGGCCCAGCTTGCCGGCGATGGCGTCGATGATCCGCAGGTTGGCCTGGTGCGGGACGAAGCCCTTCAGCTCGGCCGGGTCGATCCCGGCGCGCTCGCAGGCCTGCCGGGCGAGCGGGGCGAGCTGGGTGGTGGCCCAGCGGAACACCGACTGGCCCTGCTGGCTGATCACCGGGTCCCAGCCGGTGATCACCACGGCGTCGCCCTTCTCCGGCTCGGTGCCCCAGACCACCGGCCCGATACCGGGCTCGGCGCCCTCCTCCTGGGCCTCGACCACCGCGGCGCCCGCGCCGTCGCCGAAGATCACGCAGGTGGAGCGGTCGGTCCAGTCGAGCGTGTCGCTCATCCGCTCGGCGCCGATCACCAGCGCGCGGCGGGCCGCGCCGGCCCGGATCGCGTGGTCCGCGGTGGCCAGGGCGTACGAGAAGCCGGAGCAGACCGTGTTGATGTCGTACGCGGCGGGCGAGCGCACCCCGAGCCGGGCGGCCACGGCGGCCGCGGTGTGGGGGCTGCGCTCGATCGCGGTGCAGGTGGCGACCACCACGAGATCGATCTCCGCCGCCGTCCGGCCGCTGTTGGCGAGCGCCTTCTGCGCGGCCTCGGCTGCGAGGTCGACCAGGCTCTCGCCTTCGGCGATGTGCCGGGTGCGGATGCCCACCCGGCTGCGGATCCACTCGTCGTCGGTGTCGACCAGCGCCCTCAGGTCGTCGTTGGTGAGGACCTTGGGGGGCTGGTAGTGCCCGAGTGCCACAATGCGCGAACCGCTCATGCTGCCATGGAACCGGGTTACCCGCTGGTCAGCGGGGCACGACCGGCGACAGGATCCGCGCTCATGATCTGTAGGGGATCGACAAGGACCGTTGGGGGGACCGGGTCCGGCCCCCGCGCCCCGGGGGTGGACGGCGGGGGTCAGGTGGCCAGGGTGGCGGTGTCGCCCATCACGATGACCGGGTGGGCGGCCGGGTCCAGGGTTCGGATCAGCTGGGCCATCTTGTCCTCGGGGATCGACACGCAGCCGTGGGTGGGGCCGTCGTGGTCCACGTGGAGCCAGATGCCGCCGCCCTTCTTGGAGCCCATCGGGCGGCGCGCGTCGAGCGGGGAGTTTCCGGCGACCCGGTTGTAGTTGATCGCGACCACGTAGTCGAAGGATCCGGCCAGCTGGTCGCCGAAGAAGCCCGTGCCGGAGACCACGAAGCTCGGGTCCTTGTCGTACGGGAGCTTGCTGCCCGGGTCGGCCAGGCGGCCGCCCGCGTCGCTGAGGCCGAAGACGCCGATCGGGCTGCGCAGGTCGCCCTCGTTGTGGTCGGTGGTCCAGCCGTTCTTGCCGTTGTGGCCCTGCCAGGTCTCGCCGGCCAGCCAGCGGCCCTCGGGGGTGCGGGTCCACAGGACGACGGTGTTCTTGTCGGTGTTCTTGTCCGCGCCGGAGGCGACCACGACCTGGTTGGTCTCGGCGGGGATCTTCGCGGTGAAGCTTGCACCGAGGCCGGGTATCGCGGCCACCGAGGCGTCCGGGCGGGCCTCTCCGCGGGCGGCGGCCTGGGGCACGGCCTGCCGGTCGGAGGCGGCCTGGACGGCCGCGGGGGCCGGGGCGGGCTGGTCGGGCTTGCTGACGCCGTCGGGGCCGGGGCCGTCGGCCGCGGCGAGGCCGGGCTTGGCGCCCTCCTGGCCGACGGTGTACCAGCCGGCGGCGGCCGCCACCAGCAGGGCGGTGCCGGCCATCACGGCCTTGCCGTGACGTTTCTTCTGCTTCGCCTTGCGCCGTCGGCCCCTGGCCGCCGCGCGACCGCCCGCGACGGGCGTGGCGGCGGGCACCACGGGCGCCAGGGACGCGAGCGGCGCGAGGGGCTCCTGGGCGGCCGGCTCCTGCGCCGGCTCGTACGGCCCGAACGGCTGCTCGTACGCCTCGGAGTACCCGTCAGCGGTCTGCGCGTAGGACGAGTCGTACGGCTGCTCGTGGACGTGCTCGCCGGACTGCTCGTACCCGGGCCCGTAGGACTGCTCGTAGGACGTCTCGTACGACTGCTCGTAGGACGTCTCGTACGGCTGGTACACGCCCTGGCCGTAATCCTGTCCGGCGGGCTCCGGGTACGCCTGCCCGCCCGGCTGCGGGTACGGCTCGTACGTGCCGTACGGCGCCTCCTGCGGCTGCTGCGGCACCCCGTACACCGGTTCCTGCATCGGCTCGTACGGCGGGTACTCGGTGGCGCGATGAGAACCGGACATGTCGTCGATCCTGCCAAACGGCATACCGGTTGGTAAACCCGGGGTCGCGTGCGGAGGCCGTGAAGGCACCGCCGCCCGGGCCGGAGTGCGGCCCGGGCGGCGGGGAAGTGCGCAGGTCGGAGGGTGCGTCAGAGGCGCATCGCCTGCGGCGACTCACGGCGCATCGGGTCCGGGCCCTCGTACTCGCGGATGATCTCGTAGCGGGTGTTGCGCTCGACCGGACGGAAGCCGGCGTCGCGGATCAGGCCCAGCAGGTCGTCACGGCCGAGCTTGTTCGGGGTGCCGAAGTTGTCCGCGTCGTGGGTGATCTTGTACTCGACCACCGAGCCGTCCATGTCGTCCGCGCCGTGGCTGAGCGCCAGCTGCGCGGTGGTGACGCCGTGCATCACCCAGAAGACCTTGACGTGCGGGACGTTGTCGAAGAGCAGCCGGGAGACGGCGAAGGTCTTCAGCGCCTCGGCGCCGGTGGCCATCTCGGTGCGGGCCATCAACCTGTTGCGCACGACGCCGTCCTTGGAGTCGTGGAAGTCGTGCTGGTAGCGCAGCGGGATGAAGACCTGGAAGCCGCCGGTCTCGTCCTGCAGCTCGCGCAGCCGCAGCACGTGGTCGACCCGGTGGCGGGGCTCCTCGATGTGGCCGTACAGCATGGTGGCCGGCGTCTTGAGGCCCTTGGCGTGCGCGAGGCGGTGGATCCGCGACCAGTCCTCCCAGTGGGTGTCGTGGTCGACGATGTGCTGCCGGACCTCCCAGTCGAAGATCTCCGCGCCGCCGCCGGTCAGCGACTCCAGGCCGGCGTCGATCAGCTCGTCCAGGATCTCGTCGGCGGACAGGCCGCTGATCTTCTCGAACCAGTGGATCTCGGTGGCGGTGAAGGCCTTCAGCGAGACGTTCGGCAGGGCCGCCTTCAGCTCCCGCAGCGAGCGCGGGTAGTAGCGCCACGGCAGGGTCGGGTGGAGGCCGTTGACGATGTGCAGCTCGGTGAGGGAGTCGACCTCCATCGCCTTGGCGAGGCGGACGGCCTCCTCGATGCGCATCGTGTAGGCGTCCTTCTCGCCCGGCTTGCGCTGGAACGAGCAGTACGCGCAGGACGCGCTGCACACGTTGGTCATGTTGAGGTGGCGGTTGACGTTGAAGTGGACGACGTCGCCGTTCTTCCGCGTCCGCACGTGGTGGGCCAGCCCACCCAGCCAGGCCAGGTCGTCGCTCTCGTAGAGCGCGATCCCGTCCTCGCGGGTCAGCCGCTCACCCGCGTAGACCTTCGCCTCCAGCTCGCGCTTGAGCCCTGCGTCCATGCGGTGCCCCGCCTCCTCCGACTTCGATTCCTTGCCGGAACGAGGTTACGCCTATGCCGAGAGCAGCTCCGCGAGCAGTGCGGGTTCGATGTTCCCGCCGCTGACCACGGCCGCCACCGACTGGCCGCCGGTCTCGGCGGCGCGGTGGAAGTACGCGGCCGGGGCGACCGCCCCGGAGGGCTCGGCGACCAGCCGGCCACGCCGGGCCAGCAGGGCGACGGTGGCGCGGATCTCGTCCTCGGTGACGGTGACGATGTCGTCCACGTAGGCCGTGATGTGCTCGTACGGCAGCACGCCGACGGACGGCGTGCGCAGGCCGTCCGCGATGGTGCGGTAGGTGTCGGCGACCGGCCAGGAGAGCCGTCGGCCGGCCCGCAGGCTGGCCTGGGCGTCCGCCGCCAGCTCGGGCTCGACCCCGATCACCCGGATGCCCGGGCGGGTGAGCTTGAGCGCGGCCGCCGTGCCGCCGATCAGGCCGCCGCCGCTGACCGGCACCAGGACGGTGTCCAGCCCGGCCGGGGCGTCCTCGGCGATCTCCAGGCCGACGGTGCCCTGGCCCGCGATGATGAACGGGTCGTCGTACGGGGGCACCCAGACGTAGCCGTGCTTCTCGGCGAGCTCGCCGGGCAGGGTGTCCCGGTCTTCGGGCGACACCAGGACCACCTCGGCGCCGAAGGCCCGGGTGGCGTCCACCTTCACCGCGGGCGAGGTGTCCGGCATCACGATCACGGCCTTGATGCCGAGCAGCCCGGCCGCGTACGCCACCGCCTGCGCGTGGTTGCCGCTGGACTGGGCGACCACGCCGCGGGCCCGCTCGTCCGCGGTGAGCGCGGCCAGCCGGTTGTAGGCGCCGCGGGTCTTGAACGCACCGGTCGGCTGGAGGTTCTCGGGCTTCAGCCAGAGCTGCCGCTCCCCCTCGGCCGCCCAGGGGGCGGGAACCAGCGGGGTGCGCACGGCGACCCCCGCGATCCGCTGCCGAGCCGCGCGCAGCTCCTCCAGTCCGACCAGTGCCATGCGTCACTCTCCTACAGGAGGAAGTTCACTCACCCGGTTCTCCCACTTCGTGGAGAGTACGACCGTGGTGCGGGTCCGGGCCACGCCTTTTGTGCCCGAGATCCGCTTCACCACCGACTCCAGGCCCGCCACGTCGGCCACCCGGACCTTGAGCATGTAGGAGTCGTCGCCGGCGATGAACCAGCAGTCCTCGACCTCGTTGAGGTCCTTCAGCCGGAACGCCACGTCCTCGTGGTCCGCGGCGTCCGTGAGCTGCAGGCCGATCAGGGCCGTGACGCCGAAGCCGAGCGATGCCGGGTTGACCGTCGCCCGGTAGCCGGTGATGACCCCGGCCTGCTCCAAGCGGTTGATGCGGTCCGTGACGCTCGGGCCGGAGAGTCCGACCAGCCGGCCCAGCTCGGCGTAGGACGCACGGCCGTTCTCCCGGAGCGCCTGGATGAGCTGTCTGTCCACCGTGTCCATATACCGTCCGCGTCCTTCCGAACCTCTCCAGACCCACAGATCATTATCCGGATTCAAAGGCGCTGTGCGCCGACCGACCCGGATATCGCAGAGAACATACTCTCCCGCCCTCGGTCTCCTTACTCCCCCTCAGCCGGAGCGCCGTCCCCGCCGCCGGTCCGGCGGGCCGCCGCCCCCAACTCCCCTTCCCAGCGCAGGTACAGGGAATGCGGTACGCCGACGGCGTCGAGCACCCGTCCGGCGACGAAATCCACGAGTTCGCGCACGGTGGAGCCGCCGGCGTAGAAACCGGGCGAAGCGGGCAGGACGACCGCGCCCTGCGCGTCGAGTTCCACCAAGTGCTTCAACGTCACCCCGTTGAGTGGCGTCTCGCGGACGCACACGACGAGCGGCCGGCGCTCCTTGAGGGTGACGCTGGCGACCCGCTGCAGCAGGTCCTTGCTCAGCCCCAGCGCGATCCCGGCCACCGCGCCGGTGGTCGCGGGCACCACCAGCATGCCCTTGGCGGGGTACGAGCCGCTGGACGGGCCGGCCGCGAAGTCCCCGGCGGGCCAGTAGCGGACGTCGCCCAGGCCGTCCTCGGGGCCCTCGACGCCCAGCCAGGCGGCCAGGTCGGCGCGCCAGTGGGCGTCCCGGAAGGAGATGCCGGTCTCGTCCAGGATGGTCAGCCGGGCGGCCCGGCTGACGATCAGGTCCACCGCCTCCCCCGCGGCCAGCAGCCCCCGGATCACCGAGGCCGCGTACGGCGTCCCCGACGCGCCCGAGACCCCTACCACCCACGGTTGACGCTTCGCATTTCCCATGGGGCATTTCTATCCGGCTTCCCCGGGTCCGGCCGCATCCGCGGTCGCCCCTGGAAGGATGGGGGCCATGGCAGCGACCCTCGTCGACCTCACCCATCAGGTGACCACCGCGATGCCGGTCTACCCCGGCGACCCGGCCGTCGTGCTGACGCCCGCGCTCACCACGGCCACCGCCGGGGTGAACGTGCTGGCCCTGCACCTCGGCTCGCAGTCCGGGACGCACGTGGACGCGCCGTACCACGTGGACGTCACCTGGCCGACGCTGGACGGGCTGCCGCTGGAGCGGTTCACCGGCCCGGCCGTGCTCGCCGACCTGCGCGGGCTGGAACCCCGGGCGGCCGTCACCCCCGAGCTGCTCGCCCCCGCGCTGGAACGGGCCGCGGACTCCGGCGAGGGCACCGTCCTGCTGCTGGCCACCGGCTGGGCCCGGCACTGGGGCACCGACGCCTACCTCGCCCACCCGAGCCTGACGCCGGCCGCCGCCGCGGCCATCGTGGCCGCCGGGGTGCGCACGGTCGGCGTGGACGCGCTCAGCGTGGACCCGACGCCCGACCCGGGGCCGGGTGATCCCGCGGTGGCCGCGCTGCTGGCCGACCTCACCGACGAGCACGACCCGGACGCCGCCGACGAACCGTCGCTCGCCGCGCACCGGGTGCTGCTGGGGGCGCCCGGCGGCGGAGTGATCGCCGAGAACCTGACCGACCTGCGGGCGCTGCTGGAGGCGCAGGAGGCCGGCCGCCCGGTGACCGTCTCGCTGTTCCCGCTGCGGCTGGTCGCGGCCGACGGCGCCCCGGTACGGGCGGTGGCCCGGCTGGGCTGAACCGCGCCGATCGCCGCCGCTCGTACGCCACTTGGTCTAGACCATCCCCCGGTGGCGGCAGTACGCTGTCCGCCCATGGCTGAGATCATCGGAGTGATCGAGCGACTCTGGCGCTACCCCGTGAAATCCACCGGCGGCGAGCGGCTCGACTCCGTCGAGGTGGACCGGCGCGGCCTGGCCGGCGACCGCCTCTACGCCGTCCGCGACGCGACCGGGAAGCTCGGCTCCGGCAAGAACACCCGCCGCTTCCGCCGGATGGACGGCCTGCTGCGCCTCTCCGCCCGCCTCGGCCACCGGATCGACGGCCCCGAGCTCTTCGACCCGCTCGGCCGCCCGGTCGACCGGCCGACCGCCTTCCTCCGGGCCTACCTCCAGCGCGAGGACGTCGAACTCGCCCGCGAGGACGCCGTCCCGCACGTCGACCGGCTGCCGGTCAGCCTGCTCACCACCGCCACCCTGGACTGGGTCCGCGAGACCGTCCCCTTCGCGGTCGTCGACGAGCGCCGCTTCCGGCCCAACATCGTGCTGCGCACCCCGCCCGGCACCCCGCCGTTCGTCGAGGACGCCTGGTTCGGCCGCCGGGCCCGCGCCGAGGCCCCGGGCAGCGCCCGGCTCGCCTTCGTCACCTCCAGCGAGCGCTGCGCGATGACCGGCGCCCCGCAGCCGGGGCTGCCGCACGCACCCGAGATCCTCAAGGCCGTCGTGCACGCCCACGACGGCCGCCTCGACGCCCTCGCCGAGGTCGCGGCCCCGGGCCGACTCCGGGTCGGCGACCGACTGATCCTGGACTGACGCCGACTCGCTCCACCGTACGGGGAGGCCCGATCGGGAAGAACGGGGGCGTCCGGCCGGGGTCGGCGTGGCGCAACGCCCGATTCTCACTCTTTCGGGTGACCGTCACGGCGGCGGGCGTCGGGCTGTAGCAGTCTGAAACACCAGAACTGACGCCTCGTCAGCCGAACGCCGATCCCACGGAGGCCGCGATGTCCGCAATCCCGAACAACCTCAAGTACACCGAGGATCACGAGTGGGTGGACCTCTCGACGAAGGGCAAGGCCCGGATCGGCATCACCGACTACGCGCAGAAGCAGCTCGGCGACATCGTCTTCGTCGAACTCCCCAAGACGGGGCAGAAGTTCACGAAGGGCGACGCGTTCGGCACGGTCGAGTCGGTCAAGTCGGTGAGCGACCTGTTCGCACCGCTCCCCGGGACGGTCGCCACGGCCAACGAGGAGCTGGAGAGCGACCCCGAGCTGATCAACACCGACCCGTACGGTGACGGCTGGATCATGGAACTCACCCTGGACGGGTCCGCGGCACCGACCGAGCTGCTCACGGCCGCCCAGTACAAGGCCCACCTCTCCGAGTAGCGGGCGAGCGGACGGACGCCCCGCGAACCGGCCGTTCGGGCGGGCGGGCCGAGGGGAAGGACCCATGGCATGACGATCCCTCACCGCACGACCGGAACCGGCGACCACCACGTCCTGGTCCTGCACGACTGGTTCGGCACCAGCGCGGGCTGGGGCCCGTTCCTCGACTACCTCGACGGCGGCGCCTTCGGCTACGCCTTCCTCGACTACCGCGGCTACGGCGAGCGCAAGGACGTGACCGGCGACTACACCCTCGCCGAGATCGCCTCCGACGCGCTCGCCCTGGCCGACCAGCTCGGCTGGGACCGCTTCTCGGTGGTCGGCCACTCGATGGGCGGCAAGGCGGCGCAGCAGGTGCTCGCCGAGGCGCCGCTGCGGGTGCGCAAACTGGTCGGCCTGGCCCCGGTGCCCGCCGGGGCCTACCCGCTGGACGAGGCCGGCGAGGCGCTGTTCTACGGCGCCGCCGGGGACCGGGAGAAGCGCCTCGCGATCCTTGACCTGGTCACCGGGCAGCGGGCCGGGCGGGTCTGGCTGGACCGGATGGTCGACCAGTCCCTGCACCTGTCCACGCCCGAGGCCTTCGGCGGCTACGTCCGCGACTGGACCACCGCCGACCTGGAGCGCCGGATCAGCGGCAACCCGGTGCCGGTCAAGGTGATCGTCGGCGCGCACGACCTCGCCCTGACCGCCGACGTCATGCGCGGGACCTGGCTCACCCACTACCCCAACGCGGAGCTGGAGGAGCTCGGCGGCAGCGGCCACTACCCGATGTACGAGAGCCCGGTGGCCCTGGCTGCATCGCTGGAGGGCTTCCTGCACGACTGACACCCGGCCGCGTCCGGCTCGGGGATGCCACTCCGAACAAGTCTGCTATACTGCCCGCAGGTTCGTGATCTCCGAACCGGTTTCCCGAGGCGCTGCACGGTGGCTCCGCCACCCCGCCTCGCCCGCTCGCTCCCCGGCTCGACGGGTGCACCGCGGCGGACCGCAGAACACAGCACAGCAGCCCGACGACGCGATTCCCGGCCTCCGGGACCCACGATCGTCGACCCCGACACCCTCCAGGCCACCGGCCGGGAGGGTGTTCGTCGTTTTCCGCCCCCGTCACCGGCGCGCCACCGGGCACGCCGGCCTTCGCCATGGAGCCGCTATGACGTCTTCCCCACCGGAGCACCCGGCCGAGCCGGTCGAGCTCCACCGTGAGCAGAACCAGCTCGACCTGCTCTACCGTCAGATGGACGTCCTGCGTGAGGAGACCGGCCGGGAACTGCGCGACGTGCTGCACGAGTCCACCGGCACCGCGCAGGCGCGGGTGGAGCGCGGGGCCACGGCGGCGCGGCTCGGCCGGCGGCTGGCCGCCCTGGAGGCCGCCGAGCACGGCCTGTGCTTCGGCCGGCTCGACCGGGCGGCCGGTGACCGCCTCTACATCGGCCGGATCGGCGTCCCGGGCATCGGTCCGGACGACGACCCGCTGCTCATCGACTGGCGCGCCCCCGCCGCCCGGCCGTTCTACACCGCCACCGCCGCCGCCCCCCAGGGGGTCCGGCTGCGCCGCCACCTGCTGACCCGCAACCGCCGGGTCCTGCGGGTGGACGACGAGGCGTTCGACGACCTCGCCACCGTTCCCGACGACACCCTGCAACTCTCCGGCGAGGCCGCGCTGCTGGCCGCCCTGCGGCAGAGCAAGACGGGCCGGATGAAGGACGCCGTCGCGACCCTCCAGGCCGAGCAGGACCGCATCATCCGCGCGCCGCACGCGGGCGTCCTGGTCGTCCAGGGCAGCCCGGGCACCGGGAAGACCGTGGTCGCCCTGCACCGCGCCGCCTACCTGCTCTACACCCACCAGCGCCTGGAGCGCACCGGAGTCCTGGTGGTCGGTCCGAACCCGGTCTTCCTCGACTACGTCGGCCAGGTCCTGCCCGGCCTCGGCGAGACCAGCGTGCTGCTGTCCTCCGTCGGCGGGCTGTACCCGGGGCTCTCGGCCGTCGGCGAGGAGCTGCCGGGTGCCGCCGAGGTCAAGGGCCGGCTGGCCATGGCCGACGTCCTGGCGGCGGCCGTACGGGCCCGTCAGGCGGCCGTCACCGAGCCGGTCGAGGTGGTGGTCGGCGGCGAGTTCATCCGGCTGACCCCCGAGTTCCTGGCCGAGGCCGCAGCCGGTGCGATCGGGGACGGCGTCCAGCACAACCTCGCCAGGCCCGCGTTCCGCGAGGCCCTGTTCGACGAACTGGCCGACCGGCTGGCCCGGGTGATCGGCGAGATCGAGGCCGGCTTCGAGGACGTCCTGGCCGGTCAGCTCGACGTCTCGGAACTCGACCGGTCCATCCAGGAGGACCTCGCGAGCGTCTTCGGCGAGGGCGTCGCCGCGTACGACCTCAAGGCGCAGGAGCCGGTCGAGTTCGCCGAGCGGAAGGCCCACTGGCTGGACGCGCTGCCCCGCGACCCGGTGGCCCGCAAGCTGCTGGACTCGCTCTGGCCGCTGCTCACCCCGGAGCAGCTGCTCACCGAGCTGTTCGCCGACCCCGGCCTCCTCGCCGAGGCGGCGCCCCAACTCGACGACGCCGAACGGGCCCTGCTGCGGCGCGCTCCGGCGGCTCCCTGGACCCCCGCCGACGTCCCGCTCCTCGACGAGGCGGCCGAACTGCTCGGCCACGACGACCGGGCCGAGACCGCGCGGGAGGCCGCCCGGCGGGAGGAGCAGAACGACTACGCCCAGGGCGTCCTGGACATCGCGCGCGGCTCCCGCGACCGGGACGGCTCGTCGGAGGACTCCGAGCGGCTGCACGTCTCCGACCTGCTCAGCGCCGAACAGCTGGCCGCCTGGCACACGGAGGCCGATTCGCGCACCATCGCGGAACGGGCGGCGTCCGACCGCTCCTGGGTCTTCGGCCACGTCATCGTCGACGAGGCGCAGGACGTGTCGCCGATGACCTGGCGCCTGCTGGTGCGCCGCTGCCCCACCCGGTCGTTCACCATCGTCGGTGACGTGGCGCAGCGCAGCGAGGCCGCCGACTCGGTCTCCTGGCAGCAGGTCCTCGAACCGGTCTTCGGCACCCGCTGGCGGATGACCGAACTGACCGTCAACTACCGCACCCCCGTGGAGATCATGGCGGCCTCGCACCGGGTGCTGGCGGCGATCGCCCCGGACCTCACCCCGGCGCACGCGGTCCGCGACGGCGCCGAGCCGCCCCGGTACGAGCGCACCACCCCCGAGGAGTTCCCGGCCCGGCTGGCCGAGGTGGCGGCCGGGGCGGCCCGCGGCAGCGCGGGCGCGCGGGTCGCCGTGATCGTGCCCACGGGCGAGCTGGAACGGCTCGCCACGGCCGTCGCCGCGGCGGTCCCCGGCGCCTCCTGGGGCACGGACCCCGACCTGCAGAAGGACGTCGCCGTCCTGAGCGTCCGGCAGGCCAAGGGGCTGGAGTTCGACTCGGTCGTGGTGGCCGATCCCCAGGGGATGCTGGACGGCTCCCCGCGCGGACTCAGCGACCTCTACGTGGCACTGACCAGGGCCGGCCGGAGCCTGCACGTGCTGCACCCCGGCCCGCTGCCGGCCGTCCTCGACCTCCGCGACCGGCAGCCCTCCTGACCGGTCCGCCGGCGCCCGCACCCCCGCCCGCCCCTCCGTCCCCCTGCCATCCGTCCTCCTGCCTCTCCGTCCCCCTGCCCTCCGTACGCCCGCCCCGGACAAGGAATCCACCAACGACATGTCAACCACGCTGACCGTCCCGCTCCGCCAAGTCGCGGGGTTCCGGAACTTCTGGCTCTCCCGTGCGGTCTCCGGCCTCGGGTCCGCCATCACCACCGTCGCGCTGCCCGTCCTGGTCTTCCAGGAGAGCGGCTCGCCGCTGCTGGTCTCGCTGGTCGCGGCCTCCGCGACCCTGCCCTACCTGGCCTTCGGCCTGATCGCGGGGGCGGTCTCGGACCGGGTGGACCGCCGCACCCTGATGATCGTCACCGACGTGCTCAACGCCCTCTGCATCGGCTCCGTCCCGCTGGCCTGGGCGATGGGCTGGCTGACGGCGGGCCACGTCGTCGCGGTGGCCTTCCTGTCGTCGAGCCTCGCCCTGTTCTTCGACGCGGGGGTGTACGGCTTCGTGCCCGACATCGTCGGGAAAGAGAGCCTGACCCAGGCCAACAGTGCGATCTACGGCGCGGAGACGGTCGTCCGCATCGCCGGCAACGCGGTGGCGGGCGGGCTCATCGCGCTGTTCCGCCCGGCCGGCACGCTCGCCCTGGACGCCCTGAGCTTCGCCGTCTCGGCGCTCTTCATCAGGGCCGTCACCAATGTCGCGGCCCGGATCGCACCCGCGGGCGCGCGGCCGGGCTTCAAGGAGTCGATCAGCGAGGGCCTGCGCTTCCTCGCCGGCCACCCCACCCTGCGGGTCATGACGGTGGTCGGCACCCTCCAGTCGTTCTCCGGCGGTGCCATCGTCGGCCAGCTGGTGGTCTTCGCCGACCGGGTGCTGGGCATCCACGGCTCGGACGGGCGCATCGGCCTGCTCTACATGGCGTGGAGCGCCGGCGGCATCGGCGGGTCCATGCTGCTGCCCCGGCTGCGGCGCCGCTTCGACGCCTTCCCGCTGCTGCTGTGGGTGCTGCCGGTCGGGGCGCTGCTCGGCCTCGTCGTCGTCCTCACCACCGACTGGCGGATCGCCCTGGTGGCGCTCGCGGTGTGGGGCACGGCCTACCTCGTCGTCCTGGTGAACACCATGACCTACTCCCAGGAGGTCACGCCGTCCGAGCTCCAGGGCCGGGTCAACACCACCCGCCGGATGCTGTCCTCGGGCCTGGGCGTCCCGCTCGGCGCGCTGGTGGCGAGCACCGTCACCCTGTCCGTCGGCATCCGGGCCGGGATGGCCACCGCGGTCGTCTCGATCACCCTCGCCGCCGTGGTCGTGTGGGTGGTGCAGCTGCGGCGTCGGCTGAGCCCGGCGCAGTAAGCAGACGGAGGCCGCGCCGCCCGACAGGGCGGCGCGGCCTCGTCACCGTGGTCGGAACCGGCTCACCGGCCGGGCCGCGCCTCGAACCGGCGGCGGATCCAGCCGAAGAAGGCGTCCGCGACCTTGCCGAGCTCCGGCTCGGGCATCATGGTGAAGCCGCCGTGCGCGGTGCTCCACTCGTTGAGCACCGGGCCGGACTCGGTCATCAGCCAGTCGATGCACATCCATTCGGCCCGCAGGTCCTGCGCCATCCGGCCGCAGAACTCGGCGACCTCGAAGTGGTCCTCGTTCACCTCGATGCTCCCGCCCTGGCTGACGCTGGCCAGGTAGCCGCCGGGACGGGGACGGCGGGTCAGGGAGGACACGACCTTGCCGTCGGCCACGAAGACCCGCATGTCGCCGAGGTGTTCGATCAGGGGCTGCACGATGTACCCGGAACCGGCCTGGGCGGCGATGTCGATCGTCGCCGCGAGCTGCTGGTCGGAGTCGACCCGCAGGACACCGAAACCACCGGTCATCTCACGCGGCTTGACGACGTACGGTCCGTCGCCGAGCTCCCGCCGCACCTCCTCGATCGCCCGGCGGGCGTACCTGCCGGGGGGCACGGTGACGGTCGGCGCGGTCGGTATGCCCAGGCCGGCGGCGTGCTGGAGCTGTGCGAGCTTGTCGCGCTCCAGGTAGTCGGGGCCGTCGAACGAGCGGTTGAGCAGCACCGATCCACTGGCCTCGATGGTGCGGTAGACGGCGCGCAGCGCCTGCAGGCCCTGCGGGTCGGTGGCCATGTCCTCCACGATGAAGCACTGCCGCTGCTCCAGCAGGTCCTCACCGCCGTGGCGCAGGACGGGTCGGCCCACGCAGGACGGCACCAGCTCCGTCGCCCTGATCACCCGGAAGTCGAAGCCGCGGGGCTGCGACAGCACCGAGTAGCGCCGGGTGATGCTCTCCTCGAACGCCTCCACCTCCGCCGGATCGGAGTCCTCGGACTGGTAGATCCATGAGATCACCGGGTTCATACGCGTGAGTCCTTCTCTCGCTGGTGAGTGGGCCACCGCTACCGGGACACCCGGTTGCCGGGCGTCAGGCCGAAGCCGGCCGGGACCTGCGCAGGGTCACTGTCCTGGCTCACGATCCGGTTGTCGCCGTCCACGAAGACCACCCGGGGCTTGAGGTCCCGGGCCTCGTCGTCGGTGACCGTTCCGTACGCGATGAGGATGACCAGGTCCCCGGGGCTGATCAGGCGTGCGGCGGCACCGTTGATGCCGATGACCCCGGAGTCGCGGGGGCCCTCGATGACGTACGTGGTGAGCCGGGCCCCGTTGTCGATGTCCACGATGTCGACCTGTTCGCCCGGGAGCAGGTCGGCCGCCTCCATGAGGTCGGCGCTCACGGTGACCGAGCCGACGTAGTGGAGGTCCGCCTGGGTCACGGTCGCGCGGTGGATCTTGGACTTCATCATGGAACGCAACATGATGCGGTCTCCTTGCATGGTGTCTTGGGGTGAACTGCCAGGGCCCGTCTTCGAGCCCCCGCCTGCGGGGCGACGGGGGTTTGAACACGGGCCCTAGGCATGTTCGGGCAGTCGGGACCAGACGAAGTAGTAGTCCTCGTAGCCGTCGCCGCACTCGAAGGCGCCGACGACCTCCAGGCCCGCCTTCTCGGCCATCCCGGTGAAGTCCTCCGGGGCGGAGAACCGGTGGTTCTCCTGGACGACGACGGACCCGCCGGGCCGCAGCCGCTCCGCCGCCGCGTCGTAGAACTCCCGGTGGATGGCCCAGTCGGTGTCCTTCCAGATCAGCGGGGAGTGGCTGTGCTGGTACTCCGAGCCGGCCGCGACCGCGTTGACGTGCGGCGGGTTGCCGACCATCAGGTCCCAGCGAAGGTCGCCGGGCACGTCGTCGAAGCCGTCCGACAGGTGGAACCGCACCTTCCCGTCGAGGTCGTTCGCCTCGACGGTCCGCGCGACCGCCGCCCCGGCGTCGGGGTTCACGTCGCCCAGGTCGAGCCGGTCGCAGAGACCGGCCGCCAGCAGGGAGAAGCCGATGAATCCGGGGCCGGCACACCACTCGAAGACCGAGCCGACCCGGCCGAAGCGGGACCGGACGAACGGCTCGTAGGCCCGCCCGAAGGCGTTGCCGCCACCGTCGAGTTCGGCCGTGTAGGACACCGAGAGCGGTCCGTACCGGGCCTGCGCGTAGGTCGTCATGCGATCCTCCTGGGAAGGGTTCGGGTGCCGGTCACCGGAGGGCGAGCGCCACGTTCGACAGGGCGCCGTGACCGTGGATGCTGACCACGCCGTCCCGGTCCGGCGGCAGGTAGCGCACCATGCAGCCGGCGTCCCGCCGGTCGAACAGGAACGGGCTGAACACCGGGACCACGTCGGCCTCGTGGCCGCCGGATCCGTCCGGCCCGGCGAACTCCATGCGGTACGGCACCGGTTCCACCAGCTCCTGTGCGATGTGGTCCTCCGCCGCGACGGCCGCGGCGACCACGGCCCGCCAGGTCCGCGGCGGGCACGAGCGGCCCACCACGACCTGGGCGCCGCTCATCCCGATGGCGGGCTTCAGCACGAAGTCCTCCTGCCGGTCCAGCAGCAGCTCCGGCAGCGGCACGGTACGGCCGTGCCGTTCGACCGGACGGTCCCCGACCACCCGGGTCCACGGCAGGTAGCGGGCGACGACCTCCCGGTCCCGGTCCGTCATCCACGGCCGCCCCTCGGAGACCCAGCCGAGCACCTTCTTGTTGGCGACCAGGTAGGCGGTCTGGCTCGCGATCAGGTGGACGCCGGCGTCCAGCGCGGTCCGCACGGGTGCCAGGTCGATGCCGTGCTCGCGCCATTCGAGGATGGTGAAGTGGCGCAGGCCGAGCCGGAAGCGGGGTTCACCGGGCAGTCCGAGCCCCTCCAGCAGGTCCTCGGGCTCGAACACCTCGGCCGCCAGGCCGCGCCGACGCAGCGACTCCGCCTGGACCTCGAAGTAGCGGCCGTTCCCCCCGAAGTCGCGGAGCGTGCCGACGATCGCCACCGCGGGCGGGACGCCGAGGTCCCGGACGGCGCGGACGAAGAGGTCGTCGCGCACCGCGAGCGGGTCGACGGCGTCGAAGGGCATCCGCCCGGGGCCGCCGAACGCCGCCACCCAGGCGGCGGTGTGCAGGGCGGTGTCCACCACCCCGCCGATGCCGGACCCGATGTTGAACTCCACGAACTTGGGGCCGTCCGCGCCCACCATGACGTCGGGCCGGGCGATGCAGGTGGCGTAGTCCTCCTCCACCGGGCCGGCCGTGAACAGGGGGTACATCCGCTCGTCGGCGCCGAGGGCGGCGATCCGCCCGGCCGCCGTGGGTGCGCGTTCCAGGAGGGTCCGCCGCAGCAGGCCCAGCAGCGCCGCGGTGGCGGTGAACAGCTCGTCGTAGGAGGCCCGCGGCAGCAGGACCGGCCGCAGCGATGCCGTGGAGGGCACCACGTGGGCGTACTCGCCGTCCGCCAGCCGCGCCAACTCCGCTTGCACGGCGGCCGGTTCGGCCCGATTGCCGAGCGGCAGCGGCTCGCTGCCGTACCACCGGGCGGTCACGAGCCGGCCCTTCCGGCCCGCCGGCCCGCCACCGGGGCGAGGAACCGGTCGAGGTCCACCTCGCGCACCCCCGCCACTCCGGGGGACTTGGCGGAGTAGTCGAGCCGCGGGGCGCGCTGCGCGTCGTGGAAGTAGACCGCCTCCAGGGAGCCGTCCGGGGCCTCGGCGAGCAGCGGGTTGGCGACCAGGTAGTCCCGCACCTCGGGGGTGTCGCTGCGGACCTGGAACCACAGCCGCTTGTGGCCGAAGTGGTTCGGCGGCAGGACCACGCTGGTGCCGAAGCGCCGCTTCCACTGGTAGGTGCCCTTGCTGAGGAAGGGCTCGGTGCCCTGGAAGTCGAGCCGGCGCACGCCGTGGCGGGCGCACCAGTCGATCAGGAGGTGGTAGATCGCCTTGAACGCGCCGCTGTCGTAGTGCTGCTGCGCGCCGTCGGCCACGCCCAGCAGGCGCAGGGTCATGGTGCGGGAGGCCCGGTCCCAGTGGCAGAGCGCCCCGCCGATCCGCTCGCCGCCCTCGGAGAGGACGAACATCCGGCCGTTCCGGAAGAGGCACTCGTAGGAGACGTCCCTGGTCTCGGTGCGCTCCCGGGCCCCGTGCCGCTGGAACATGGTGGGGCGGTAGTGGCCGTCGTAGAAGCGGTCGAACCAGGCCGGGTCGCGGTCGAGGCCCCAGGTCCAGTCGTGGCCCTTCAGGTCGCGCCGGAACTGCTGGCGCTCCCGCCTGGAGATGCGCTGCTGCGCGCTCTCCGGGTCCCCGTCGAAGTCGATCACGAAGTGGACCCGCATCGGCACGACCAGGGAGGCGGCCCGCGGCAGTTCGCGGGCGTGCCCGGCACTCGTGCCGACGATGACGATGTCCGCGTCCGGCAGCCGCTCCGGCGCGCGGAGGGCCGCCCCGGTCAGCCGGCCGGTCCGGCGCGCGGCCCCGAGCCGGTCGGCGTCCCGCCGCAGTTCGGTGAACTCCAGGGTGTACGCGAGGCCCTCGGCCAGGCCCGCGTAACTCACCGACAGGCCGCCGACCTCGGAGCGGACGGCCGGGACGCCGGCACCGCCCCGGACGTCCCACGCGGCCCGCGCGGTGGCCAGGACGTGGTTGCCGCTGTTGCGCCAGTGGTAGCCGGCGTGCATGCGCAGCCGCTGGGGCAGCGGGGAGCGCGGGGGCGGGACGGCGGGAAGCACGTCGGATCTCACCTCGGCAGGTCGTCGGTTCGTGCGGGCGGTACGGGAGCGGCGGTCACGAGGAGGACGCGGCCTTCAGCACCACGTTCTTGAGGTCCTCGGCGTCCTCCACCGGGTGCAGGTCGCGGACGGTGAGGTGGCCGTAGTCCCGGGCCGTGTAGCTGCCGGACCCGTGGACCAGGATGTCGGTCTCGGTCACCAGCCCGCGGTCGACCGCGTTCAGGACGCCGGTCACCGCCATGGTCAGCGACCACTCGCGCAGCTCGGTGGGGTTCGCCGGCAGCTGCACCCCCGCCGCGCCGAGCATCGCGCGGACCTGCCCGTAGCGGCTCAGGCACTCGGCCAGCGAGACCACGATGCCGGCGCCGCCCTGGCTGTGGATGATCTCGTTCATCCGCGGGGAGGTGGGCGGGTTCCGGGTGTAGAAGGTCGGGTCGAGCGTCTCGCCCGGGTCGAAGGTCGTGGCCGGGTAGTGCGGGTCGGCGCCCTGGGCGTACAGCCCGGTCTCGGCGTCGAGGGCGTACGCGGGGAGGTTGGCGGTGTCGGTGGAGCCGTCGTTGTACAGGCTGAGCACCATGTCGGGCGCGCCCAGGTGCTGGACCAGGAGGTAGCGCGGCGGCAGGGTCCGCGCCCGGACGTCCTCGGGGAGCCGGCTGCGCCCGTACGCGTGGCCGAGCAGGCCGTACGCGCTGGACACCGCGTGGACGTGCAGCCGGGCCTCGTCGGGCGCCGAGGGGAACAGCTCGGCCTCGGCCAGCGCCCTGACCACGTCCGCAGCCAGGTAGTTCTCCAGCTGCAGGGTGTACCAGAGGTTGGTCTCGCACTCCTTCTCCACCCGGCCCCGGAACTGCTCGGCGAGTCCGAGGGCGATGGTCTTCACCGTGCCGGGCGCTTCGCCGCCGTAGACCGCGATCGGGTTGCGCGCCCGCAGTGCGGGGTCGGTGAACAGCTCCGAGGAGCGCAGCTTGGCCACCGAGCCCTCGGGGACCACCGTGACCACGTTGAGCTGGGAGGCGTCGACCAGGCCGGTCCGGATGGCCCGCAGCACGGCGTCGCGCATGGCGATGGCCTTGTTGGCGGAGGACGGCGTGACGATGGTGACCCGCTGGCCGGTGTCCTGGATGAAGCGGATCGCCCTGGCGACGATGACCAGCGACGCGAAGGTCTTGGTGGTCATGGTGGCCGGGTTGCGGGTGAGGTCGAGCAGTGCGAGGCGCCGGCCCCGGTACGACGGCATCCCGACGTGGCCGAGGGCGGAGACTGACAGGTACTCGCGCATGGCGGGAGTGAGTTCGGGCAGTTCGACGCCCGGGGTGAACCCGTCGGTGTCGTTGTCGTCCCGGTCGCCCAGGAGGTCCCGCAGTGTCGCTCGGATCTCGTCGTAGTACTGGACAAGAGCGTTGTCGAGAACCACTTTTCCGTACCTTTCGGATACTGTTCCCGGCCACGGACCGGCATGTTCGGCCGACGAGTTCTTCGTCCGTGACGGGGTGGACGTCCGCAGTCCGCGCGCGTGGTCGCCGCCTGCCTGCCGGCTCGGCCGTCGTGGTCGACCGCCTCACGCGCCGGACCGTGCCCGGGGGGAGGCCGCGAGCGCCGAGCGCCGGTGGGCGCCGGGCCACGGCAGCGGACGCGCGTTCATGGTGTCGCAGACCGGACGGACCACCGAACGGCCGACATGCGGCGGGGGCGGCCCACGGAATTCCACGTCGCCGCTGTTTCCCAACGCTCCGCGAGACGGTGGCACGGCCTGCTCCCGGAAGCCTCAGCAGGTCGTGCCACCCGTTTTACGCGTCTACTACGGCTTGACTCCGATGTGGAAGCCGTGCTCGTAGTCGAGTTCCCCGACGGTCCTGACGTCGACGAATCCGACCTTGCTCAGCCAGCCCTCGAAGTCCTCCGCGGGATAGGCCATTCCCGTACCGCTGGCGAGAATGTTGAAGTAGAGGCCGAGCCGCGCGCCGTAGATTCCGGTGGTCTCTTCATTCGTGACGTTGTAGTCGTAGATGAAGATCCGGCCGCCGCTGGGCAGCACGTCATAGGCCTTCTTGAGAAGGGTGACGATCTGCTCCGGGGAGAAGATGCCCAGCACGTGGCTGAAAAGCACCGAATCGGCACCCTCGGGGAAGGGGGTGTCGAAGAAGTCGCCGGTGACCAGGTCGATCCGGTCGATGAAGGCCTGTGCTTCCTTGCCGTGGGCGAGCTCCGAGACGCTCGGCTGGTCGAAGACCGTCGAGCGCATGTTCGGGTAGCGGGCGAGCAGGCGGGCCGTGGTGGTGCTGTCGCCGCCGCCGATGTCCAGCAGGTGGCTGACGGTGCCGAACTCCTCGCGCTCCACCAGGTCGTTGATCGACGCGAGGGTGAAGGCCGCCATCGCCTTGTGGAAGACGGCTTCCAGCTCGGGGTTGCGGGTCAGCCGCTTGTAGAGCGTGGGCTCGTCGCCGGGGTAGCTCTCCAGCGCGGTGTTGGTGCCGGCCTTCAGGGCCTTGGTCATCTGGCCGAAGGCGGGGTAGTAGATCTCCTTCCAGCCGATGAGGGTGTGCGCCCAGCTGTCGGGCTCGTCGGACGCCAGGAGGTCCTCGGCGACGGCGGAGTTGCGGTACTTCCCGTCGGTGCGCTCCATCAGACCGGCCGCGCAGATCCCCTGCAGCAGCACGCGGAGCTGGTGGGCCGGGACGCCGGAGAACTCACGCAGCGCCTCGAAGTCGGAACCGGGGTTCTCCGACAGGTAGATGAAGAGACGCAGCTCCGCCCCGGTCGCGGCGGCGTTGAACAGCGCCGGCGCGTTCATGAGGAAGTCGAACTGCTGATAGTCAGGGCCACTCTTTTGCTGGCTTGGCATTGCCTCTGAGCCTCCGCACCGGAACTCTCGTGAAGATCCGGATGGTTGGGTGGATTCGCGCCATCTGATGACGTAGCAGCTACGCAAACCGGAGTATTGATCGATTGCGTGGACACCGTCAACCACCCGCCGATGTGACGCAGGTTACACCGCCGCGGCTCACGGGTGACGTTGCGTCACAGAGTTCACTGTGCTTAGCATGACAAAAGTTTGTCGTGTAACTTGCCTTCCCTTTCGGTCAGTGCACACATATACGGGGAGCGTCAGTGCGGCTGAATAGCTTTGATGAATGGTCACCCCTTAGGGAAATAATCGTAGGCTCGGCCGAGAACTATGTTTCACACGAGCGTGAGCTTTCTTTTGAACTCTTTTTCCATGACAACATCGCCGGGGACAACCGCTCCGAGTGGTACTACCCGCGCCTGACGTCCCGCAGCGGCGACCCGACCGCCGGCGGCACCCGGATCCCGGTCAAGCAGCGCTACGTCGCCGAGCTGAACGAGGACCTGCAGGGCCTGGTCGACACCCTCACCTCCCTCGGAGTGACGGTGCACCGGCCGACCGACGTAGCCCCGGAGACCGCAGAGGTGCGGACACCGGCCTGGTCGGCCTCGGTGGTCCCGCCGCTGAACCTGCGCGACAACACCCTGATAGCCGGGGACGAGATCATCGAAACCTCGCCGATGATCCGCTCCAGGTACTTCGAGACCCAGCTGCTGAAGCCGGTGTTCCAGGAGTACTTCCGGCGCGGCGCCCGCTGGTCGACCATGCCCCGGCCGCTGATGACCGACGCCTCCTTCGACCTGTCGTACGCGCGCTCCAGCAAGGCCGGCGGCCCGATGGAGCCGATCGAGGACCCGCAGTCGTCGCCCTACGACGTCGGCCACGAGATGCTCTTCGACGCCGCGCAGTGCCTGCGCCTCGGCCGGGACATCGTCGCCAACATCGCGACGGAGAACCACGCCCTCGGCGTCGACTGGCTGGAGCGGCACCTGGAGGGCCGCTTCCGCGTCCACCGCGTCCACAAGCTGAGCGACAGCCACATCGACAGCATGGTGCTGGCCCTGCGCCCGGGCACGCTGCTGTGCCGCTCGCAGGCCGTGGTCGACCTGCTGCCCAAGCCCCTGCGCAGCTGGGACGTCATCATCCCGCCGGCTCCGGAGACCTACAACTTCCCCGAGTACGCGGACGACGACCTGATCCTCACCAGCCCGTTCATCGATCTCAACGTGCTCTCGGTGAGCCCCGACACCGTCCTGGTCAACGAGGCGTCCCCCGAGCTGATGCGCGAGCTGGAGCGCCACGGCTTCACGGTCGTGCCGGTGCGCCACCGCCACCGCCGGCTCTTCGGCGGCGGCTTCCACTGCTTCACCCTCGACACGGTCCGCGAGGGCGGTCCCGAGGACTACCTCGACTGATCGACCGGCAGCGCCTCTCACACGAAAGGAGGTCGACCGTGCCCACGGACCCCGTGCCATCCCATCCGACCGAGCGCGTCCGTCCGTTCGATCCGCCCGTGGACCTGATGGAGTGGCAGTCCGTCGAGCCGCTGCGGCGGATGAGCTACCCGGACGGCCACGTCGGCTGGGTGGTGACCAGCCACCAGCTGGCCCGCCAGATGCTCACCGATCCCCGCTTCAGCGCCCGTTCCGAGTTCAAGCGGGCACCGGTGTACCGGCCCGGCGCGGATCCGTTCTTCGGTGTCCCCGCGCTGCCCGGCTGGCTGGTCGACATGGACCCGCCGGAGCACACCAGGCTGCGGCAGCAGCTGGCCGGCCAGTTCACCGCGCGCCGGATGCGGGAGATGCGGCCGCAGATCGACCGGATCGTCGACGAGCTGCTGTCCGGCCTGGAGCGCTCCGGCCCCGGGACGGACCTCGTCGAGGCCTTCGCCCTGCCCCTCCCCTCGCAGGTGATCTGCGAGCTGCTCGGCGTCCCGTACCACGAGCGCGCGGAGTTCCAGCACAACAGCAAGCGGCTCTTCGACCTGGAGTCCACCGCGGCCGAGACCTCCGCCGCCATGGACCAGCTGTACGCCGTGGTGCGCGAGATCGCCGCGGGCCGCTCGAAGGACGAGACCCCTGGTCTGCTCAGGTCGCTCGCCGAGGACGGCACGCTGGACACCGAGGAGATCGCCGGCGTCGGGGTGCTGCTGCTGACGGCGGGCCACGACTCCACCATGGGCTCGCTCGGGCTCAGCGTCCACGCCCTGCTGTCCCACCCCGACCAGCTGGCCAGGCTGCTCGCCGACCCGTCGATCGTGGACAACGCGGTTGAGGAACTGCTCCGCTACCTGACGATCTTCCACTTCGGCGTGCCGCGGACCCCGCTGGAGGACCTGGAGTTCGCCGGGCAGCACCTCAAGGCCGGCGACTCCGTCACCGTGTCGCTGTCCGCGGCCAACCGGGACCCGAACTGGTTCCAGGACGAGGCCGACCGGCTGGACCTCGGCCGGCGCACCACCGGCCACCTCGCCTTCGGCTACGGCATCCACCAGTGCCTCGGCCAGAACCTGGTCCGCATGGAGATGCGCGCGGCGCTCCCCGCGCTCTTCCACCGCTTCCCGACGCTCGAACTGGCGGTTCCGACCGACGAAGTCCCGCTCGCCACCGACCGGAGCGTGTACGGGGTGCACCGCCTGCCCGTCACCTGGTGACGCCGACCGCACCGGAGGACACCATGCGCGTATCCGTGGACACGCACACCTGCATCGGGGCCGGCCAGTGCGCCATGGCCCTGCCCGAGGTCTTCGACCAGGACGACACCGACGGCCTCGTCGTCCTGCTGGACGACACGCCGCCCGAGGATCTGCACGACGCCGTGGACGAGGCGGTCAGGCGCTGTCCGGTGCAGGCGATCACGACCACCGACTCCTGACCGCCACCCCGCCGAGAAGGGCACCGCTCCCATGCGACTCAACAGCTTCGACGACTTCACCCCGCTCAAGGAGATCATCGTCGGCTCCGCGGACGGGTACGCCGATCGCATCCGCGACCTGTCGTTCGACATGTTCATCAGCGACAACCTGTCGGGCACCCGGGGCTACTTCCCGAGCCTGTCGACCTGGCGCGACAGCGAGGCCCGCCGGCTGCGCAACGAGCCCGACCGCCTGGCCCTCAAAGAGCGGTTCCTCCGGGAGCTCATCGAGGACGTGGAGGGCGTGGTCGAGCAGCTGGAGGCCCTGGGGGTGACGGTGCACCGCCCGCTGGAGCCCGCCGCCGACCTCACCCGGGTCACCACCCCCGCCTGGGACGCCGCGGTGGTGCCCCCGCTCAACCTGCGCGACAACACCCTCGTCATGGGCGACGAGATCATCGAGACCCCGCCGACCCTGCGCGCCCGGTACTTCGAGAACCAGTTCCTCAAGCCGACCTTCATGGGCTACTTCGCCCAGGGGGCGCGCTGGACGGTCATGCCGCGGCCGATGATGACCGACGCCTCCTTCGACCCGGACAACGACAACCCCGCGCCCAACATCGAGGTCCCGGAGAACCCGCAGCCGTCCCCGTACGACTCCGGCCTGGAGCCGATGATCGACGCCGCGAACTGCCTCCGGCTCGGGCGCGACCTGATCGTCAACGTCGCCAACCGCAACCACGCACTGGCCTACGACTGGCTGGAGCGCCACCTCGACGGGCGCTTCCGGGTGCACCGCATGGACAAGCTGACGCAGAGCCACATCGACAGCGTCGTGGTGCCGCTGAGGCCGGGCACGCTGCTGCTCCGCTCGGCCGACGTGCTGGACTACCTGCCCGAGCCGCTGCGCACGTGGGACGTGATCGTGCCGCCGGCCCCGCAGATCAGCGACTACCCGCAGTACGAGAACGGCGACCCCATCCCGCCCAGCCCGTACATCGACCTCAACGTGCTCTCCATCGACGAGAACACCGTCATGGTCAACGACGCCTGCAAGACGCTGATCCGGACCCTGGAGGAGCACCGCTTCACCGTCGTCCCGGTCCGCCACCGCCACCGCCGGCTGTTCGGCGGCGGCTTCCACTGCTTCACCCTCGACACGGTCCGCACGGGCGGTGCCGAGGAGTACATCTGACCCGGTCCCCACTCGTGTCGTAGGGAAGCAGAACCATGCGCATAACCTCTGGCGGGGCCGCCGCGGACGACGAGCCCGGACCGGACCTCTCCGATCCGCACTACTTCGGCACCGGGGACCCCCACCCGGTCTGGACCCACCTGCGCGCCCACGATCCCGTCCACCGGCAGTGCCCGATGGGCGGCAAACCGGAGTTCTGGGCGGTCACCCGGTACGCGGACGTGTCCCGGGTGCTCTCCCAGCACGGCGAGTTCACCGCCACGCGGGGAAACATCCTGACGACCCTGGGGCAGACCGACATCGCCGGCGGGAAGATGCTCGCGGTCACCGACCCGCCGCAGCACAAGCGGCTCAAGGACCCGCTGTCCCCGCACCTGACCAGGCAGGCGGTCCAGGCGCACGAGCCCGCGCTGCGGGAGTTCTCCCGCCGCCTGCTCTCGATCGGTGCCCGGCAGGACACCTGGGACTTCGCGGCCCAGGCCGCGTACTACCCGATCGCGATCGCGGGGCTGCTGCTCGGCATCCCGGAGTCCTCCTGGAACCGGCTGAGCCACTTCACCTACGCGGCCGTCGCCGAGTCCGACCCGGACTACGCCGGAACCGGCGACTCCCGCTCCGCCGTGCTCAACCGGGCGCACTCCGAGATCTTCCTGTACTTCCACACCGAGGTGTCCCGCCCCGGCCGGGAAGAGGCGGACGACCTCATCGGGGCGCTGCTGCGGGCCGCGCCGGAGGGCGAGCAGCTGAGCCGTGAGGAGGTCCTCCTCAACGCCTACAGCCTCCTCATCGGGGCGACCGTCACCACCTCCCACGCGGCCGCCGCCGGCCTGCTCGCCCTGCTGGAGAACCCTGTCGAGCAGGAGCGCTGGCTGGCGAGCGGGGACACCGAGTCCCTGGTGGAGGAGATCCTGCGCTGGTCCTCACCCGCCAACCACGCACTGCGGCACACGACCGGGGAAGTGCGGATGGGCGGCACGACCATCGGCGCCGGCCGGCCGGTCACCGCGTGGCTGGGCTCCGCCAACCGCGACGAGACCGTGTTCGACGAGCCCTTCCGCTTCCGGGCCGACCGGACCCCCAACCGCCACATCGCGTTCGGCGTGGGCGCCCACCGCTGCATCGGGACCCACCTGGCCCGGCTCGCCCTGACCGTCCTGTTCGACGAGATCGCCAGGAACTTCGAGCGGATCGAGTCGGCCGGGGAGCCGCGCCACCTGCACTCCACCTTCATCGCGGGGATCAAGAGCCTCCCCGTGCGAACGGTCCTGCGACCGGACGGAGCCGGGCTCCGCGACCTCCCACCACTCGGCGACACCTCTGAGGAAGCACTGTGACAGCCCCGGCACACCCGACGTCCGCCCCGCTCGAACCGGGACCGGCCCCCTGGTCGCACCCCTCCCACCACGTGGTCCGGTGCTTCCGGCTCACCGGGGACTTCGACCCCGCGGCGGCGCACCGCGCGCTGCAGGAGCTGACCTCGCGGCACGCCGTCCTGCGGACCGTGCTCCCCGCGTCCACCGGACTGGCGGTGCCGCAGCCCGCCGCGCCGGACACCGGGAGCGCGGCGCAGGCCGACTTCGCCGCGGTCCGCGTACCGCCGGAGGAGGCGACCGAGCACGCCGCCCGGCTGGCCGCCGAGCCCTTCGACCTCGCCCGCGGCCCGCTGCTGAGGGTCCGTGCGCTGCGGGTCGGCGAGCAGGAGTGGCTGCTGCTCGCCGTCGCGCACCGCCTGGCGCTCGACCCGGTCGCCATGGACGCCCTCCTCGTCGAGCACGCGCTCGCCCACACCGCCGTACGGCGGGGGGAGCCGCTCCCCGCCACGCGGGCCCCGGAGATCCGCTGGCCCTCCGCCGCGGAGGCGAGCGTCGAGCTCGGTCACTGGCTGGACCGGCCCGAGGCGCTCCCCGTCGTCGACCTGCCGACCGACCGGCCCCGCCGGCCCCGGGCCTCCCGCCCCGGCGGCGTGGAACACTTCGCCCTTCCGGCCGGCCTCGCGCCGCGCCTGCGCGAGCTGTCCGGAACGGCCGACGCGTCCAGCGCCCTGTGCGCCGCCGCACTCGCGCTGCTCGCCCGCCAGACCGGACAGCAGGCCGTCCCGCTCCTGGTCGCGGTCCGCCCCGACCCGGACACCCCGCTCGGCCGGCCGGAGACCGACGTCGTCCTGGACCTCCGGCTGGACGGCAAACCGACCTTCCTGGACGTCGTCGAGCAGGCCCGGGCGGAGCTGGCCCGGGCCCGCGCGCACGCCACCGCCCTGCCGCCGGGAGCCCTGGCCGGGCCGGCCGGAGCCTGCGGCGACCCGGCCCGCCAGCCGGTGCCGGTCAGACTCGCCGCCCGGAACTTCGGCACCGCGCTGCCGGACTATCCCGGTGCCACCTGCACCCCCGTCGACCTGCAGCCGGGCACGGCCGCCCGGGACCTCTCGCTCGTCTTCGAGCTGCGCGGGGACGAACTGCGCGGAACGGTCGAGTACGACGCCGACCTGTTCGAGCCGGTCACCGCGCGGCGGCTGGCGCGGCGGATCGAGCTGCTGCTCACCGCCGCCGCGGAGAACCCGCACACACCGGTCGCCGCCCTGCCCGCGCTCCCGCCCGAGGAGCGCGCCCTCGTGGTGACCGAATGGAACCGCACCGGGAGGGACTTCCCGCGCGACCGCACCACCGCCGCCCTGTTCCAGGAGCAGGTCCGCCGCGACCCCGCGGCGACCGCCCTCGAACACGAGGACGTCCGGCTCGGCTACGGCGAACTGAACGCCCGGGCGAACCGGCTGGCCCACCGCCTGATCGAGTGGGGCGTGGGCCCCGACGTCCCGGTCGGCATCTGCCTGCCCCGGTCGGTCGACATGATCGTGTGCCTGCTGGCCGTGCTCAAGGCCGGCGGCGCCTACCTCCCGCTCGACCCGGACCACCCCGCGCAGCGGCTCGCCTTCGTGGTCGGGGACGCCGGGGCCCCGGTCGTCCTCACCGACACCGGCCACGCGGAGGCCTTCGCCGGGTCCGCCGCCCGGCTGCTCCGGCTCGACGCGCCGGACGACACGGCGCCGACGGACGGCCTGCCGGCCACCGACCCGGTCGTCCCGGCGGCCACCGCCGAGCACCTCGCGTACGTCATCTACACCTCGGGCTCCACCGGCGCCCCCAAGGGCGTCGCCGTCACCCACCGGGCCCTCAGCCGACTGGTCAAGGGCGCGGACTACGTACGGCTCGGGCCCGGCGAGGCGCACCTGCAGCTCTCCCCGCTCACCTTCGACGCCTCGCTGATCGAGCTGTGGGGCGCGCTGCTGAACGGCGGCACGCTGGTCCTGCCACCGTCCGGGCTGCCCTTCCCCGACCTGCTCAAGGCCGCGCTGCAGCGCCACCGGATCACCACGCTGCTGCTCGTCTCGCCCCAACTCCACGTGGCGGCAGAACAGTTCCCCGAGGAACTGGCCCGCGTCCGACAGCTGATGGTCGGCGGTGACGTCCTCTCGCCGGCCAGCGCCGCGCAGCTGCTGCCGCACCTGACCGACACCAGCTTCCTGCACGTGTACGGTCCCACCGAGTGCACCCTCTTCGCCACCTGGAAGCCCATCGAGGCCGCCGACACCACCCGCCCCACCATCCCCATCGGCCGTCCGATCGCCAACACCCAGACCTACGTCCTCGACGAGGACCTGGAACCGCAGCCCGTCGGCGTCGCCGGTGACCTCTGGCTCAGCGGCGACGGCCTGGCCCGGGAGTACCTGGGCCGCCCCGAACTCACCCGGGAACGGTTCCTGCCCGACCCGTTCGGCCCGCCGGGCAGCCGGATCTACCGCACCGGCGACCTGGCCCGCTGGCTGCCGGACGGCAACCTCGAATTCCTCGGGCGCGGCGACGACCAGGTCAAGATCCGGGGGTACCGGATCGAGCTGGGCGAACTGGACGCGGCGCTCGCCGCGCACCCCGACGTCCGGGCCGTGGCCACCGTGGTCCGCGACGACGCGCCCGGCGGGCCGGCCCTGGCCGCCTACCTGGTGGGCGACGCGCGGCCCGACCACGCGCAGCTGCGGGAGTACATGGCGGCCCGGGTGCCGTCGTACATGATCCCGGCGGCCTTCGTCTGGCTCGACGAGATCCCACTGACCGCGAACGGCAAGCTCGACCGCAAGGGCCTGCCCGCACCGGAGTACGACTCCGGGGCCGGCCCCGGCTCCGCCCCGCGCACCCCGGTGGAGGAACGGGTCCTGTCCGTCATGGCGCAGACCCTCGAACGCGAATCGGTCGGCCCCGACGACGACTTCTACGCGCTCGGCGGCAACTCGCTGCTGCTGGTCACGCTCTTCACCCACCTCCAGTCGGCCTTCCCCGACGCCGGGTTGAGCCTCGTGGACCTGCTGGACAACCGCTCCGGCGGGCAGATCGCCGCACTGCTGGAAACCCGGCGGGGCACCGCGTGACCGCCGACCCGACGCCCTGGCTGCTGGGCTCCCCGGCCGGCCGCGGGACCGGGGAGCGGCTGTTCTGCTTCCCGCACGCGGGCGGCGGGGCGAGCGCCTTCGCCTCCTGGCGCCCGCACCTGCCCGACTCGGTGGACCTGGTCCCGGTCCAGCTTCCGGGCCGGGAGAACCGGATCGGCGACCCGCTGCCGGCCACGCTCGAAGAACTCACCGTCCAGGTGGCCGGGGCCCTGCTCCCGCTGCTCGAACCGCCGTACGTCCTGTTCGGCCACAGCTTCGGGGGTCTGCTCGCCTACTCGCTGACCAGGCACCTGCACGAACACGGCCACCCGCTGCCCCGGGCCCTGCTGATCTCCGGTGCCCGGCCGCCGCACCTGGCCGCCGACACCGCGTACCACGCGCTGCCCCACGACGAACTCCTCGACTTCCTGCGCGCCACCAACGGAGTTCCCGAGGTCCTCCTGCAGCACGAGGAGTTCGTCCGCCGACTGCTGACCGGCCTGCGGGCCGACCTCGCACTCGCCGCCGAGTACCGGCCCGCCCCCGCCGCGCCCCTGCCGTGCGACGTCCGGGTCTTCGCGGCGACGGAGGACCCGGTGGTCCCGCCCGCCGCCCTGGAGGGCTGGCGGGCCTACGCCGGCGGGGAGTTCACCGTCCACCGGCGGCCGGGCGACCACCACACGGTCTACGAGCCCTCCGGCGGCCTGTTCGACGCGATCGTGAGATCGGGGCTGACCCGCCCATGACGGCCCGCGCCGGTACGGACCGGCCACGTGCCGCGAGAACACCCATGAGGAGATGACCCAGCATGCACACACCCGTGCCGACCCAAGCAACGGCGGCGCAGCCCGACCCGTCCCGCGGCGCGGCGTCCCGTGCCACCGGGGTCCCGCGCTTCCGCGGGGACCACCGGGCGGACACCCGCCTGCTGACCGCCTGTCTCGACGCCTTCGGGGACCAGACCGCGGCGCTGCCGCCGCGCGCCGAGCGCACCGCCGCCGAGCGCGACACCGCGGAGCACGTCGCGCGCGCCGCCCGGCAGGCCCGGCACCAGTTCCTCGACCTGCACGCGGGCCGCGTCTACGACGAGCTCACCACCGGCCGCCGCCGCCAGGTCCGGGTGGACGACCTCGCCTTCGCGGCGGCGGAGGCCTACCCCGGGCTGGTCCCCAGCCGCGCGCAGATCGCCGCGGACCGCCTGGTCCCGCAATCCGCGAAGTCCGGCGGGGAGCTCGACCAAGGCGTCTTCTTCACCCACCTGCTGGGCCTGCGCGACACCGGCGAGCACCTGCTGCGGTCGATGCTGGCCCCCACGCCCCGGGCCCTGGAGCTGCTCCCCGAGTTCCGCCGGACCGGCCACCTGGACCTCGGCCAGGCCACCGTCCGCCGCGACGGCTTCGTGGCCGAGGTGACCATCTGCAACCAGCACGTCCTCAACGCCGAGGACGACGCGGTGGTGGAGGCCCTGGAGACCGCCATCGACCTGGCCCTGCTCGACGACGAGGTCGCGGTGGGCGTGCTGCGCGGCAGCGAGCTGTCCCACCCCCGGTACCGCGGCCGGCGGGCGTTCGGGGCCGGCATCAACCTGACCCACCTCTACGAGGGGAAGATCTCCTTCGTGGACTTCATGCTCCGTCGCGAGCTGGGGTACATCCGCAAGCTGATCCACGGACTGCGCAGCCCGGGGGACGACCTGCTCGACCCGCCCGGCGGCAAGCCGTGGATCGGCGCCGTCGAGACCTTCGCGATCGGCGGTGCGACCCAGGTCGCGCTCGTCCTCGACCGGGTGGTCGCGGGATCCGACGCCTACTTCTCGCTGCCCGCGCTCAACGAGGGCATCATCCCCGGCGCCGCCAACCTGCGGCTGGGCCGGGTGGTCGGGCGGCGGATGGCGCAGCGCCTGATCTTCCACGGCGAGCAGGTCCCGGCGGACAGCCCCCAGGCGCTGGCGCTCTGCGACGAGGTCGTCAAGCCCGACGAGGTCGACGCGGCCGTGGCCTCGGCGGCCGACCGGCTGGCCGACCCGGCCGTGCCCGCCAACCGCCGGATGATGCACCTGGCCGAGGAGTCCGACGACCTGTTCCGGACCTACCTGAGCCGGTACGCACTGGAGCAGTCCGTTCGGATGCACAGCGCGGACGTGGTGGCGAAGCTGGAGCGCACCTGGGTCAACCGGCGGGCGTCCGCGAAGCCGGACGGGGACTCCGCCGCGCACGCCTGACGGACCGCCGTCCCTCCTCCGCCACCGCCACCCGGCACCGGCCGCCCGCCACCGGCCGCCCACCACCGCAGAGAACCCGAAGCGAACCCGCAGAGACCCCGCAGAGAAAGCGAGCCCCTCCCCATGTCCGCCACGGCCACAGCGTCCGAGCAGGGCCTCCGACCGGCGGCGAAGGCGCTGCTGCCGTCAGCCACCCCGGTCCGGCTGGTCACCGAGGCCGGCACCGCGGCCACGACCCCCTCGGGGTACCAGGCGCCCCCGGCCGAGCGGCTCCGCGAGGCGTACCGGCGGATGGTGGTGGGGCGGCGCTTCGACCAGCAGGCGACCGCACTGACCAGGCAGGGCCGGCTCGCCGTCTACCCGTCGAGCCGGGGGCAGGAGGCCTGCCAGATCGCCGGCGTCCTCGCCCTGCGGGACGGGGACTGGCTGTTCCCCACCTACCGCGACACGGTGGCCCTGGTCGCGCGGGGCGTGGACCCGGTGGAGGCCCTGACCCTGCTGCGCGGCGACTGGCACTGCGGCTACGACCCGACGGCGGTCCGGGTCGCGCCCCAGTGCACGCCGCTGGCCACGCAACTGCTGCACGCCGTCGGCATGGCCGACGCCGTGCGCCGCAAGGGCGAGGACGGCGTGGTGATGGCCTTCGTCGGGGACGGCGGGACGAGCGAGGGCGACTTCCACGAGGCGCTGAACTTCGCCGCGGTGTTCCGTTCCCCGGTGGTCTTCCTGATCCAGAACAACCAGTACGCGATCTCCGTGCCGCTCGCGCGGCAGACCGCCGCACCGGCCCTCGCGTACAAGGGGGTCGGCTACGGGGTGCGCTCCGAACAGGTCGACGGCAACGACCTGGTGGCGGTGCTGTCGGTGCTGGACGCGGCCGTCGAGCACGCCCGTTCCGGTCAGGGCCCGTTCCTGGTGGAGGCCCACACCTACCGCGTGGACGGACACACCAACGCCGACGACCCCGGCCGCTACCGGGACGAGGAGGAGGTCCGCCGCTGGGACGCCGCGGACCCGCTGGACCGCCTGGAGACGTACCTGCGCGGCGCCGGGCTGCTCGGCGAGCAGGACGTCGACTCCGCGCGGGAGGCGGGCGACGCCCTGGCGGCGGACCTGCGGGCCCGGATCGACGTCGAGGAGCAGCCGGACCCGCTCGAACTCTTCGAGCACGTCTACGCCGAGCCCACCCCCCAACTGCGCGAGCAGCGCGACCAGCTGGCCGCCGAGTCGGACGACACGGAGAACTGACATGGGAACGGCCACGATGGCCCAGGCGCTCAACGCGGCGCTGCGGGACGCGCTGCGCGAGGACGAGCGGGTGCTGGTGTTCGGCGAGGACGTCGGCCGGCTCGGCGGCGTCTTCCGGATCACCGACGGGCTGACCGCCGAGTTCGGCGAGCACCGCTGCTTCGACACGCCGCTCGCCGAGTCGGGCCTGGTCGGGCTGGCCGTCGGGCTGGCGATGGGCGGGTTCCGGCCGGTGGTGGAGCTCCAGTTCGACGCCTTCGCCTACCCGGCGTTCGAGCAGATCGCCTCGCACGTGGCGAAGATGCGCAACCGCACCCGGGGGCGGATCTCCCTGCCGATGGTCCTACGCATCCCGTACGGCGGCGGGATCGGCGGCGTCGAGCACCACAGCGACTCCAGCGAGGCGTACTACGCGCACACCCCGGGGCTGAAGGTCGTCACCCCGGCGACCGTCGAGGACGCCCACTGGCTGCTGCGGGACGCCGTGCGGGATCCCGACCCGGTCGTGTTCCTGGAGCCCAAGAAGCAGTACTGGTCCAAGCAGGACGTCGACCTGGAACGGCGCGGGGCACCGCCCTTCGGCCGGGCGGCGGTCCGCCGCGTCGGACGCGACGCCACGCTGATCTCCTACGGCCCCGCCGTCCCGGTCGCGCTCGCCGCGGCGGCCGAGGCGGCGCTGGACGGCATCGAGCTGGAGGTCGTGGACCTGCGCACGCTCGTGCCCTTCGACGACGACACGGTGACGGCGTCGGTGCGGCGGACCGGCCGCTGCGTGGTCGTCCAGGAGGCGCAGGGGTTCGCGGGCGTCGGCGCCGAGATCGCCGCGCGGGTGCAGGAGCGCTGCTTCCACTCGCTGGCCGCACCCGTCCTGCGCGTGGCCGGGTTCGACATCCCCTACCCGCCGCCGAAGTTGGAGCACGCCCACCTGCCCGGGGTGGACCGGGTGCTGGACGCCGTCCACCGCCTGCAGTACGACGACGAGCCGGACACCCGGCACCTCGCGCGGGTGGCCTCGTGACCGCCGCGGCCGGGCCCCGGGTCTTCCTGCTGCCCGACCTGGGCGAGGGCCTCACCGAGGCGGAGGTCGTCGGCTGGCGGATCGCCGCCGGGGACACCGTCGAGGTGGACCAGGTGGTCGTGGAGGTCGAGACGGTGAAGGCGGCCGTCGAGGTGCCCGTGCCGTACGCCGGGACGGTGCTGGAACTGCACGCCGAGGTGGGGGCGGTGGTCGCGGTCGGGGCGCCGCTGGTCTCCGTCGCTGCGGCCGTACCCCCCTCCCCCGAGCCGTCTCCCTCCCCCGAGCCGTCTCCCTCCTCCGAACTGCGTCCGCCCGCCGAGCTGCCGCCCGCGCGGGAGGCCCATGGCGAGGAGGCGCCGGCACCGAGCGGCAACGTCCTGGTCGGCTACGGGACGCGGCCGGTCCCGCCCGGCCGCCGCCGCGACCGCGGCCGCGGCACCACCGGCCGGACCGGGGTGCCGGAGCGGTCCGCCGTCCCCCTGGTGATCTCCCCGCTGGTCCGCGCGCTCGCGCGCGAGCACGGCGTCGACCTCACCCGGCTCACGCCCAGCGGACCGCACGGCGTCATCCTGCGCCGTGACGTCGAACGGGCCCTGCGGCCCGCGGTGGATCCCGTTCCGCGGGAGCGCATCCCGCTGAGCGGCCTGCGCCGGGCCGCGGCCGAGAAGCTGACCCGCAGCAGTGCGGTCCCGACCGCCACCACCTGGGTCGACGTGGATGCCACCGGCCTGCTCCAGGCCCGGGACACCCTCCGGGACGCCTCCCCGGACCGGCCGATCGGGCTGCTCGCGCTGCTGGCGCGGATCTGCGTCGCCGCGCTCCGCCGGTTCCCCGAGCTGAACTCGACCGTGGATGCGGCGCGGGAGGAGATCGTCCGCTTCCCCCACGTGAACCTGGGCTTCGCCGCGCAGACCGACCGCGGTCTCGTCGTGCCCGTGGTGCGGGACGCGCACCTGCGGACGACCGCCGAACTGGCTTCCGAACTCGTCCGGTTGACCGCTCTGGCGCGCTCCGGCAGCCTGCCGCCGGGGGAGCTGACCGGCGGCACCTTCACGCTCAACAACTACGGCGTCTTCGGCGTCGACGGCTCCACGCCGCTCCTCAACCACCCCGAGGCCGCGATCCTCGGCGTGGGACGCGTCGTCGACAAGCCCTGGGTCACGGACGGCGAGCTCGCCGTCCGCAAGGTCACCCAGCTGTCCCTCACCTTCGACCACCGGGTCTGCGACGGGGCGGTGGCCGGCGGTTTCCTGCGCTACGTCGCGGACTGCGTGGAGCGCCCCGCCCTGCTCCTCGCCGCCCTCTGACCGCCGCCGCCCCGCCCCGCCCCCGCAGCACCCCGCCCAGCACCGCCCGATCCGCACCCCTCCGCAGGAGTTGACGATGAGCCCGGCCTTCCCCCTGGTCCGCACCACGAGTCCGGTGCCGGAGGCGGAACGCGCGGCGGTCCTGGCCGCACCGGAGTTCGGCCGGCACTTCACCGACCACATGGCCCAGGCCCTCTGGACACCGGAAGCCGGCTGGCACGACCGCTCCGTGGGCCCGCTGCAGCCGTTCTCCCTGCACCCCGGCACGGCCGCGCTGCACTACGCCCAGGAGGTCTTCGAGGGGCTCAAGGCCTACCGGCACGCCGACGGCAGCATCTGGCTGTTCCGCCCCGAGCGCAACGCGCGCCGCTTCGCCCGCTCCGCGGCGCGGATGGGCCTGCCCCCGCTCCCGGAGGAGGACTTCCTCGCGAGCGTCGAGGCCCTGGTCCGCGCGGACGAGCCCTGGGTGCCGGTGACCGCGGGCGAGGAGAGCCTGTACCTGCGGCCGTTCATGTTCGCCGCCGAGACCTTCCTCGGTGTCCGTCCGGCCGAGCGGGTCGCCTACTCCGTGATCGCCTGCCCCACCCGGCCGTACTTCTCCGCGGGCACCGGCGGCGTGGCCCTGTGGGTCAGCACGACCTACACCCGGGCGGGCAGGGGCGGCACGGGCGCCACGAAGTGCGGCGGCAACTACGGGGCGAGCCTCGCCGCGCAGGCGGAAGCCCTGCAGCATGGCTGCGACCAGGTCCTCTACCTCGACAGCATGGACGAGGAGGGCTGCATCGAGGAGTCCGGGGCGATGAACCTCTTCCTGGTCACCGCCGCCGGCGAGCTGGTCACCCCGGCACTCGGCACCATCCTGGAGGGCGTCACCCGCGACACCGCGCTCACGCTCGCCCCGGACTTCGGCCTGGCTCCGGTCGAACGCCCCGTCACCTTCAAGGAGTTCCGGGCCGGCCTCGCCGACGGCACCGTCACGGAGGTCTTCGCGGCGGGCACCGCCGCCGTCCTCACCCCGGTCCTCGGCATCAAGGGCGAGGGCTACGCCCTGACCGTCGGCGACGGCACACCCGGCCGGCTCACCACGGCCCTGCGCGAGCGGATGCTCGACCTCCAGTACGGCCGGGCCGAGGACACCCACGGCTGGCTGCGGCGCGTCCTGTGACCACCGTCGTCCTCGTCCTGCTCGGCGTCCTCACCACGGCTCTCGGCTCCCTCTGGGCCGCCGACTTCCGGGGGATCGTGACCCGCCTCCACCGCCGCCAGCTCGCCGAGCGCGCCGGCCTCCCCCCGCACCTGCGCCGTGCCGCCCCTCCCCCGACCGCCCCCGCCGCCCAACGCGCCCTCGGCGCCCTCCTCGCCCTCCTGGGCCTCACCCTCCTCCTCACCGGCCTCAACGCCCTCACGTCCTGACGGCCGGTGTCCGGCCGCCCGCCGCGGTACTCCCCCGGCGGGCGGCCGGACACCGACGAACTGCCGGCGCTCGACGCACTGGAGGGGCGTACGGGAGTCGGTGCGCGCCGGGTAGACGATGGCGCATGGACCCGAGACCCGTGCGCATTGGGCGTCTCATCTTCGTCACCTACGTTCTAGGCATGACAGAAAAGCGAGTTGACGATTCGTCGGCCGTGCTGGTGGTCGGCGTCTCCGGGACGGTCGGGCGGCACGTCGGGCTGCAGCTCGCGGCCGCCGGGGCACGGGCGCGGACGCTGACGCAGCGGGACCTGCTCGACCCGGCGTCCCTGGAGGCGGCGGCGCAGGGCGTCGACGCGGTGCTGCTGGGGTGGCCGCACCCGACGGCGGAGGCGGCGACGGACGCGGTGGGCGTGCTGGCCCGGGAGGTCGGGCGGGTGGTCTTCCTCTCCTCGGCGGCCGTCCGGGACGTCCCCGAGCAGCCGGAGGGCGAGATCGAGGCGCTGCTCGCCCGGAGCGGGGTGCGGTACACCGTGCTGCGGGCGTACGGGTTCGCGGCCGCGCTGCAGTGGGCGGAGGAGATCCGCGCCGGCGACGCCGTACGGGGCTACGGCGGTGCGGCCGAGCTGAACCCGGTGGACGAGCGGGACATCGCGGCGGTCGCCGTCCGGGCCCTGGTCGAGGACGGCCACGCCGGCGCCCGGTACGTGCTGACCGGCCCCGAGTCGCCGACCCAGGCCGAGCAGGTGGGCATCATCGGCGAGGCGGCCGGCCGGCCGGTGGCGTGGGAGGAGATCCCGCGCGAGGCCGCCCGCCACCGCATGACGGCCACCGGCCGGCCCGGGCCGGCGATCGACAGCACGCTGGACTTCATCCACGCCCGCATCGCCGACCCCGAGCCGGCCACCACCACCGTCCAGGACCTCACCGGCCACCCGGCCCGCAGCTTCCGCACCTGGGCCGCCGACCACGCCGCGCTGTTCCGTTGAAGCGGGGTTGACCTTGACCCAAGGTCAAGCCTCACGCTCATATCCATGACCACGAACACGAACGCGAAGCAGAACCCCGACTCCCGCCGGACCGGCATGATTCCGGTCGAGGACACCGCCCTGGCCGTGACCGACACGCGCGGGACCGGCCGCCCGGTGATCTACCTCAACGGCTCGTACGCCACCCAGCGGAACTGGCGCCGCACGATCGCCGAACTCGGCGGCGACTACCGGCACATCACCTTCGACGAACGCGCCCGCGGCAAGTCGAAGACCTCCTCCGACTACTCCTTCGAGGCCTGCCTGCGCGACATCGACGCCGTCATCGACGCCACCGGCGCGCAGCGGCCGATCCTGGTGGGCTGGTCCTACGGCGCGGCGCTCGCACTGCACTACTCCACCCGCAACCCCGGCCGGATCGCGGGCGCGGTCATGGTCGACGGCGGCTACCCATGGGACTACCTGGCCACCGTCGAGGGCGGCCGGGAGGCCGGCAAGGAGCAGATCCGCAAGATGTTCCGGCAGTTCGGGTGGATCATGCCGCTGGTCAGGCCGCTGGGCATGGCCGCGCGGATGTCCGCCGCCGAGCACGCCGAGATCAACATCGAGCTGAACGAGATCGTCGCCGCGAGCGATCCGGTGTTCGACCTGGTGAACTTCCCGATGCGGTACCTGGTGGCCACCGGCGCCAGTCTCGGCGGCACCGCCGAGGGCCTGGCGGCGATGCGCGCCACGCTGGACCCGGTCCTCGCCCGCAACCCCCACGTCCGGGTCAGCGCCACCGTCCCGAGCAAGCACACCACCATCGTCCGCAAGGACTTCCGCGCCATCGCCACCGCCGTCCGCGAGGTTGCCGCCACCGCCGGCGATGGGGTCAACTGATGCGCATGACCGACGGAGTGACCATCAGCCAGGCCGCGGCCTTCGCCGGCGTCACGGTGAAGACCATCCGGCACTACCACAAGAACGGCCTGGTCGAGGAGCCCGCGCGCGACCTCTCCGGCTACCGCCGCTACGGAACGGCCGAGCTGCTGCGACTGGTGCAGGTCCGTACCCTCGCCGGGGCGGGCGTCCCCCTGGCCGAGGTCGGCCCGATCCTGGACGCCGAACCGGATCGGTTCGCGGCCTCGCTCGTCGAGGTCGAGGAGACCCTCACCGGCAAGATCGACGAACTGGTCGCCCGACGCGAGGTCCTGCGCCGCCTCGCCCACGGCGACCGGGTCCTGCTCCCCGAACGGGCACTCGCGCTGCTGGACCGGATGCCCGCACTCGGCTTCTCCGCCGAGGACGTGACCACGGCCCGCGAGGCCCTGATCCTGGTCCGGGCCCTGATGCCGGAGGGCTTCGAGGAGTACCTGGCCCAGATCGAGCACGGCCTCGACGACCCCGGGCACGTCGCCGTCGTCAAGATGACCTGGGCCGCCGGGAGCTGGGAGCCGGACGACCCGAGGATCGAGGAACTCGCCACCGAGGTGGCCGGACACTTCATCGCCGACCCCTCCCTGCTCCCGACCCTCTCCGGCCTGCAGGACCGCGAGGACGGCGATACCCGCAAGGAACTCCTCACCCACCACGGCGAGGACCGGCGCCCCGGCTGGACCCGGCTGACGACGCTGATCGAGCAGAAGATCCGGGCGGCCGGCATCGATGCCCACCGGGGCTAGGGCCCGCCCTCGAACCCCGCCGTCCGCCCGGCGGGCGGGACGGCGTCGAGGTGCGTGCACCGCAGGCGGAGGACGGGCGACTCCCCGGTCGTCGGGATCAGATCCCGAGGCCGCGGATGATCAGGTCCAGCAGGGCGAAGCAGAACAGCGAGATGCCGACGAACCCGTTGGTCTGGAAGAACGCCCGGTTCAGCTTCGACAGGTCGTTCGGCTTCACGATGGTGTGCTCGTAGACGAAGGCGCCCGCGACGACCGCCAGGCCGACCCAGAAGGCCGCCCCGGCGTGCGTCAGGACCGCGAACCAGCCCAGCAGCAGCGTGGTCAGGACGTGGCAGACGCGCGCGCCCCGGATGGCCGCGGGGATGCCGAACCGGGCCGGCACCGACCGCACCTTGCCGTGGCGGTCGGACTCGACGTCCTGGCAGGCGTAGATGAGGTCGAAGCCGCCGATCCAGATGCCGACGGCGACACCCAGGACCACGGCCTCCCACGACCAGCTGCCCGTGACCGCGAGCCAGGCGCCGACCGGGCCCATGGCCTGGGCCAGGCCGAGGATCGCCTGCGGGAAGTCCGTGAAGCGCTTGCCGTACGGGTAGACCACCATCGGCACCACGGCGACCGGCGCGAGCGCCAGGCAGAGCGGGTTGAGCATCGCCGCCGCGCCGAGGAAGACCACCAGCGCGACCGCCGAGCCGATGTACGCGGTCCTCAACGACACGGCGCCGGTGACGAGTTCGCGCCCGGCCGTGCGCGGGTTGCGGGCGTCGATCTCACGGTCGATGATCCGGTTCGCCGCCATCGCGAAGGTCCGCAGGCCGACCATGCACACCGTCACGACGAACAGCTGGCCCCAGTGCACCCGCTTGTCGGCGAGGAACATCGCAGTCAGCGCGGCGATGTACGCGAAGGGCAGGGCGAAGACCGAGTGCTCGATCATCACCAGGCGCAGGAACGCCTTCGTGCGCCCCGGGGTTTCGACGGCCGCCGTACTCACAGTCCGTACTCCTTCCAGCGGCGGGACACCAGTGCGGCGGTGGCCGGGTCCGAGGACACCATCTCCGGCCAGCCGCCGTCGCGGGTGTAGCCCTCCTCGGGCAGCTTGCGGGTCGCGTCGATGCCCGCCTTGCCGCCCCAGAACTGCTGGTACGAGGCGTGGTCGAGGTGGTCGACCGGGCCCTCGACCACGGTGAGGTCCCGGCTGTAGTCGACGTTGCCGAAGGCCCGCCAGGCGACTTCCTGGTAGTCGTGCACGTCGCAGTCGGCGTCCACCACGATGATCAGCTTGGTCAGCGACATCATGTGCGCGCCCCAGATCGCGTGCATCGTCTTCTGGGCGTGCTTGGGGTACTTCTTGTCGATCGAGACGATCACGCAGTTGTGGAAGCCGCCGGCCTCGGGCAGGTCGTAGTCGACGATGTCCGGGATGATGATCTTCAGCAGCGGCAGGAAGAACCGCTCGGTGAACTTGCCCAGCGGGCCGTCCTCCGTCGGCGGGCGGCCGACCACGATGGACTGCAGGATCGGACGGCGGCGCATCGTCACGCAGTCGATCTTCAGCGCCGGGAACGGCTCCTGCGGGGTGTAGAAGCCGGTGTGGTCGCCGAACGGCCCCTCGGGCAGCATCTCGCCGGGCTCCAGCCAGCCCTCCAGGACCACCTCGGCGTCGGCCGGGACCTGCAGCGGGACGGTCTTGCAGTCGACCATCCGCACCCGCTCCCCGGCGACGAAGCCGGCGAAGAGGTACTCGTCGATGTCGCCCGGCAGCGGCGCGGTGGCCGCGTAGGTGACGGCGGGCGGGCAGCCGAAGGCGATCGCGACCGGCAGCCGCTCGCCCCGCTTCGCCGCCACCGCGTAGTGGTTGCGGCTGTCCTTGTGGATCTGCCAGTGCATGCCGATGGTGCGGCGGTCGTGCCGCTGGAGCCGGTAGAGGCCCAGGTTGCGGACGCCGGTGTCCGGGTCCTTGGTGTGGGTGAGGCCCAGGTTGAAGAAGGAGCCGCCGTCGAGCGGCCAGGTGAAGAGGGCGGGCAGCGCGTCCAGGTCGACGTCGTCGCCGGTGAGCACGACCTCCTGGACGGGGGCGTCGCCGGGCTTCACGTGCCGCGGCGGGACGTGCGCCATGGAGGCGAGCTTGCCGAAGGCGTCCCGGAAGCCGGTGAAGCCCTGCGGCAGCTCCGGCTTGAGCAGGCCGGCGATCTTCTCCGAGATGTCGTCCGGGCCCTTGAGGCCGAGCGCCTTGGCGAGGCGCCGCTCGGTGCCGAAGACGTTCATCGCGAGCGGCATCGACGAGCCCTTGACGTTCTCGAAGAGCAGCGCGGGGCCCTTGGCCTTCTGCACACGGTCGACGATCTCGCCGATCTCCAGGTGGGGGTCCACCTCCGCCTTGATGCGCTTGAGGTCGCCCTCGCGGTCGAGGGCCCGGAGAAACGAGCGGAGATCGTCGTATGCCATGCCTGTCAGTATCCGCCACCCGATAGCCTGGCTTGCGTCAAGGGCCCCGGCAAGGCGCCCGCCACGCCGCCCGCTGGGGGAAGATCGCAGCCATGTTGCGGATCCTGCTGACCATCGTCCTTCCGCTCGCGTTCTGGGTCTGGGCGTTCGTCGACTGCCTGACCACGCCCGAGGACGAGGTGAAGCACCTGCCGAAGGTGGTCTGGGTGCTGATCGTGCTGCTCTTCCCGCCGCTCGGGCCGATCGCCTGGCTGATCGCCGGAAAGCAGCGCGGCTTCCTGCGGGCCGCGACCCCCGACAGCCACCCGGGGCACCCGGCGGCCGACGGCCCGGGGCGCGCCCCCGGTCGCGGCGGGCGGCCGCTCGCGCCGGACGACGACCCGGAGTTCCTCGCCTCGTTGAAGAGGAACGACAAGGACCACGAGGACATGCTCAAGCAGTGGGAGGCCGATCTGCGCCGCCGCGAGCAGGAGCTGCGCGACCGGGACGAGCCGGAGGACGGCCGCAGGAGCTGATCACGGGGGCTGCGCGGGGTACCTCCAACAGCCCACCCGGGCGACCTCGGGTGGGCTGTCGCCTTTTTGGCGCTTCCCTACGACTGGACGCCGCCCCACCCTGACATCCGCACCCCGGCCCCCCGGCTTGAGCGGACCTTGAGCAGCACCCAAGACGACCGGCCTACATTACTGAGGGACGGCCCTGACCTGCGCTTTCCTTCACGCTCAGATCATCGGACCATCACCTGTCCGACAACCCCCGGTATTCGAACGAACACCGAGCGCACCGGCTCCGACCCGACCGCTTCTGTGCAGGCCTCACAGCTAAACGAACCCGACCTTGTACGGAATCGACGCCGAAACCAGCGCACGGCCCCTCGTACAGTCATAAGTGAAGAAAGTGATTCGCGGCCGGGGGCACAGCAGACGTTGGCTGTCGGACAGTTCCCTCACCCTTGGAGTGGTTCGAGATGACGGTTGTGCATGAGGCGCCGGTCGACGGCGAGGTCCACGAGGTCCCGGCCGACGCCCGCGGGCGGGTCGCCGAGCTGCACGAGCTGCGCGAGAAGGTCCGCCGCGGCCCGAGCGACAAGGCCACCGAAGCCCAGCACGCCAAGGGCAAGCTGACCGCCCGCGAGCGCATCGAGCTGCTGCTGGACGAGGGCTCCTTCCACGAGGTCGAGCCGCTGCGCCGGCACCGCGCCCAGGGCTTCGGCCTGGAGGCCAAGAAGCCGCACACCGACGGCGTCGTCGTCGGCTGGGGCACCGTGCACGGCCGCACCGTCTTCACCTACGCGCACGACTTCCGGATCTTCGGCGGCGCGCTGGGCGAGGCCCACGCGCAGAAGATCCACAAGATCATGGACATGGCCATCGCGGCCGGTGCGCCGCTGGTCTCGCTGAACGACGGCGCCGGCGCCCGCATCCAGGAGGGCGTCACCGCGCTGGCCGGCTACGGCGGCATCTTCCAGCGCAACACCAAGGCCTCCGGCGTCATCCCGCAGATCTCGGTGATGCTCGGCCCGTGCGCCGGCGGCGCCGCGTACTCCCCCGCGCTGACCGACTTCGTCTTCATGGTCCGCGAGACCTCGCAGATGTTCATCACCGGCCCGGACGTGGTCCAGGCGGTGACCGGCGAGAAGATCACCCAGAACGGCCTCGGCGGTGCGGACGTCCACGCCGGCGTCTCCGGCGTGGCCCACTTCATCTACGACGACGAGCAGTCCTGCATCGAGGAGGTCCGCTACCTCCTGTCGCTGCTCCCGCAGAACAACCGCGAGATGCCGCCGTCCGTGGTGAGCGAGGACCCGGTCGAGCGGCGCAACGACAGCCTGCTGGACCTCGTGCCCGCCGACGGCAACCGCCCGTACGACATGCGCAAGGTGATCGAGGAGATCGTCGACCACGGCGAGTACCTGGAGGTCCACGAGCGCTGGGCCACCAACGTGCTGTGCGTGCTGGCCCGGGTCGACGGCCACGTCACCGGCATCATCGCCAACCAGCCGCAGTCGCTGGCCGGCGTGCTGGACATCAACGCCAGCGAGAAGGCCGCCCGCTTCGTGCAGATGTGCGACGCCTTCAACATCCCGCTGGTCACCCTGCTCGACGTGCCCGGCTTCCTGCCCGGCGTCGACCAGGAGCACGGCGGCATCATCCGCCACGGCGCCAAGCTGCTGTACGCGTACTGCAACGCCACCGTGCCGCGCATCTCGCTGATCCTGCGCAAGGCCTACGGCGGCGCCTACATCGTGATGGACTCCCGCTCCATCGGCGCCGACCTGTCCTACGCCTGGCCGACCAACGAGATCGCCGTCATGGGCGCCGAGGGCGCGGCCAACGTCATCTTCCGGCGCGAGATCAACGCCGCCGAGGACCCGGACGCCATGCGCGCCCAGAAGATCAAGGAATACAAGAACGAGCTGATGCACCCGTACTACGCGGCCGAGCGCGGCCTCGTGGACGACGTCATCGACCCGGCCGAAACCCGCCAGGTGATCGCCTCCGCCCTGGCCATGCTCCGCACGAAGCACGCCGACCTGCCGAGCCGCAAGCACGGCAACCCGCCGATGTAGCAGCGCGGTCCACCGCAGCAGGCCGTACCGAGAGCCGACCCACACCACAGCCACCGGGGGAGAAACCAGGACATGACCGCTTCCGCCGAACCCCTCGTCCGCATCGTCCGCGGCAGCCTCACCGACGAGGAACTCGCCGCCCTGACCGCCGTTCTGATGGCCCGCGCCGCCGCCGCGCAGCAGGCCGCCGGCAACGCGCCGATCGAGCCGATCGCCAACTGGCAGCGCCTGGAGCGCCGCCCGGCCTACTACTCGCCGGTCAGCTGGCAGCAGGCCGCCTGACGGTCCGCGGCTTCCGCCGACGGCCGGTCGCCCCGTCCGGGTGACCGGCCGTCGGCCGTTCCCGGGCGGCGCACGCCCGCTTCGCGCCCGTCCGTTCCGCGCGGGCCGGACCGACCGCCGGACGGCTCGGTAGGATGCCTACCGGTCGGTGTGCCTCCGCCGCCCCGTCGGCCCCATGGGATCGGTCGCTGCCGAGGTACCAGAACTTTCCAGGGAGGCTGCGATGGCCAGGCAGGCCCGCGCGCTGGCGACCCGCCAGGCGGTACTCCTCGCAGCTGCCGAGGTGTTCGACGAGCGGGGTTACGCCGCCGCGACGATGTCCGAGATCCTGGACCGCGCCGGCGTCACCAAGGGCGCGCTGTACTTCCACTTCCGGTCCAAGGAGGAGCTGGCCCTCGCCGTCATCGAGGGGCAGGGCGCCTGGATCGCCGGCTGGGAGCCGTCCTCGGACAGCTCGGTGCAGAACCTGATCGACCTCGGGTACGCCTTCGCCCGCGCGCTCCGGGACGACCCGCTGGTGCGCGGCAGCATCCGGCTGACGATCGAGCACGGCAGCTTCACCCAGCCGCAGATCGCGGCCTACCAGGGGTGGATGGACCTGGTCCGGGAGCTGCTGGAGCAGGCCCGGGACGCCGGCGACCTCCACCCGGGGATCGACCTGGCCGCGGCCTCCGGGGTGATCACCGGGGCCGTCACCGGGATCCAGCTGAGCTCCCAGGTGCTGTCCGGCCGGGAGGACCTGATCCAGCGGATGGCCGACCTGTGGACGCTGCTGCTGCCCGGCCTGGTCCAGCCGCACGCGCTCGCCCGGCTGAGCGTGGCCGAGCGCACCTGACGGACCGGCGCACCTGACGGACGAGCGCGCCTGACGGCCCGGCACGGCCGCGCCCGGCCGGCGAGCGGCGCGGATCAGACCCGGTAGCCGGCCCGGTTCCCGGCCGCCACCAGGGCGGGCAGCGCGGCCGTCCAGACCCGCTGCACAGCCTCCGCCCGGGGCCGGTCGGTCTCCTCTCCCGCCAGCAGCACCTGGCCGGCCGCCACCGCGGTGAGCAGCTCGGCGGCGGCCCGGCGGTCCACCCCGGGACACAGTTCACCGGCCTCGGCGGCGCGGTCCAGCAGGCGGTGGACGACCGCGGTGAGACTGCGCCAGGTGGCGTCCGGGCCGGGCGGGCCCGGCGGGCCGTCCCGGTTCTCGTCCCGGCGCGGCACCTGGCGGCCGAGCCGGACGCCGGCCCGCACCACCACGTCCTCGCGCAGCATCCGGGCCAGCTCGTGCGAGAAGTCGATCAGCCCCTGGAGCGCCGGGCCGTCGGCGCGCAGGGCCCGCAGCGCGGCCGAGCCGATCTCCCGCCCGGCGGCGCCGCGCACGCCGTCCGCGAGGGCCTGCTTGGACACGAAGTGGAAGTAGAGCGCGCCCTTGCTCACCCCGGCCCGGCGGCTGATGTCGACCAGGCTGGCGGCCTCGAAGCCCACCCGCGCGAAGGTCTCCGCCGCGGCGAGCAGCACGGCCTGCCGGGTCCGCCCAGCCCGTTCCTGCTTGACCACTGGCCCCCTCCGGACTCGACCGGGCGCGTTCCCTCCCCCGGCCCGGCTGCTGTCGGCGCACCCCCTGCCGGGAGCGGCGCTCGCATGCGGACGGCTGCGACCGAAACCGCATGGTTGGTATCTAATCTAGCGCCTGCGTCGCCCCCGCCGTCCAGCGGGGACGGCCCCCCGCCCAAGGTCTGCGGTCGTCCGTAGGGCATTGCCCCAGCCCACGGGGCGGGTAGCGTGAACGGGCCGGGCTGCGCGGCCGGGGCACCCCAGTCGCCGAACACAAACCGGGTGGTATGTATGTTTTGCTCGGGCGTCCATGGCGGCCGCCCGACCGACACCCTGGGAGCGGGGGCCAGTCATGCCATCGATCGTAGAGCCGGACCCCCACGGCGCTTACGCGCACCCCGGGCCCGGCCCCGGTGCCGACCCCGGGGCCGGCTACGACTTCCACGACCGGACCGTCTCCCGGCACCTGGTGCACCGCGCCTCGGTCTCCGAGGTCCTCCTCACCGGCTGGCAGGCCACCGGCCCGTACGACTTCCTGCTCGGCGCCCAGTGGCCCCGGCTGCACGGCTTCTACCGGCTGCCCGGGGACCGCTACCACGACCCGGTGCTGATGGCCGAGACCGTCCGGCAGGCCGGGCTGCTGATCGGCCACGCCGGGTTCGGGGTTCCGCGCGGCCACCACTTCGTGATGGAGGACCTCTCCTACGCGCTCGGCGAGTCCGGCCTGCCCGGTCTGGCCGTCGGCGCGGGCCCGGCCTCCCTCATGCTCGCCGTCGGCTGCGAGGACGTCCGGATGCGGCACGGACAGCTCGCCTCGCTGCGGGTGCACGCCGAGATCACCCGGGACGGCCGGCCGATCGGCCGGGGCTCGGGCCAGCTGCGCGTGCTGTCCCCCAGCTCGTACGCCCGGCTGCGCGGTCCGGGACGGCACGCCGTCGCGCCGCGGCCGCCGGCCCCCACCGCGCCCGAGCTCGTCGGCCGTGCGCAGCCCGCCGACGTGGTGCTCAGCCCGACCCTGCGGCCGGACACCTGGCTGCTGCGCGCCGACGCCGCGCACCCGGTGCTGTTCGACCACGAGCTGGACCACGTGCCCGGGATGCTGGTCCTGGAGGCGGCCCGGCAGGCCGCCCAGCGGCTGCGCCACCCCGAGCCGGTGGTGCCGGTCGAGCTGGTGACCTCCTTCGACCACTACATCGAGCTGGACCGGCCCTGCTTCGTCCGGGCCGTCCCGGAACCGGCCGCGGACGGCCGCCGGCTGCCCGTACGGGTGCAGCTGGTCCAGGACGGGCGGACGGCGGCCGAGTGCCGGCTGCTCACCGAGCCGCAGGACGGGCCGTTGGACGGGCCCGCGGAGCGACCGACCGTGCCGGCCCGGCGGGACGCCCTCGACGGCCGTCCCACCGCGCCGGGCCTCGGCAGCACCCGGCTGCCGCTGGCCAGCTGACCGGTCCCGCCGCCCGGGCCGCCGGGCCGCCGACAGCGCCGGGGCGTCAGGCGGCCGACCGCTCCGGGGGCGTCAGGCGGCCACCAGAGCCGAGGACGGCCGCCCGGCGTGCATCACGCTGAGGTTGGTCGCCAGTCTGACCGGGTCCTGCGCCAGCCAGAGCCGCAGCGCAGCACCCAGGGCGGCGCTGGCCGACTCGATCCGGACGTCGGTGATCTGCGCGATCCGGGCCGCGCCGGGCACCAGCAGGTCGGCCAGCGCGGTCGGCAGCCAGACCGTCAGGGCGCACGGCGCCGGCATCGCGAGCGCGCCCAGCAGCCGGTAGGCGTCCCCCGGCGCGCTGAGCGTGGGGATGATGTCCAGCAGGGCGTCCGCCACCACCTCGGACACGTCGCTCCGGTGCCCCTGGGCGAGCCGGCGGAGCAGCAGCTGCTCGCCGGCGGTGATTCGGACGGTCAGCATGACCTCGTCGCACTCCATTGCGCGATTTCCTCCTCAGTTCCTCCCCGTACCGGCGCGGACGCGGCCGGCACGAACTACCCCTGTCGCACCTCGGCCCGGCCACCTCCTGCGGAAAGCCGGGCCGTCGGGTGACTGCGCCCCGGTCAGATCCCCGCGTAGGAGTGCTTGCCGGTGACGAAGATGTTCACGCCGTAGTAGTTGAAGAGCCAGCAGGCGAAGGCCGCCAGCGCCAGGTAGGCGGCCTTGCGGCCCTTCCAGCCGGCCGTCGCACGGGCGTGCAGGTAGCAGGCGTAGGCGACCCAGGTGATGAACGACCAGGTCTCCTTCGGGTCCCACTCCCAGTACTTGCCCCAGGCCGCCTCGGCCCAGATCGCGCCCGCGATGATGGTGAAGGTCCACAGCGGGAAGACCAGGGCGTTGATCCGGTAGGACAGCTTGTCGAAGGTCGACGCGGCGGGCAGCCGGCGCCAGATCGACGCCGAGGTGCCCAGCGGTCCGGTGGTCAGGCCGGCCGCCGTCCGCTTGTCGAAGGAGTCCTTGCCGAGGTACAGCAGCGTGGCGATGAACGCCGCGTAGAAGGCGCCGCCGCAGAAGATCGCGGTGGACACGTGGATCGCCAGCCACGGCGAGTGCAGCGCCGGGACGAGCTGCTCCGAGTCGGTGTACAGCACCGTGGTGGCGATGCCGAGGGTCAGCAGCCCCGCGAGGACGACCGGCAGGCCGAGCCAGCGGACGTTCTTCTTCGCCGCCAGCAGCACCAGGTACGCGGCCGTCATCGCGAAGGCGAAGGCGCAGGAGAACTCGTACATGTTGCCCCACGGCCAGCGGGACACCGACAGGCCGCGGGCGACGATGCCGCCGCCGTGCAGCAGCAGCCCGAGGACGGTCAGCGAGACGGCGATCCGGCCGGCCATGTCGGCCTTCTCGTTGGTGCCGGCCGCGCCCGGACCGTCCTCCTCCTCGGCGCCGCGGCCGCTGGTGACCACCGTCGCGCCCTCGCCCGCGATCGCGGTGCGGGTGAGCGTGGTGGTGCCGCCGCCGGCCCCCGCGACGGTGACGGTGACCGTCTTCGCGGCCTTCTTCCCGTCGGCCGCGGCGACGGTCTCGCCCAGGGTGCCCGCCTGTTCCTTGGAGCGGACGGCGACGGCGCCCTTGCTGCCGAACGTCCACTCGATCATGTGGGCGAACATGGCGAGCGTGTAGACCACCATCGCCGAATAGATCAGCTTGTTGGAGAGGTCGGCCAGCTGTGGGTCGACCGCCGAGGCGAGATGCACCGTCTACTCCTTGGAGTTCTGGTCGGCAGGGACTGCGGGGTCCGAGGCCTCGGCCTCGGGGTCGTCGGGCACGGCGGACTCCCCGGCCGGGGAGGCGGCGCCGTCCTCCGCCGGAGCGGCGGCTCCGTCCTCCTCCTCGGAGGCCGGGGCGTCGTCGGCCTCGGTGGCCGGGGCGTCGTCCTGGAGGTCCACCGCGAGTTCGGCCAGCTCCTCGGCGATCTTCGCCGACTCGCTGCGGGCCAGCCCGGCCAGCTCCACCTGGGTGCCGCCGCCCGGCAGGGCGACCGCCCGCACCCAGATCCGGCGGCGCTGGATGAACAGCGAGCCGATCAGGCCGAGGATCGCCAGCACGGCGCCGGTCAGCGCGATCGCGTTGCCGGGGCGGTGCGAGACGTTGAAGCTGGCCCACTGCTTGTAGCCCTCGAAGGTGACGGAGCCGTAGCCGTCGGGGAGGGTCCAGCCCTGGCCGGGCTTGAGCCGGGCCTTGGCCGGCTGGCCGTCCTGGGTGAGCTGGGTGAGCTTGCGGGTGTTGAGCTGGTAGACGTTCTGCGGCAGGCCGGAGTCGGTGCCGAGGTCGCCCGCGAAGGCGTTCAGCACCAGCTCGGGGGCGGCGTCGCCGGGGAACAGCGAGACCGGGCCGGTGCCCTCGAAGCTCAGCGGGGCGGTCGGCAGGAAGAAGCCGGAGAAGCCCATCTGGGTCTTGGTGCCGTCGGGGCCCGTGCCGTAGTCCGACACCTTCACGACGCCGGTGGAGGTCAGGTTGGCGTCCTGCGGCAGGAAGGGGACGGCGCCCTGGTAGACGACGTCACCCTGCCCGTTGCGGACGGTGATCACCGGGGCGTAGCCGTGGCCGATCAGGAAGACCTTGCTGCCGCCGATCTCCAGCGGGTGGTTGACCTCGATCGTGGACTTCTTCAGCTTCGACGAGTCGCTGCCGGAGTAGTACTCGACGTTCGCGGTGAACTGCCGGGCGGCGCCGATCTGGTCGCCCTTGGTCTGGAACTTCGACGTGAAGCCGTCCAGCTTCAGGTAGAACGGGTCGAGGTCCTGGTTGTCGTAGAACCGGGTGCCGTTGAAGTCGTCGAGCTGCGTGATGGTGTTCGAGTAGCCCTCGCCCTCGACCATCAGCTTGCCGCCCGTACCCGACGCCAGGCTGGCCCAGGCGAAGCCGCCGAGCAGCGCGAACAGGGACAGGTGGAAGAGCAGGTTGCCGACCTCGCGCAGGTAGCCCTTCTCGGCGGCCACCGCGCCGCCGGACAGGTTGGCGCGGAAGCCGCGCTTGCGCAGCAGCCGGTGCGCGGCGGCGTTCACCGCGGCGGCGTCCGCCTCGGTGCGCCACACCGCGTGCACCGGCATCCGGGTCAGGTTGCGCGGCGCGGCCGGCGGCTGGGAGCGCAGCACGCCGACGAACTGCCAGGTGCGCGGGACGATGCAGCCGGCCAGCGAGACGAACAGCAGGATGTAGATCGCGGAGAACCAGACCGAGCTGTAGACGTCGAACAGCTGGAGCTTCTCGTAGATCGGCGCGACGGTGCCGTGCTGCGCCTTCCACGCCTCGACCTTCAGCTGCCCCTGGCCGTTCTGGTACTGGGGGATCAGCGAGCCCGGGATGGCGGCCAGCGACAGCAGGAAGAGCAGGATCAGGGCGACCCGCATCGAGGTCAGCTGACGCCACATCCAGCGCGCCCAGCCGAACGCGCCCATGCCGGTCGGTCCGTCGGACTCGACCGGGGCGGTGCTGAGCCGCTCGGCGGCGGCGTCGTCCGGCGCCGGCGGCTGCTCGGTCTCGGTCGTGGTGTTGCTCACGGTCAGATTCCGATCGAGGAGTCGGCGGTCCAGGACTGCAGTTCACTCATCCAGGAATCCCAGATCCCGGTGACGAGCAGCAGACCGACCGCGACGAGCATGCCGCCGCCGATCCGCATCACGAGCGGGTAGTGCCGCTTGACCCACCCGAAGGCGCCCAGCGCCCGGCGGAAGGCCACCGCGGCCACGATGAACGGTACGCCGAGGCCCAGGCAGTAGAAGGTCATCAGCATGGCGCCGCGCGCCGCGTCGGCCTGGTTCAGGGCCAGGTTCTGGACGGTCGCGATGGTCGGGCCGAGGCAGGGCGTCCAGCCGACGCCGAAGACCACGCCCAGCAGCGGTGCGCCCAGCAGACCGACCGCCGGGCGGCGGTGCGAGCGCACCTCGCGCATGCTCAGGCCGGGGACGAGGCCCATGAAGGCGAGGCCCATCACGACGGTCACCGCGCCGAGCACCATCGAGATGACCCGCTTGTGCTCCTGCAGGGTGTCGCCGAACTGGCCGAACAGCGCACCGCCGGAGACGAACACCGCGGTGAAGCCGAGGATGAAGAGCGTCGCGCCGAGCGCCATCCGGCCGCGCCGCACGCCGCGCGCGTCCGCGAGGTCGGCCGCGGAGAAGCCGGTCACGTACGACAGGTAGCCCGGGACGAGCGGCAGCACGCACGGGGAGAAGAACGACACCAGCCCGGCCGCCAGCGCGATCGGCGCGGCCACCAGCAGCGCCCCGCTCTGGAGCGTTCCGGTGTTGTCGGCGAGCTGCTGGGGCAGGCTCACTGCTTCTGCTCCGCGACCACCGGCTGGAGGATCGACTCCAGCGCGTCCTGGGTCGTGCCGCCGATGGCGCGGGCGGCCAGCTTGCCGTCGCGGTCGACGATCAGGGTGGTCGGGATGGACTGCGAGTTGAGGCTGCCCTTGGGGAACCTGAGCAGCTGGGTGCCGGCCGGGTCGAAGATGCTCGGGTAGGTGACGCCCTGCTCCTGCTCGAAGCGGACGGCGTTGCCCTTCTCGGTGTCCCGGGTGTTGATGCCGAGGAACTGGACGCCCTGGTCCTTGTACTTGTCCGCGACGGCCTGCAGGCTCTTCGCCTCCGCCCGGCACGGCCCGCACCAGGAGCCCCAGACGTTCAGCACGACGACCTTGCCGCGGTAGTCGGAGAGCTTGGCCTGGGCGCCGTCCAGGGTGTCCCCGGAGATGTCCGGCGCGTCCCCGCGCTTGCCCACGTCCACCTTGGACAGGTTGGTGCCCTTGACCGTGACGAAGCCGACCTGGCCGTCGCCGCTACCGGACGAGCCCGCGGAGGAACAGCCGGTGAGGGCGAGCGCAGCGGCCGCGGCGGTGGCGACGGCGGCTGCGGCGACACGGGGACGGGGGCGCGTCATGGCAGACATGTGAAAAGTTTCGCATGGAGTTCCGGGCAGGTTCGGGGGGGTCCTGCCTTGCGCGTCGCACCCCCTCTGACCTGCAACGAAATCGGGTCACCCGGCGTACGCCGGGTGACCCGAAGTCATACTTACGCACCACTTACCCGCCGTGCGCGCGGGCGTGTGACGCCGCTCGCACGCCCCCGTGTGACGCCGGTCGCCCCCGGGGGTGACGCGGGTCGCACGCCGGGGGTGACGCCGGTCGCACGCCGGGGGTGACGCCGGTCGCACGCCGCCGGGCGGCACCGCTCGCCCGCCCGTGCCGGAGGCTAGGCGCCGAAGCTCTTGCCCACCGGCTTGTCGCCCTTGCGGCCCTTGCCCACCAGGTGCGCGGGCAGCAGGTCGCGGGCCGGCTCGCGGTAGCCGACCGAGACGATCCGGTCGCCCTCGAAGGTGAAGCTGGTCAGCGAGGCCAGCGAGCACTGCCGGTTGCGCGGGTCGTGCCAGAGCCGGCGGCGCTCGACGAAGGAACGGACGATCCAGATCGGCAGCTGGTGGCTGACGCAGACCGCCTCGTGCCCGCGCGCGGCGTCCCGGGCGGCGCCGATCGCGCCCATCATCCGCACGACCTGGTCGAGGTACGGCTCGCCCCAGGAGGGCTTGAACGGGTTGGTGAGGTACTTCCAGTAGCCCGGGTTGCGCAGCGAGCCGTCGCCGACGCCGAAGGTCTTGCCCTCGAAGACGTTCTCCGCCTCGATCAGCCGCGCGTCCGCCGCGACGTCGAGGCCGTGCGCCTTGGCGATCGGCTCGGCGGTCTCCTGTGCCCGCTCCAGCGGCGAGGCCACCACGTGGGTGATGTCCCGGCCCGCCAGGTCCTCGGCCACCCGGTCGGCCATCTGCCGGCCCAGCTCGGACAGGTGGTAGCCCGGCAGGCGTCCGTACAGGACGCCCTCCGGGTTGTGCACCTCGCCGTGCCGCATCACGTGGACGACGGTGATCTCTTTGGCGCTCACTTCTCGACTGCTCCTGGGCTCGTAAGGGACTAGGCCGTGGCGGCCGCGGCTGCGCGGGCCGCGGCCGGCAGCGCGGCGGCGATCCGCTCGATCGCCCGCTCGTCGTGGGACGCCGAGACGAACCAGGACTCGAAGGCGGACGGCGGCAGGTAGACGCCCTCGGCCAGCATCGCGTGGAAGAAGGCGGTGAAACGGTACGCCTCCTGGGTCTTCGCCTCGTCGTAGTTCGTGACGGCGGCCTCGGTGAAGAACACCGAGAACATGTTCCCGGCGGTCTGCATCCGGTGCGCCACGCCCTCCTTGGCGAGCGCCTCGGAGACCAGGCCGGAGACCTCGGCGGCCACGGCGTCCACCCGCGCGTACACCTCGTCGGTGCAGCCGCGCAGCTGGGCCAGGCCGGCCGCGGTGGCGATCGGGTTCCCGGACAGGGTGCCCGCCTGGTAGACCGGGCCGGCCGGGGCCAGGTGCGCCATCACGTCGGCGCGGCCGCCGAAGGCCGCGGCCGGGAAGCCGCCGCCCATGACCTTGCCGAAGGTCAGCAGGTCCGGCGCCCAGCCCTCGTTGGCGGCCTCCAGGCCGTACCAGCCGGCCTTGGAGACGCGGAAGCCGGTCATCACCTCGTCGGAGACGAACAGCGCGCCGTTGTCCCGGCAGAGCCGGGCCAGGCCCGCGTTGAAGCCGGGCAGCGGCGGGACGACGCCCATGTTGCCGGGCGAGGCCTCGGTGATCACGCAGGCGATCTCGCCCGGGTGGGCGGCGAAGGCCTGCTCGACGGCGGCCAGGTCGTTGTACGGCAGCACGATGGTGTCGCCGGCCTGGGCGCCGGTGACGCCCGGGGTGTCGGGCAGGCCGAAGGTCGCCACGCCGGAACCGGCGGCGGCCAGCAGGGCGTCCACGTGACCGTGGTAGCAGCCGGCGAACTTCACGACCTTCGCCCGGCCGGTGAAGCCTCGGGCCAGCCGGATCGCGGACATGGTGGCCTCGGTGCCGGAGGAGACCAGGCGGACCTGCTCGACCGGGGCGACCCGGGCGACGATCTCCTCGGCAAGCTCGACCTCGCCCTGGCCGGGCGTGCCGAAGGAGGTGCCGTGGGCGACGGCCCGCTGGACGGCGTCGATCACCGCGGGGTGCGCGTGGCCGAGGATCATCGGACCCCACGAGCACACCAGGTCGACGTACTCGCGGCCGTCGGCGTCGGTGAGGTAGGGGCCGGTGCCGGACACCATGAAGCGCGGCGTGCCGCCGACCGCGCGGAAGGCACGCACCGGGGAGTTGACGCCGCCGGGCGTCACCACGGAGGCGCGATCGAACAGCGACTGGGACTGGGGGGCTTCGTAGGGGTAGCTCACGGGAGACATGGTCTCAAATCGTGTCCTTGCCCTCTGCATGTCGGACCCGATCATCTGGAACGATGATCCGGGCACTCGTTGTCTGTACGGTTGTCCGTACAGTCCGTACGGACGGGGGCGCTGACTGCTCCCGAGCACGGACCAGTCAGACTGTGCACACAGAGTGCGCGAGTGCTCCGGTTGTGTGCAGGGGTGTGAAGAGGACTGCTGTGCGCCGCTGGTGGGTACGGCCCGCAAGTGGGTACGGCGGCGCATGACGGGTAAGGAGCACGTCCGGAGGGACGCCGGGCGTGCGGGGGTCTGTCGATTCCGGCGAATTCCGGTGAGGATGGTCCGAGTGTCCGAGGCGCAGGACGGCTACGACGAGGCCGCGGGGGGCTCCCGCCGGCCTGCCGAGGCCGCACGCGGGGGTACGGGAGCGGGTACGGGACGTGGTCGCCGCGGCGGCGAGAGGCGGGGTGAGGGACGCGTGGGGGTGACGTACAAGTACTTCGGTGCCCCTGACCGCGCGACCGCCGCCAGGGTTCCCACCGCCCTCGGCCCGGGCGGGCTCGGTCTGGACGCCGGGGAACTCGGCTCGCTGGGGCGGCTCGGCGACCTGATGGAGACCAGCGGCTCCCCCACCGGCCACCTCTCCACCAAGATCAAACCGGAGACCATGAGCGCCATGGTCCTCACCGGCATCCAGGGCGTGCCGCTGCACCAGGTGCCCCCGCTGGAACTCGTCGTGCTGCACCCGGACTACGCCGTCGTGCAGCTCCCCCACAACGTGGTCGAGCCGCTCCGCAAGGCCGACGAGACCGAGCTCGGCGCCGCCGCCTTCATCTGGTCCACCGTCCCGGACCGGCGCGGGCCGCGGGACGCCTTCGTCATCTACAGCATGCTGCACGAGTGGCAGGACTTCGCCAACCGGCTGCACGAGGCCGGCCACCAGCTGTACTGCCTGGTCTGGCCCTGACGCCCGCTCGGACACCCGCCCGGACTCCGGCGCCGACGAACTCGGCGGCGCACGAGGCGGATTGACGGTCCGTCGACTCTTGACGGACGGTCGGGCCGCCTGGCAGCGGGCTCGGCACGTGCCCCGGCGCGGCCCTCAGCCCCGGGCCCGGCGGGCGCGGCGTACGGTGCGTTCGCTCTCCACCGGCTCCGCGAGGTGGCCACCCACGAGGTGGGTCAGCGCGGAGACGAAGACCTCGCGCTCGGACTGCGGCAGCGACTCCAGCAGCTCGCGGTGCACCCGGTCGGCGATCGCGGTGCCCTCCGCGACGGCGCGCTCGCCCGCCTCGGTGACCGAGATGATCCGGGCCCGGCGGTCGGTCGCGGACGGGCGGCGCTCGGCCAGGCCCGCCTTCTCCAGCTCGTCGACGGTGACCACCATGGTGGTCTTGTCCAGGTCCGCCAGCTCGGCCAGCTGGATCTGGGTGCGCTCCGCCTCCTGCGCGTGGAACAGCACGCAGTACGCGCGCGGGGTGATCCCGAGCTCGGCGAAGGCGGCCGCCATCCTGGTCGCCAGCACGTGGCTCGCGTGGTCCAGCAGGCCGGAGATGTCGCGGATCTCGCGCACGGGCGGGGTCGTCGTCATACGTCCGAGATTAGCAACGGCCCGTCTGCTGCCGGATGATCCCGTTGACAACCAACGCCGGGTCTACGGGATGCCCAACTCGAACAGCGCATAGCCGGCGTACCAGCCGGCCGCGATGGCGGGCATCGCGAACAGCCCGACCAGCGAGGAGGTCCGCACCCGGCGCAGCGCGAACGCCAGGCCGATGCAGAGCGGGAAGGCCGGCAGCAGGTAGCGCGAGATGTTGCCGAAGATCTGGTTGCTGCTCAGCGCGGTGGCGATGGTGAGCGCGGTGTAGACCCACAGGACCAGCGGCGGCCGGGCGCGCCACAGCAGCACCAGCAGGCCGGGCAGGGCGATCAGCAGGGCGATGGCGATCAGGTCCGGGACGGGGTTGGACTGCCAGAAGTCCCAGTGCCCGGTGATCACGTCCATGATCGTGCGGAGCGTGGAGGCGCCGCCGTCGAAGTAGCGGTTCCACGCGCCCCGCTGGAGCTTGAAGTAGCCGCCCCAGTCGCCCATCTTCCAGCCGACCCAGGCGACGTAGCCGATCAGGCCCCAGGGGGTGATCAGCATCGCGGTCAGCGGGCGGGCCACCCCGTCCGTGCGGCGCACCAGCGCGACCAGCGCGGCGATCGAGACGGCGGCGATCAGTGCGGCGGCGGTCGGCCGGTTGAGGCCCGCCACCAGCGCCAGCACGCCGGCGGTCAGCCAGCGGCGGGTCATCACGCAGTAGCAGGCCCAGGCGGACAGCGCGACGAACAGCGAGTCCGAGTAGACCGCCCACTCCACGCCGGAGCCCGGGAACAGGGCCCAGAGCGCCGCGGCCGTCACGCCCGCCCGGAAGCCGCCGAGCCGCTCGGCGATCGCGAAGATCCCGGCCGCCGCGACCAGCGAGGCGAGCACCGAGACCACGATCCCGGAGCCGTACGAACCGAGCCCGGTGACCGTGCCGACCAGCCGCATCAGCCAGGGGTAGAGCGGGAAGAAGGCGGCCGAGTTCTCGTAGTACGTGGCCAGCGGGAAGCCGTGCAGCGGGATCAGCTGCGGGTGGTAGCCGTTCTCGGCGATCCGCTGGTACCAGACGCCGTCCCAGGTGCTCAGCACGTCCCAGGGGTTGGCGCCGCCGCCGCGGCCGGGCTGCTTGTTCAGGTAGTCGCCGGTGTGCGAGAGCAGCAGCATGAAGACGGTCAGGCCGATGGCCTTGACCACCGCGTACGCGCCCAGCGCGGGCGCGAAGCGGTCCACCAGCGCCCCGAACCGCCCGGGCGCGCGGCCCGTCCGGTCCTCGGACGGCGCCGGCGTCGCCGCGGCGGGCGCCGTGGGCTCGGTGCCGGACGACTCGGTGCCGGACGACTCGGTGCCGGACGACTCGGTGCTCGATGCCGTGCTCATCTGCTCTGGGTACTCCCCCGCCCCGCCCGTGGTCCGCGCGGCTCCGGCGCAACGATTTTCCCGTGAGCCTACGGCACGTCCCGGACCGGGCCGGCCGTCCCCCGCCACGGCGGGAAATCCGATGGCACCCCGACGGCGGCACCCGCGACGATTGCGGACATGCCGAACACTCCGTCGACGCGCCGGATCCGGGCCGCGCACACCGCCGCAACGATCACGGTCTACCAGGCCTTCCCGTCGGCGATCGCCGGACCCGCGGCGGCCGAGGGGCGCTTCCCGGCGGCGTTCGAGCGCGACCGGATGACCTGGATCAAGCCGTCCTTCCTCTGGACGATGCACCGCAGCGACTGGGGGAGGAGCGCCGGGCAGGAGCGGGTGCTGGCGCTGGAGATCAGCCGGGAGGGCTTCGACTGGGCGCTGGAGCGGGCGGTGCTCAGCGCCTACACCGGCCGGGTGCACGAGTCGCGGGCGGCGTGGAAGCGGGAACTGCGGCAGAGCCCGGTGCGGGTGCAGTGGGGACCCGGACCGCGACCTCCGCCTGCAGCCGCTGGACCACCGGGCGATCCAGGTCGGGCTGCGCGGCGAGGCTGTGCGGCGGTACGCGGACGAGTGGATCCGGCGCATCACGGACGTCACCGCGCTGGCCGAACGGGTGCGGCTGGAGCGGGACCCCGCCCTGCTGCCGGCCGAGACGCCGTACCCGACGAGCGCGGCCGTCGCCGCCCGGTTGGGGGCGGCGACGGCCTGAGCGGTGCCGAGGGGCGGGTCAGCCCTTGACGTAGACGATACCGAGCTTGGTGAGCTGCCAGAGCTGGTCGGCGGAGCCGGTGTCGGTGGCGAGCTGGACGTACGGGTTGCCCTTGGCGTCCACGGTGCTGCCGGCGGCCAGGACCTTGCCCGGGTCCTGGGAGTCGGCGATCTTGTAGCGGCCGTCGCCGGCCGGCTCGAACACCCAGTGCTGGTTGCCGCCGCCGTTGCAGCGCCACTGCTGGATCCGGGTGCCGGGGGCGGTGGAGGCCGCGTTGGCGTCCAGGCACATGTCGCGGTTGCCGCTGAAGTCGAGCTCGTAGCTGCCGCCGGCCTTGGCCTCCAGCACGAAGGACTGGTTCAGCCCGCCGCCGGCCGGGTAGCTGATGGCGGCCCGGCCGTTGGTCGAGTCGCCGTAGGTGCCGCCGCCGGTGAGGTCCAGGACGTTGCCGGTGGCCGCGTTGGTCAGCTGGTACCAGGCGCCGTCCTCGGGGACGTCCCCGAAGGGCTTGCCCGGGGTGAGCGGCTGGATCGACGTGGTGTTCTGCTGGTTGAGCGAGCAGTAGGCCTGGCTCAGCTCGGGCCGGGCGTAGAACTGGCCGAGGCAGACGCCCTCGCCGCGGTAGCCGGCCACCCGCAGGTGGTACGACTGGCGGACCATGTTCATGCACAGCCCGGGGATGCCGATCTGCGAGTCGCAGCCGTTGCGCGCCCACTCGGAGAGGTTGATGACGTCCCCGTTGCTGTACTCGTACGGGGAGCTGGTCCACTCCGCGCAGACCTCGTGCCCGAAGGCGACCCGCCGCTGGTCCAGGTACCGGACGCCGGGGACCTGCTCGGCGGCGCCGCGCAGCGCGTCGCTGAAGGTCGGGACCACCCAGTTGTGGCCCCAGGCGAGGTCCTCGGGGAAGGCCGGGCAGCCGTCGGCGATCTTGCCGAGGTAGTCGTTGCGCCGGATGTCCGGGGTGATCGGATTGAAGTACGACTGGTAGACCAGCTGGTACGCGGAGTCGGCGTAGCCCGCCTTGCGCATGGTCTGACGGATGTTCTGCAGCGCCGCGACGACCTTGGGCCGGACGCCCTCGGCCCGCCGGCGGATCTCGTCGCTGCCGATGGTGTCGCGGCAGCCCTGGTCCTTGGGGACCGGGAAGTACTGCGCCAGGCAGTGCATCATGACGCCGCTGAAGTCGAAGTCGTCGTTGGCGCCGATCGTCACCACGACCAGCTTGACGTCGTACTTGGACGCCACGTCGGCGAGCTTGACGTCCTGCTTGGGCTCGCCGAAGTCGCCGCTGCCCGGGCCGGTGACCTTGGCCAGCTCGGGGTCGCTGACCAGGTCGCCGGTCTGGGCGCCGGAGCAGGCGAGGTCGATCGGGGTGACACCGGGGATGTCGGTGACGAAGATCTCCGACTTGGGGTGCCGGTGGCAGTAGTTGGTGGGGCTGTCGGTCTCCGGGAAGTAGCCGTCGTTGGTGTCGGTGCCGGCGCCCTCCCCGGAGATGGCGCTGTCGCCGAGGGCGACGACCGCGGCCGGTCTGGCGGCGCCGGGTGCCGGGGCCGGGGCGGGTGCGGGATCGGCGAGGGCGGCGGGGGCGCCGGCCAGGCCGAGGGTGACGACGAGGGCGCCGGTGGCGAGCGCCGCCGACAGGCGGGACCTGATCACACGCGTCTCCTTGCGGGGGGGGTGGGGGGACCGCCCGGGCGGGGGCGCCGAGCGGCGCGGAGCAAGGGAGGAGCTGAAAAGGTGAGCAGGACTCGGATTCTAGGAACTGACAAGTAACACAACAAGGCTTGGGACCAAGCCGGGACCTGACGTGCCGACGGATTCCCGGCGCCACGATCCGGCACCACGATTCCGGGCGCCACGATGCGGCACGACGATTCCGGGCACGACGAAGAGCCGCCGCCCCGCACCCCAGGAGGGAAGCGCGGAACGGCGGCTCGCACCGGCCGAACCGGGTGCGGGCTCAGCCCACGTTGGCGCAGTGGTTGCCGAACGCCGGGTTCAGCAGGCCCACGATGTCGATGGTGTTGCCGCACAGGTTGACCGGCACGTGCACCGGAACCTGGATCTGGTTGCCCGAGATGACACCGGGGGAACCGGCGGCGACGCCCTCGGCGCCGGAGCTGGCCATCGCGGTGCCGGCGCCGGCGGCCACGATGCCCACCACGGCCGCGCCGACGGCGGCGGTCTTCTTGATGCTCATGCGAGCCTCCTGACTGTTCAACAGAGATGCACGGGGAGTGCGACATCAAGAACGACACCTGCCCGGACCGGTTGCGACGGTGCGCACACTGTCACCCGTCCGGAGCAACGGCGCCCCCGGTCGGCATTCGGGTGATCGGCTTCGGACGGGCCGTTTCCCCGCGCGCCGTGCCTCGTTCTCCCTGACGGAACCCGGTCCATCCGGCCCCCTACACACGAATCGAGCACGTCCATGCACTACCTCGCCCACGGCCCCGTCGGCACCGCGGCCACCGGCGGCTCGATCGACGTGGCGGGCCCCACGAACGCGGCGTCCGGCAATCCCCGCCGGAACGTCTGACCGGGAATTCCGCCCGGTCGCGCCTTTGTCCGAGCCGTTCCCGGCCGTGCGGGAGCGGTTTCGAGAGGCGCTGCAACACGGCGGCTGCGTCCACGCCCGAGCCATGGGCGGAACACGCCGGTGTGCGCCGTCCGAGTGACAATCACGGCAATCCCTGAAACCAGCGGGCGAGTATTCGTGCTCGCCCGGATCCCGACAATTCCCTTCCGTCGGGCAGAAATCGGAGGAAGAACGATGCGTAACTTCAAGAAGGCCGCCGTGCTGTCCCTGGCCACCACCGGCCTCGTGCTCGGTGCCGCCGGCGGCGCGTTCGCCAGCTCCGGTGCCCAGGGCGTGGCCGCCGGCTCCCCCGGCGTGCTCTCCGGCAACCAGATCCAGATCCCGGTGCACATCCCGCTCAACGTCTGCGGCAACAGCATCGGGGTCATCAGCATCCTGAACCCGGCGTTCGGCAACTCCTGCGCCAACATCGGCTGAACCCGCGGTCGCCGCACCGGCGACAGCTGATTCACCGAGCCCTTGCCGCGCCCCGCACTGCCGGGGCGCGGCACGCTCCCCCCGTGTGTGATCGAGGAGATCAACCCCCATGCAGAACGTGAAGAAGGCCGCCGTCCTCTCCGCCGCCGCTGCCGGCCTGGTGCTGGGCGCGGCGGGCTCCGCCGCCGCGAGCTCGGGCGCCGAGGGCGTCGCCGCCGGCTCCCCCGGTGTCGCCTCCGGCAACCAGATCCAGGTTCCGGTGCACATCCCGGTCAACCTGTGCGGCAACTCCATCGACGTGATCGGCCTGCTGAACCCCGCGTTCGGCAACAGCTGCGCCAACGTCGAGCTGCCTCCGCCGCCGGCGGACAACTGCTGATCCCCGATCGGCACGTGTTCCGGCCGTCCTGCCCCCCGACCAGTCGGCCGGGGGGCAGTTCGGCATCCCCGGACGGCCGTCCGGGACCCCCGATCCACCGAAGGGTGATGATCCGCATGGTTTCGAAGAAGAGCGGGGCCGGCCTGGCCGCCGCCGTCGGTGCCGCGGTGCTGCTCGGCGCGGGCTCGGCGCAGGCCGCCACCGCCCCGGCGGGCCAGGCGCCCGCCGGCCCGGCCACGCTGGCCAGGACCGACGTCGGCCAGGCGCTGAACGGGACGACCTCCGGTCTCGGCTACGGCGTCGCGCCGATCAAGAGCCTGCGCCTGGACCCGTGGGCCAACTCCTCCGCCGACGTGCTCAACAACGGCGCGACCGTCCAGCCGGACCAGGGCCTCGCCCCGGTCGGCACCGGGACGCTGACCGGCCCGCTGAGTGCGGGCGGCGGGGTCAAGGACCTCCCGCTGGTCGGCGGGCTGACCGGCGTCCTGCCCGGCTGACGGGCGCCGCGTCCGACCGGGCGGCGCACGCGCCGGAGCCCGGCACCCCGCGCGGTGAGCGGGGTGCCGGGCTCCCGTCGTGCCGGGCCCCCGGCGTGCCCGGCGCCGGTCAGAGCCGGGTCAGGTCGGTCAGCCCGGTCTGCCGGAGCGCCCCGGTGGCGGTGGCGGTGGTGGCCGCCGGGTCGGCCAGTCCGCTCTGGCCCACCACCTCGGTGGCGGTCGCGGCGGTGGTCGTGGTCAGGTCGTTCACCTCGTCGGTGACGGAGAGCCGGTGGTCGTCGCCGCCGAGGCTGGCGTTGGCCCCCGGGACGGCCTGCACGGCACCGGTGAGCAGGCGCGGGTCGACCTCGTCGACCTTCAGCCGACCGCCGGCGAGCTGGCCGGCGCCGTCCTGGGCGAGCGAGAGCGGCTTGCCGAGGGTGACGCCGGGGGTGTCGGCGTGCAGCGGGGCGGCCGGGGCGTCCAGCAGCACCTGGCCGAGGTCGGCGCCCTGGTCGAGCAGCGGGAGCGGCAGCTCGGCCTTGGCGCTCGGGCCGACCTTGCCGGTGCTCAGCTGGGGGACGATCCGCTCCGGGATCAGTTCGGTGCTGGTGCTGGTGGTCCGGCCGGGCACCGGCGGCATGAGCAGCGAGGTCGGGATGCCGGCCGACAGCCGGCTGCCCAGCGGGGTGAGCGGCACCTCCGCCGGGACCTGCTGGGTGGCCAGCGCGTCCTCCAGGGCTCCGACCTGGTCGGGGCCGACCGGGGCGGCGGAGGCCGGCCCCTGGGAGGCGAGCATGCCCGCACCGACCGCCAGCAGCATCGCGCCGGCCCGCTTGGAGAACTTCATGCTTTTCACCGTTCTGCTGTCCGTACTGGGGATCACTGAGGAAGGCTGCGCGGGCGCAGCCGGAAAGCAATCTGCTCAACGAGTGACCGGGAGTGCGGATTGCGCCGGTTAGCCGGTTCGGCCTAATAATCCGACCGGAAACCATCCTTCGTCGCGCCTCCCGGACTCTTTTCAAAAATCCCCGTAACCTTCCGTGCCGTCATTCTTTGATCTGGACGTCAGTGACTGCAGACCGGGTCTGAGCGTTCTACGCGTTGTACGCAAGGAATCCAAGAGCATTTCAGAGAGGGATCTCCCCATGATCCAGAAGTCCTTCGCCGCTGCCGGCCTGGCCGTCGCCGCGCTGGCCGCCGCCGCCGCGCCCGCCTCGGCCATCGGTGACGCGGACGGCGCCGCCGCCTCCATCGAGGGCAACGGCGGCACCAACTTCACCGGGACGGTCGGGAACAACAGCCCGAACTTCCACTTCCTGGACAACGCGAACGTCTGCCTCCCCGAGATCCACAACATCGCCGTCGGCGTGCTCGGCGTGGCCGTCCCGGTCGAGGTCCCGATCGCCAACAGCGGCGGCAAGCAGTACTGCACCCAGGGCCAGGGCACCCAGAGCCACGGTGACGCGGGCGTGTCCCACCTGATCGGCTGACGCTCCGTTCAGCTCCCTGCACCACCCCTCCGATCCACCCCACGAATCGCTCCCCGATTCACCCCCGAGAGGAAAACCGGAAATGATCAAGAAGTCCCTCGCCGCCGCCGGCCTGGCCGCCGCCGCCATCGCGATGTCCGCCGGCTCGGCCTCCGCCATCGTCGACTCGGACGGCGCCGCCACCTCCGTCCAGGGCAACGGCGGCACCAACCAGACCGGCACCCACGGCAACGGCAGCCCGAACTTCCACACCCTGGACAACGCGAACATCTGCCTGCCGGAGGTCCACAACATCGCCGTCGCGGTCATCGGTGTCGCGGTTCCGGTCGAGGTCCCGGTCCTGAACAGCACCCCGAAGCAGATCTGCAACGTCGGCCAGAACACCCAGTCCTCGGGCGACGCGGGTGTCTCGCACCTGATCGGCTGATCAAGGGGCATGGCACGGACGGAGGGCCCGGGGAGGAAGGTCTCCCCGGGCCCTCCGGGCTTGCGGGCCGAGAAGTCCGGACGGGCGCCCGGCCCGACCGGGTGACCGTCCGTCCGGCCGGGCGCGTGGGGCGCCGGGCCGGACGGACGGGCTGTGATCACGAGTCAGACGCAGAGCGCCCGCGGGGGCGCTCCCAGAGAGAGGGCAGATCCATGAAGAGCAAGCTGGCCAAGGCCGCCCTGACCGCCACCGCCGCGCTGGCGCTCGCGGGTGCCGCCACCCCGGCGTTCGCCCACGTCGGCCTCGCGGGCGGCGAGGGCATCGCCGCCTCGGCCGACCAGCCGTTCGTGGCCGGCGGGGGCTGGGGCGTCGCCCACACCTCCGACATCGCCGCCGGCGGCTTCGGCGGCGGCGCGGCCACCTCCACCGACCTGGTGGGCGGCGGCGAGGGCTTCGCGCACATCGCCGGCTGGAACTAGCCGGACGCGGAAGGCCGGGCCGCTCCCGTGGGAGCCGCCCGGCCTTCCGTACGCCCTGCCGCCGCGCCGGCTACTTGAGCATCGCGGCGGCCTCGACGGCCCAGTAGGTGAGGATCTGCTCGGCGCCGGCCCGGCGGATCGAGGTGAGCGTCTCCATGATCATCCGCTCCCGGTCGATCCAGCCGTTCGCGGCGGCCGCCTCGACCATCGCGTACTCGCCGGACACCTGGTAGGCGGAGACCGGCACCGGGGAGGCGTCGGCGACCTGGCGCAGGATGTCCAGGTAGGCCATGGCCGGCTTGACCATCACCAGGTCGGCGCCCTCGGCGAGGTCCTGCTCCAGCTCGCGCAGCGCCTCGCGGGCGTTCGCCGGGTCCTGCTGGTAGGCCTTGCGGTCGCCCTTGAGCGAGGAGCCCACGGCCTCGCGGAACGGGCCGAAGAAGGCCGAGGCGTACTTGGCGGTGTAGGCGAGGATGCCCACGTCCTGGTGGCCCGCCTCGTCCAGCGCCCGCCGGACGACGCCGATCTGGCCGTCCATCATGCCGGAGGGGCCGACCAGGTGGACGCCCGCGTCGGCCTGCACCCGGGCCATCTCGGCGTAGCGCTCCAGGGTGGCGTCGTTGTCCACGCTGCCGTCGGCGGCCAGCACGCCGCAGTGGCCGTGGTCGGTGTACTCGTCCAGGCAGAGGTCCGACATGACCACCAGCGAGTCGCCGACCTCGGAGACCACGTCCCGGATCGCCTGCTGCAGGATGCCGTCCGGGTTGGTGCCCTCGCTGCCGATCGCGTCCTGCACCTCGGGGACGCCGAACAGCATGACGCCGCCCAGACCCGCCTCGGCCGCCTCCACGACGGCCTTGCGCAGGGTGTCACGGGTGTGCTGGACCACGCCCGGCATCGAACTGACCGGGACGGGCTCGCTGACGCCCTCGCGGACGAACAGCGGCAGGATCAGCTCCGCCGGGTGCAGCCTGGTCTCGGCCACCAGGCGGCGCATCGCCGGGCTCTGGCGCAGCCGACGGGGGCGTACGTACGGGAATTCAGCGGACACGGCTTCTCTCTCCGAACGGTTGTGCAGTGCCGGGGGCGACGGCTCGCCGCCCCCGGCCGGGGGTCGGGGCAGGCCCTCAGCGGGCCTTGCGGCGCGAACCCGGACGGCGCTCGCTGGGCCGGTAGACCGGCTCGCCCGCGGCCGTCGCGGTGTCACGGCGCTTCGCCCCGAAGTCTGCCAGTGCCTGGGCCAGCGCGGCCGCCGACGGCGCGGGGGCCATCACGTCGACCCGCAGGCCGTGCTCCTCGGCGGTCTTGGCGGTGGCCGGGCCGATGCAGGCGATGACCGTGACGTTGTGCGGCTTGCCCGCGATGCCGACCAGGTTCCGGACGGTCGAGGACGAGGTGAACAGCACCGCGTCGAAGCCGCCGCCCTTGATCGCCTCACGGGTCTCGGCCGGCGGCGGCGAGGCGCGCACCGTCCGGTACGCCGTCACGTCGTCGACCTCCCAGCCGAGCTCGACCAGGCCGGCCACCAGGGTCTCGGTGGCGATGTCGGCGCGCGGCAGCAGCACCCGGTCGATCGGGTCGAAGACCGGGTCGTACGGCGGCCAGTCCTCCAGCAGACCGGCGGCGGACTGCTCGCCGGACGGCACCAGGTCCGGCTTCACGCCGAAGTCCACCAGGGCCTGCGCGGTGGTCTCGCCGACCGCCGCGACCTTGATGCCGGCGAACGCGCGGGCGTCCAGGCCGTACTCCTCGAACTTCTCCCGGACGGCGCGCACCGCGTTCACCGAGGTGAAGGCGATCCACTCGTAGCGGCCGGTGACCAGGCCCTTGATGGCCCGCTCCATCTGCTGCGGGGTGCGCGGCGGCTCGACCGCGATGGTCGGCACCTCCTGCGGCACCGCGCCGTACGAGCGCAGCTGCTCGGACAGGCCGGTGGCCTGCTCCTTGGTGCGCGGCACGAGGACGTTCCAGCCGAACAGCGGCTTGGTCTCGAACCACGAGTGCGAGGCCCGGTGGGCGACCTGCTCGCCCACCACGGCTATCACCGAGGTGGCCGGGTCGACCGGCGCGGAGACCGGCGAGGGCAGCACCCGGGCGGCCTTCAGGTCGGCCGCGATGGCGGACAGCGTGGAGGTGAAGGTCCGCTGGCGGGTGGTGGTGCCGGAGAGCGTCGCGCTGAGCGCGGACTCCGGCTTGCGGCCGTTGGAGACCAGCGCGGCGGCGGTGGCCGGCAGCTGGCCCAGGGTGGTGCGGACCACCAGGGTGGTCTCCGGCGCGCCCAGGTCCACCGGGCCGCCGGACAGCAGCTGGGCACCGTCCACGAAGCGCACGTCGGTGCCGGCCCCGGCCCGCAGCGGGACGCCGGCGTAGGCCGGGACGCCGACCGACTGGGCGACGCCCGGGATCACCTCGAAGGGGATCCCGTCGCCCGCGCAGCTGAGCATCTCCTCGGCGGCGCAGCCGTCCAGGCCCGGGTCGCCGTCGACGGTGCGGACCACGTGCTTGCCCGAGCGGACCGCCTCGGCGAGCACCTTGGCCAGGTCGAACTCGGCGCCCTCGGCGGCCGGGTCGTGCACCTGCACGGCGGCCGGGCAGTGGCTGCGCACGGCGGCGGCGGTCAGCGGGTCGGCGACCAGGACGTCGGCGGTGGACAGCACCTCGACCGCGCGCAGGGTCAGCAGGCCCGGGTCCCCGGGGCCCGCGCCCAGGAAGGTGCACCGTCCGGTGGCGGGCTGCCCGGCGGGGAACAGGGCATCGGTGGCGGCGGTGGGGCTCATCGGGCTCGCTCCCCCATCAGGGCGGCCGCGCCCCCGTCGAGCAGCCGGTCAGCCAGCGCGCGGCCGAGGGCCGCCGCCTGCTGCTCGGCGGACTCGTCGAGGACGATCGGACCGTTGGCGGACATCTTCAGCAGGGCGGAGCCGTCGGGGTTGCCGACCACGCCGTCCAGCCGCAGTTCGTTCTGCCGGCCCCAGGTGGCCAGCGCGGCCACCGGTGCCGAGCAGCCGGCCTCCAGGGTGGCCAGCAGGGCGCGCTCGGCGGCCACGGCGACCCGGGTGGGGGCGTGGTCCAGGGCCGCGAGCGCGGCGGTCAGTTCGGTGTCGGCGGTGGCGCACTCGATCGCGAGCGCGCCCTGGCCGGGGGCCGGGATCATCAGCTCGGGGTCGAGGTGCTGGGAGATCTCGGCGCTGCGGCCGAGCCGGTTCAGGCCGGCCGTCGCCAGCACCACCGCGTCCAGCTCGCCGCCGGTCACGTAGCCGATCCGGGTGTCCACGTTGCCGCGGATCGCGACGGTCTCCAGCTGGGCGCCGCGGGCGGCGGCCCAGGCGTTCAGCTGCGCCATCCGGCGCGGCGAGCCGGTGCCGATCCGGGCCGGGCGGCCGGAGCCGGCCAGCTTCTCCACCAGCTCGTCCAGGGTCAGGCCCTCGGCCGCGACCAGGGCGTCCCGGACGTCCTCGCGCTCGGGGACGGCGGCCAGCGCCAGGCCCGCGGGGGCGGCGGTGGGCAGGTCCTTGAGCGAGTGCACGGCGAAGTCGATCCGGCCCTCCAGCAGTGCGTCCCGCAGCGCGGAAACGAACACGCCGGTGCCGCCGATCTGCGCCAGCGCCTCCCGTGAGGTGTCGCCGTAAGTGGTGATCTCGACCAGCTCGACGGGGCGCCCGGTGACCCTGGTCACCTCGCGGGCCACCATGCCCGACTGGGCCATGGCGAGGGCGCTGCGCCGGGTGCCGAGCCGCAGGGGTGCGGCGGCCGAGGGCTGCTCCGTGATCGGTTGACCATTCATGGGGTGATCGTCCCGGTGGTACTCGTGGGATGGCTGACGGTTCATCTGGTGCCCCCGGCGGAGGGCTGGGGCGCGCCGCCGACGGGCGTCCCGGACACCGCGTGCACGGCGGCCGGGTCGAGGTCGAACAGCTCGCGCAGGGCCTCCGCGTAGGAGGCGCCGCCGGGCTCGGCGGCCAGCTGCTTCACCCGGACGGTCGGGGCGTGCAGCAGCTTGTCGACGACGCGGCGGACGGTCTGGCCGATCTCGGCGCGGGAGCGGTCGTCCAGGTCGGGCAGCCGGGCCTCCAGCCGGCCGAGCTCGGCGGCGACCACGTCGGAGGCCATCGAGCGCAGCGCGACCACGGTCGGCGCGATCCGGGCGGCCCGCTGGGCGGCGCCGAAGGCCGTCACCTCGTCGGCGACGATCCGGGTGACCTGGTCGACGTCGCCGGCGCCGGGGGTGGCGGCGTGCGCGTGGGAGAGGCTCTCCAGGTCGACCAGCAGGGCGCCGTCCAGCTCGTGGACGGCGTGGTCGACGTCGCGCGGCATGGCCAGGTCGAGCAGGGCGAGCGGGCCCCGGTCGGCCGGGCGCAGGGCGACGGCGGCGGCCACGTCCTCGGCCTTGACCACCACGCCGGCCGCGCCGGTGCAGGAGATCACCAGGTCGACGTCGGCCAGCGCCTCCGGCACCTTGGCGAGGTCCAGGGCGCGGGCGACGTCCGGGCCGAGGATCTCGACCAGCCGCTCGGCGCGGGCGGCCGTACGGTTGGCGATCAGCAGGTCGGTCACGCCGGAGCGGACCAGGGTGGCGGCGGCCAGCGAGCTCATCGAGCCGGCGCCGACGACCAGTGCGCGCTTGCCGGCGATCTCGCCCGCGCCCGCCGCGACCTGCTCCAGGCCGAAGGTGACCAGCGACTGGCCGGCCTTGTCGATGCCGGTCTCGCTGTGCGCCCGCTTGCCGACCCGCAGCGCCTGCTGGAACAGCTCGTTCAGGTCGCGCCCGGCGGTGTGCTCCTCCTGGGCCTTGGCCAGGGCGTCGCGCAGCTGGCCGAGGATCTGGCCCTCGCCCACCACCATCGAGTCCAGGCCGCAGGCCACCGAGAAGAGGTGGTGGACGGCGCGGTCCTCGTAGTGGACGTACAGGTGGGAGGTCAGCTCCTCCAGGTCCACCCCGCTGTGGTGGGCGAGCAGCAGCGACAGTTCGGCGACGCCGGCGTGGAACTTGTCCACGTCCGCGTACAGCTCGATCCGGTTGCAGGTGTTCAGCAGCGCGGCCTCGGCGACGGTCGCGGTGGCGGCCGCGTCGTGCAGCAGCCGGGTCGGCACGTCGCCGGTCAGCGCGGCGCGCTCCAGCACCCCGACCGGGGCCGTGCGATGGCTCAGCCCTACGACGAGAAGGCTCATGCCCGCCCCCCACAGCTCTCGGTGTTCATGCGGGCATCACCGCGGAGAGATCCCCGTCGCCGCCCTTGGCGGCCGTTCCCTTGGCCTGCTCGGCCTGGTCCTTCGCCGTCGACTCGGCGGTGCCGCGGCCCTTGCCGCTGCCGCCGGCCGCACGCCGCAGCTTGGCGGCGGCGGCGCGGACCGGGCCGGGAGCGCGGTCGAGCACCGACTCGGCGCGGTCGTCCGGCTCCTCGCCGGCCTTGCGCTGCTCGTGGAAGGCCAGGATCTGCAGCTCGATGGAGAGGTCCACCTTGCGCACGTCCACGCCGTCCGGAACGGTCAGCACGGTCGGGGCGAAGTTCAGGATGCTGGTGACGCCCGCCTCGACCAGCCGGTCGCAGACCTGCTGGGCGGCACCGGGCGGGGTGGTGATCACACCGATGGAGACGTGCTGGCTCTCGACGATCGACTCCAGCTCGTCCATGTGGCGCACCGGCAGCCCGGCCGCACTGGTGCCGACCACGTTGGGGTCGGCGTCGAGCAGGGCGGCCACCCGGAAGCCGCGGGAGGCGAAGCCGCCGTAGTTGGCGAGGGCGTGGCCGAGGTTCCCGATGCCCACGATGACGACCGGCCAGTCCTGGGTCAGGCCGAGCTCGCGGGAGATCTGGTAGACGAGGTACTCGACGTCGTAGCCGACGCCGCGGGTGCCGTAGGACCCGAGGTAGGAGAAGTCCTTGCGGAGCTTGGCCGAGTTCACGCCGGCCGCGGCGGCCAGCTCCTCGGAGGAGACGGTCGGCACCGAGCGCTCGGAGAGCGCGGTGAGGGCCCGCAGGTAGAGGGGCAGGCGGGCGACGGTCGCCTCCGGGATGCCCCGGGCACGCGAGGGTCGGCGCGCGGCGCCCTGGTCGGGCGTCTGCGAACTGCTCTGTGGTGATCGGCCGATTGCCACGGTGCTCCTGTGGGTGAAGCTGGGCTTTGGCAGCCAGGCTATGCGTTTGTGAACGTGTGCACAAAGATGGTGTCCGATTTGTCCCCGCACAGTGATGCGCATCACGCCATCGAGCCCATAGCACCGGCGTGTGTCAGAACGACCTCCGGGGCCTGCGCACCGGGCAGCCAGGGGCCGTACGGCGCCTCCCGGCGCAGCAGCGGGACGGCCGCGCCGGACGGGCCGGAGCGGGCCCCGCCCAGCCGCGGCCAGGGCACCCGGGCCGCCTCGCGCAGCGGGCCCGCCCAGTCGCCCGGCGGACAGGAGGGGGCGCCCAGGCAGTGCCGCAGCAGCTCGGCCGTCACCCGGGCGTCGCCGAGGGCGGTGTGCGCCGGGTACCAGCCCAGGCCCGCCGCCTCCACGCAGGCCGCCAGGCCGTGGCTGCGGGCCTCCGGCAGGTGGGCGCGGGCCAGTCGCATCGTGCACAGCAGCGGGACGGGCGGCAGCGGCACCCCGATCCGGGCGAACTCGCGATCGAGGAAGGCGTGGTCGCAGCTGACGTGATGGCCGACCAGCACCCGGCCGGCCAGCAGCTCCAGCAGCTGCGGGGCGATCTCGCGGAAGCGCGGGGCGCCCTCGACGTCGCACTGGCGTATCCGGTGCACATGGGTCGGGCCGACCGGGCCCAGCGGGTCCAGCAGGGTGGCGAACTCGCCCTCCGGGCACAGCCGCTCGTCGAGCAGCACGACCGCGACCTCGACCACGCGGTGCCGCCACGGGCTGCGGCCGGTCGCCTCCACGTCCACCACGGCGAAGCCCCGGGCCCCGGACGGGGCTTCGGGCGTGCCGGGGGTCGGACCGGGAAGCATGGCGGCACTCCTCGTGTGCTCAGCCCCCCACGGGCGCAAACGCGTTCGATCGTAAGCCGACCAAGGCGCCCCGGCCGGGGCCGAAACGGAGTGTCTTTGGCAACGATTCGGCGAAGCGCCCCCGCCGAGTGGCGGGGGCGCGAGCACCCGCGCCGGGCCGTCAGCCGCCCAGGGCCGCGCGCAGCCGGCGCTCGTCGACCCGCCAGAAGTCGTGCTGGCGCCCGTCGACCAGGGTGACCGGGATCTGCTCCCAGTAGCGGCGGTACAGCTCCTCGTCCTGGGTGATGTCCTTCTCCTCGAAGGACGCCCCCAGCTCGCCCGCCACCCGGACGATCACCTCGCGGGCCTCGTCGCACAGGTGGCAGCCGGGCTTGCCGACCAGGGTCACGGTACGGTCCGTGGGATCGGGGCTCTTACGTCGCAGCAGTGGGCTCACCGCCCCATTCTGCGCCCACGGGGCGCCCGCCCCCGCGCGCGGTGGAGCTGTTCACCTCACGGGCACGGCACCGTCACGGCCGCTCCGCGCCCGGCTGGCTATGCTCGGTGCCATGGCCGTGCTCCGAAGGCTCACCCAGGCAAGACGTTCCACCAGCGAGCGGAGCGCCCTGGCGGGCGAGGCCGCGGCCGAGGCGGCGGAGGCCGCGCTGCGGGCCGAGCCCGGAGTGGCGGACGCCCCCGGGGCGGACGCGCAGGCCGCCGGGGACACCCCGACCACCGGGGACGCACCGGCCGCCGCGGACGGCCAGGCCCCGGCCAAGCCCGGGAAGGCGCCCAAGGCCCCGGCCGGGAACCACACCCCGGACCAGGACGACCCCCGCGCCGCCGCCTTCTTCGACTGCGACAACACCATCCTGCGCGGCGCCGCGATCTTCTACCTCGGCGTCGGCCTCTTCCGCCGCGGCTTCCTCACCCGCCGCGACATCGCCCGGTTCGCCTGGCAGCAGGCCTGGTTCCGGCTGCACGGCGCCGAGGACCCGGACCACATCTCGGACGCCCGGAACACCGCCCTCGGCATCGTCGCCGGCAAGCGCACCGCCGACCTGGAGGAGATCTGCGAGGAGATCTTCGAACCGGTCGTCGCGGACAAGATCTGGCCGGGCACCCGCGCGCTGGTCCAGATGCACCTGGACGCCGGCCAGCGGGTCTGGCTGGTCACCGCCGCCCCGCTGGAGGTGGCCCGGATCATCGCCCGGCGGCTCGGCATGACCGGCGCGCTCGGCACCGTCGCCGAGGCCCGGGACGGCCTCTACACCGGCGGACTCGTCGGCGACATGCTGCACGGCCCGGCCAAGGCCGCCGCCGTCCGGGCGCTGGCCCGCCGCGAGCGCCTCGACCTCGACCGCTGCGCCGCGTACAGCGACTCGGCCAACGACATCCCGATGCTCTCGCTGGTCGGCCACCCGTACGTGGTGAACCCGGACGGCGCGCTGCGCCGCCACGCCCGGGCCCAGGGGTGGCGGGTGCGGGACTTCCGCACCGGCCGGAAGGCGGCCAAGGTGGGGCTGCCGGCGGCGGCCGCGGTCGGGGTGCTGGCGGGCGCGACGGCGGCCGCGGTGGCCCTGCACCGGCGACACCGGCGCGCCTGAGGCCATCGCCGCCCTCCGCCGCACTCCGCCGCCGGAGCCGTCACACGGGCTCCCGCAGCGTCACCCGACGCGCTCGCCCGCGCGGGTGACCGGACGTCAACCAGGGCCCTGACCTGGCCGCTCGTACGGGCGAACTCCCTTCCGGCGCAACACGGTCAAGGGCCGATGCGCGAACCTGTCAGCCGGTGACCGGTTCTGATCGTTCGCCAGACCGGGAAAGTCAGGGGTTGCCGAGCCCCAAGGCTGGGAAACGGCCCCCCGGACCGCCGAATTGGTCACCCTGAGCGCCTGTTCGATCACGTTGAGCCGGATGAACGCCGACAGCTCCGGTCAGTGTCAGCCGAATATGCGCAACAAATGGATCCCAAACGACCACTTCGACCACACGGTGTAGCTGTCATTGCACAAAGCGTTATTCTCTCCTGGATGCACGTCCCCACACGTCCCGCTCGAACGGACGCTTCGGGGAGTGCTCTCCGCGCAGGCGGAGGTGATCCGTCCACAGTTCTGCCTCTGGGAGTCCCGTGTACCCACCCGTCCGGAACGACGCGCCTGCACCCTCCCGCCCGTCGTCCGCGCCCCTGCGCCCCCGCACCGGCCACCACGACCGGCCCACCGCCGAGCGGCAGATCTCCACCGGCCTGGACCTGCTGCGCAGCCTGCTCCGCAGCCAGCTCGCCGCCTCGCCCCAACTCGTGCCCGCCGGAGGGTCGTTCGGCCACCACCACGGCCCCGGCCTGGCGCTGCGCACCACCGCCGCCGGCTCGGCCGGCACCGGCTCGCGCGGTCGCACCGGCGGCGCCGGCCTCGGGCGCGGCCGCTCCCGGACCGCGACCGGCCCCGGCTACGAGACCGAGCACAACCCGATCATGGAGCTGGTCGAGCGGGCCCAGGCCGGCGAGAGCGAGGCCTTCGGCCGGCTCTACGACCACTACGCGGACACCGTCTACCGGTACATCTACTACCGGGTCGGCAGCCGGGCCACGGCCGAGGACCTCACCAGCGAGACGTTCCTGCGCGCGCTGCGCCGGATCGGCACCTTCACCTGGCAGGGCCGGGACTTCGGCGCCTGGCTGGTCACCATCGCCCGCAACCTGGTCGCCGACCACTTCAAGTCCAGCCGCTTCCGGCTGGAGGTCACCACCGGCGAGATGCTCGACTCCAACGAGTGCGAGCGCAGCCCGGAGGAGTCGGTGCTGGAGTCGCTCTCCAACGCCGCCCTGCTGGACGCGGTGCGCCGGCTCAACCCGCAGCAGCAGGAGTGCGTCACCCTGCGCTTCCTGCAGGGACTCTCGGTCGCGGAGACCGCCCGGATCATGGGCAAGAACGAGGGCGCCATCAAGACCCTCCAGTACCGCGCCGTACGGACGCTGGCGCGGCTGCTGCCGCCCGACGCCCGATGAGCCGACCGTGACCGCGGGGGACACAGCCGGAGGGCCGCCCGGCCGGCCGTCACCGTCCACGCCCGACCGACACGTCAGAGTGAACGGTCGGTCCGATGATCAGCCGTGCGTAACCGACCGCCCGCACCGATCGTTGGCCAGCGTGCAAGCCTCCACCAGGCGTACGGTCAAGCCGAATTGCGACCCGTCACCCGATGGAGTGGCTTTGGCCAGCCGGGGCAACCGTCCGGCGGGCCAGGGTGTCGACAACGACGAAGGGAGGTGTGGCCCGTGACGGCAAACGTGCTGGAGCACCGGCGGGCGAAGGCCTTCGCCGAGGCGCTGGAGGCCCACCGGACGGAGCAACGCGCTGCAACCGACGCGGAATCGGCCAACACCGCAGGCACCGGCCCCGGTTCGGCCGCGATGGCCGAACTGGTCGGCCTGACCGACGTGCTGGGAGCGCTGCCCGGACCGGTACTGGACCGGGAGGTCCGGACGGTCCAACGCGCCCAGCTGATGGCCGCGTTCGAGCAGGCCTTCGCCGGCGGACCGGGCGCCGCGGTGCCCCGCCAGCGCCGCCACCGGGCGATCCGGTCGGCGCCGCGCGGCCGGTGGAGCCGCCGGTTCGCGATCGGCGGACTCGTCGCCGGGCTCGCCGTCGGCAGCCTGGCCGGTGCGGCCGCCGCGAGCACCGGAGCGGTTCCCGGGGACACGCTGTACGGGCTGAAGCGCGGCCTCGAAGGGCTGCGGCTCGACTTCGCCGGCTCCGACGCCGAGCGCGGTGAGCTGCTGCTCGACAACGCCGCCACCCGGCTCGGCGAGGCCAAGGTCCTGGTCGGCCGCACCGGCCCGGCCGGCGCACTGAGCCCGGCCACCGTCGAGCAGGTCCGCCGCGCCCTGGACGACATGCACGCGGACGCCCTCAAGGGCCGCGAGCTGCTGCGCTCGGTCTACCGCAGCAACGGGTCGCTCGACCCGATGCGCGCGCTGGCCGGCTTCGCCCACGACGAGGACGGCCGCTGGACCGAGCTGCAGGGCAAGCTGCCCTCCCAGCTCACCCAGCAGGCCTCCCTGGTGAGCCAGCTCTTCGACGACATAAGCGAGGACGTCGCGCCCCTGCGCCTGGTCCAGCCCTCCGGCAAGAACGGTGGGTCGCCGGGCTCCGGAGCGGGCGGCGGCTCCGCCGACTCGACGGGCGGCTCCCCCGCCGGTGCCCCGGCCGACGGCTCCGGCGCCACGCAGGGCGGCGGCCAGGCCCCGGACAGCGGCGCCACCGGCGGCAACCGCCCCGGCACCACCGCCCCGGTCGGCCCCGGTGCCGGCGCGACCGGCAGCGGCGGCAAGGGCGCCGGCCTGCCGAGCACCCTGCCCACCAGCGCCCCGGACGCCGTCAACGGGCTGGTCGGCGACCTCACCAACGGGCTCACCGGCGCCAAGCCCTCGCCGAGCGCCGACGCGGCCCCGCCGCAGGTGCCGCAGCCGTCCGGCACCCCCGGTGTCCCGGACGGGGCCCGGCAGCAGGGCGTCGAGGTTCCCCCGCTGGTCCCGGGCCTGCTGCCCGGGCTGCGGATCCTCGGCGGCTGACGGCACACCGACGGCACGGAGCGGGCCCTGCGGAGTGCGATATCCGCCGGGCCCGTTCCGTGCTCCCGTACGGCGGTCCTTCCGGCCTCCCGCACGGGGAAGGGGTCAGAAGAACACCGAGCGCCGCTGCACCAGCAGCTGGTAGAGCGTGTGCTGGATGGTCTCGCGCACCTCGTCGGCCAGGTCGAAGACCAGCATCGGGTCGTCCGCCGCCTCTGCCGGGTACCCGTCGGTGGCGATCGGCTCGCCGAAGCGGATCGTCCACTTGGTCGGCAGCGGCAGCACCCCGAGCGGGCCCAGCCAGGGGAAGGTCGGCGTGATCGGCACGTACGGCAGGCCCAGCAACCGGGCCAGCGTCTTCACGTTGCCGATCATCGGGTAGGTCTCCTCCGCCCCGACGATCGAGCACGGCACGATCGGCACCCGCGCCCGCAGCGCCGAGGCCACGAAGCCGCCGCGGCCGAACCGCTGCAGCTTGTAGCGCTCGGAGAAGGGCTTGCCGATGCCCTTGAAGCCCTCCGGCCAGACCCCGACCACCTCGCCGCGCTCCAGCAGCGCCTGCGCGTCCTCGTTGCAGGCCAGGGTGTGGCCGGCCTTGCGGGCCAGCTCGTTGACGCCGGGCAGCACGAAGACCAGGTCGGCGGCGAGCATCCGCAGGTGCCGCCGGTTCGGGTGGTGGTCGTGGATGACCACCTGGGTCATCAGCGCGTCCAGCGGGATCGTCCCCGAGTGGTTGGCGACGATCAGCGCGCCGCCCTCGGCCGGGATGTTCTCCACGCCCTGGACGTCGATCCGGAAGTACTTCTCGGCCAGCGGACGCAGCAGGGAGAGCAGCACCTCCTCGGTGAGCTCGCGGTCGAAGCCGAACTCGTCCACCTCGTAGTCCCCGGTGACCCGGCGGCGCAGGAAGGCGAGCCCCTCCGCGGCGCGACCCTCCCACCCCTTGCCGAACAGCCGGGCGGCCGCCGGGCCGAGCGGCCCCGACAGCGCCCCGCCGACCGCCCCGGCGAGCCGGTCGGCCAGGCCGGGGCCCTCGGGTCCGGTCCAGCTGGGGGCGGATTCGATCGGGATCACCTTGGCCTCGCCCGACGCGTTCTCGGCTGCGGCACTCATCGCGGGTTCAGCTCCTCGGTCGGCGGGGGCGGTTCGGTACGGCGCCCGGCGCGGCGGGGTCGGCCCCCTCCGGGCCGAGCAGCGCGGCCAGCCGGTCGGCGACGGCGGCCAGCCGCTCGGGCGGCAGCAGGCCCGGGCCCACGGCGGCGGCGAAGTCGGCGAAGGCCTCGGGGGTGGTGAACGCCGGGCGGTAGCCGAAGGTCTCGCGCAGCCGCGTGGTGTCCACCACCCGGCCGTGGGTGAGCAGCCGCAGCTGCTCGGGCGAGACGTCCACCAGCCGGGTCTGGCGGGCCAGGACGGCCATCCAGCTGACCGCGGGCAGCAGCAGCGGCAGGGTGGGCCGGCCCAGCCGGCGGGCGCACTGGGAGAGCAGCAGGACGCCCTCCCCCGCCACGTTGAAGGTGCCGGTGTTGACGGTGCCCGGCTCGGGCTCGCCGACGGCCCGGCAGAGCACGGCGACGGCGTCGTCCTCGTGGACGAACTGCAGCCTGGGGTCGTAGCCGAGGACGGTCGGCAGCACCGGCAGCGCGAAGTACTCGCTGAGCGGGGTGTCCGGGTTCGGGCCGACGATGTTGGCGAAGCGCAGCACCGTCACCGCGACGTCCGGGCGGCGCCGGGAGAAGCCGCGGACGTAGCCCTCGACCTCCGAGGCGTCCTTGGCGAAGCCACCGCCGGGCGGGGTCTTCGGCTGGATCCGTTCGCTGAACACCGCCGGGTCGCGGGGGGCGGAGCCGTACACGCCGGTGGTGGACTTCACCACCAGCCGGCGCACCCCTGGCGCCTTCTGGCAGGCGCCGAGCAGCTGCATGGTGCCGATGACGTTGGCCTCCTTCACCGCGGAGCGGTTGGTGGAGCCCAGGCCGGTGGCGCTGACGCTGAGGTGCACCACGGTGTCCACCTGGTGCTCGGCGAGCACCCGGGACAGCGCCGGTCGGCGCAGGTCGAGCTGGTGGAAGCGGTACGGGGCGGCCGGGCCGGGCGGCTCCTCGGCCGGCGTCCCGGGCGGCTGCACGTCCACGCCGACGACCAGGTCCACACCCGGACGGCGGCGGACCTCGGCGACGAAGCGGGCACCGAGATGGCGTGCCACGCCGGTGACGAGCACGACCACGCCCACGGTGCTGCACCCCATTTCCCTCGACCCGAGCGGCCTGCGTGCACCGTACCGCGCCGCCCCGCCGGGCCGTGAAACGACACCGCCCGCCCGGGCCGCGAGGGCCCGGGCGGGCGGTGGAAGCGCTGGGCGCGCTGGGCGCGGCCGGGGGCGCTTACTTCTTGTTGCGACGCTGCACGCGGGTCCGCTTCAGAAGCTTGCGGTGCTTCTTCTTGGCCATACGCTTGCGACGCTTCTTGATGACAGAGCCCACGGAACAACCCTCGCTCACTGAGACTCTCGTCCGTGAGAGACGGAGTCCATACGACTGACGTGAGGGCCTAGCCTACCGTCCGCGTGGCCGGGGCTGTAAATCGCACTCCCGGCAACCGGGAAACTCGCGGGAAATCCGGGGCGAACGGAGCCGGATCCGCGGCTGCGGATCCGGCTCCGCCGGCCCGGTGCTACGCGCTCTCAAGCCGCACGTACGACTCCTTGAGGTACTCGTGCACCGCCTGCTGGGGCACCCGGAAGGACCGTCCGACCCGGATGGCCGGCAGCTCGCCGCTGTGCACCAGGCGGTACACCGTCATCTTGGACACCCGCATGACCGCGGCGACCTCCGCCACGGTCAGGAAGACGACTTCCTGCAGGGGACGCTCCACGGAACTCATGACCATCACCCGACCCTTACCCGTGTGCAAGGCACCGGCTTCCCCTCCGGTGACTCCACCGGCACACGTGTATCCCCAGAGTAGTTATGCGTGGTACCAGTGGGAAGAGGGGAGGTGCAGTCCTCGTACGGTGAGAGATAGGACTGTTGCAGTACGTAGCCGATCGGCGGATCGGACCGCCCCGCGTACGCACGGCCCGGCCGGTGCCCCGCGGGCGCCCGGCCGGGGCGCCGGGTTCAGGCCAGGAGGCCGTGGTGGGGGAACACCGCGCGGCGGCTGGCAAGAATGGCCTGATCGAGCCGGTCGGCCGGATCGTAACCCGCGTCGAAGTCGCGCCAGGCCGGGCGGGCGCCGTCGGTCATCCGCAGCGGGGCCGGGCGGCGGGTGCGGCGGTAGACCTCGGCGCGCCAGGACTCGGGGGTCTCGGCGGCCGGGTCGACGGGCCGTCCGGCGGCGGTGGCGACCAGGTGGGTCCAGGTGCGCGGGACGACGTCGACCACGGCGTAGCCGCCCCCTCCGGTGGCCACCCAGCGGCCGTCGGCGTGCCGGTGGGCGAGGTCGTGCAGTTCCTCGGCGATCAGCCGCTGGGCGTCCACGGTGACGGCGAGGTGGGCGAGCGGGTCCTCCAGGTGGGTGTCCGCGCCGTGCTGGGTGACCAGGACCTGCGGCCGGAAGGCGTCGAGCAGCTCGGGCACCAGGGCGTGGAAGGCGCGCAGCCAGCCGGTGTCGCCGGTGCCGGCCGGCAGCGGCAGGTTGGCGGCGGAGCCGGGGGCGTCCGGGCCGCCGGTCTCCATCGGCCAGCCGGTCTGCGGGAAGAGCGTGGCGGGGTGCTCGTGCAGGGAGACGGTCAGCACCCGGGGGTCGTTCCAGAAGGCCTCCTGGACGCCGTCGCCGTGGTGGACGTCCACGTCGACGTAGGCGACCCGCTCGGCACCGAGTTCGAGCAACCGGGCGATGGCCAGCGCGGGGTCGTTGTAGACGCAGAAGCCGGAGGCCTTGCCGGGCATCGCGTGGTGCAGCCCGCCGGCGAAGTTGACGGCGTGCGGGGTCTCGCCGCGCCAGACCGCCTCGGCGGCGGCCACCGACTGGCCGGCGATCAGCGCGGAGGCCGTGTGGACCGCGGGGAAGGCCCAGTTGTCGTCGGTGCCGAGGCCGTGCCGGGTGTCGGTCAGCTCGGGGTGGGCGGCGGCGTGCTTGACCGCCTCGACGTACTCCCGGGTGTGCACCAGCTGCAGGGTGGACTCACCGGCGGGCGGTGCGGACCGGACGCTCACCCCGGGGCCGCCGTTCAGCCCGAGCGCCTCGACCAGGCGCATGGTGAGGGCGAGCCGGGTCGGGTCCATCGGGTGGCCGGGGCCGAAGTCGTAGGCGGTGACGGCCTCGTCCCAGAAGAGGTGCAGGCCGCAGGGGGTGTCACGCTCGGCTTCGGGCATGGCCTCCACCGTAGCGGGTGGCGGCGGGCGGGCCGCCGCCAGGGCGCGCCGGGGCGGCGGCGGGGCTCCGGTTGCGCGGGCGGGGTACGGCAGTCGTGGTGCAGCTGTGCGACAGTCGTGGAGGTGCTTTGTTGAGGCGGTACAGACAAACGCTCCGCGCCTCCATATCCTCTCCGCCATGAAGCCATTCAGCGTGCAACGCCTTGGGGTAATTCTCGCTGCAATACTGGGACTTGGCCTGCTCTTCGCCGCCCAGCCGGCCTCCGCCGCGGTCAACGGGACCGCCTTCGCCGTCGACAAGTCGACCGCGAAGGCCGGGGACCAGCTGACCCTGACGCTGTCGCTCACCAATACCGAGACCAGCGACATCTACTTCGCCTACGAGGCCGTCCAGCCGACCTGGCCGGCCAACTCGCAGGCCGGCGCCTTCACCGTCACCGGCTGCACCGGCGACACCGTCGACTGCGTGATCAACGGGAACAGCGCCAACTTCCACTTCGACGCGCCGATCGCACCGGGCGCCACCAAGACCGTCACGCTCACCGTGAAGATCTCCGACGCCCCGCCGTGGAGCGTCACCACGCCGTACACGGTGAACTGGGCGCCTTACGTCTACTACGAGTTCGGCCAGGTCGGCGGCACCACCTCGGCCAAGGACCAGGGCTGGCCCTACGGTGTGACCGGGATGGAGACCACGATCCTCGGCTGATCCCGGCCGACCCCTGCCCCGCGGCCCGCCGCCCCCGCTCCCGCCCTCACCCGGCGGGAGCGGGGGCCAACACCGGCGCCGGGGCGAACCGGTCGGCCAGCGGCAGCACGGCGAGCACCAGCAGCATCGGGGCGAGCAGGGCCCAGCGGTACGAACTCGCGTCGGCGATCGCCCCGACCAGCGGCGAACCGAGCAGGAAACCCGCGTAGTTGAAGAGGTTGAGCCGGGCCACCGCGGCGTCCGAGTCGGCCGGGAAGAGCCGGCCGCCGGCCGCGAAGACCTGCGGGATGATCGCGCAGATGCCGAAGCCGAGCAGGGTGAAGGCGGCGATCCCCGCCCAGGGGGCGGGTGCGACCGCCGCCAGCCCGAACCCGAGCGCGGCCAGCGCCGCACCGCCCCGGACCACCGGGACGGCGCCGAAGCGCTGCACCGCACGGTCGCCCGCCGCACGGCCGAGCAGCATCGCGACCATGTAGCCGAGGTAGGAGAGCTTGGCGAGGTCCTCCCGGCTGCCCAGGCCGTCGGTGAGGTACTTGACGCTGTAGTTGGAGACCGAGGCGTCGGCGATGTACGCGAAGGCCATCGCCAGGCAGAGCGGCAGCAGCGGCCGCCAGGGGACGGACCGGGCGGCGGCCTCGGCGGCCTCCCGGACGGCGTCCCCGAGTTCGTCCGGGCCGGCGGTGGGGGTCCCCCCGGCCGAAGGCCGGGGGAGCGTGCCGGTGACCACCGCGAGCGGGGCGATCACCGCGACGGCCGAGCCGAACAGCACCGGCAGCCCCAGGTCGTAGTGCGAACCGAGGCCCGCCAGGACGGCGCCGACGATGCCGCCCAGACTGAACGCGGCGTGGAAGCCGATCATGATCGAGCGGCCGTAGCGGTGCTGCAGGCCCACCCCGAGCATGTTCATACTGGCGTCCAGCGCCCCCACCAGCAGCCCGAACGCCCCCAGGGCGAGGGCGAGTTGCCACAGCGCATCGCCGAGCCCGACGGCCGCCAGACTCAGGCAGACGGCCGGCTGGACCACTCTCAGCACCGCCCGCGCGCCGGTGCGCTTCACCAGCTGCTCGGAGGTGATCGAGCCGACCCCGGCCAGGATCGGCACGGCCGCCAGGAAGACCGGCAGCAGCCCGTCGCTCAGCCCGTACCGGTGCTGGATCTCCGGGATGCAGGTGACCAGCAGGGCGAAGGTGGTGCCCTGCAGCAGGAAGCTGACGGCGAGCGCGGCCCGCCCGACCCTCAGGCCGGGCGGGACGTCGGACGGCGCGGCACTCATACGGACCTCCACACGGGCCTCCTGGCGTCCTCGCTACCGGCCGGTAGGACGATGTTGGCGAGAGCGTAGGCGGTGCGCCGCGATTGCGGGAGGGGTCGCGCAGGGTCCGGGCGTACTACTTCCCGCCGGAGGCCAGCTCCCGGGAGCGGTCCCGGGCCGCCTCCAGGGCGGCCAGCAGCGCGGCCCGCACGCCGTGGTTCTCCAGCTCGCGGATGGCCGAGATCGTGGTGCCGGCCGGGGAGGTGACCGCCTCGCGCAGCTTCACCGGGTGCTCGCCGGAGTCCCGCAGCATCACCGATGCGCCGATCGCGGACTGCACGATCAGGTCGTGCGCCACCTGGCGGGGCAGGCCGAGCAGGATCCCGGCGTCGGTCATCGCCTCGACCAGGAAGTAGAAGTAGGCCGGGCCCGAGCCGGAGAGCGCGGTGGCCGCGTCCTGCTGGGACTCGGGCAGCCGCAGCGCCTTGCCGACCGAGCTGAAGATCTCCTCGGTGCGCGCCAGGTGCTCCTCGGTGGCGTGCGAGCCGCCGGAGATGACGCTCATCCCCTCGTCCACCAGGACCGGCGTGTTGGGCATCACCCGGACCACCGGGGTCCCGGCGGCGAGCCGCTCCTCGAACCAGGCGGTCGGGACGCCGGCCGCGGCCGAGATCACCAGCCGGTCCGCGCCGACGTGCGGGGCCAGCTCCTCCAGCAGGGTGCCCATGTCCTGCGGCTTGACCGCGAGGATCAGGGTGTCGGCGAGCTTGGCGGCCTCGGTGTTGGAGACGGCCACCACCCCGTACCGGGCGGCGAGTTCGGCCGCGCGCTCGGGGCGGCGGGCGGTCACCAGGACGTCCGCGGGGCTCTTGCCGGCCCGCAGCAGACCGGAGAGCAGGGCCTCGCCGATCTTGCCGGTGCCCAGGAAGGCGATCTTCTGTCCGTGTGCTGCGCTGCTGCCCATGGTCCGCTCCTTGCCTCGGTACTGCGGCCATCCTCGCACCGCGCGGCGGGGCCAGGCGGGACCGTCCGGTCCGTGGTCGCCCGGGACCGGGCGGGGTGGGCGGCGGGACCGGGAGGGGTGCGCGGCCGGGCCGGGGGACGGGCGGCGGGGCCGGGCGGGCTGCGGGGCCCGGGCCAGGCGCGGGGGACGGGCGGCGGAGCCCGCCGCCCGTGCGCCCCTAGGGAGAAAACCAGGGGGTTCCCCTATGGCCTCCGGGGCCGGGCGGGCGCACCGTTGAACCATGGCACACGACGAAATGTCCCGACGTGAGAACCGGCAACTCGCCGTCGCCTCGGCGACCGTGGGCCCGTGGCGGACGGCCGCGGGGGTCGGTGCGGTGGTGGGGGCGACATCCCTGGGGATCGAGGCGATCTCCGGGAACTGGTCGCTGAGCATGCTGGCCGGACCGGCCGGCTGGGCCCTGTTCTTCTTCTTCCTGGTCGGCACCGTCGGCGGGCAACTGCGCCGCGACACCGCCGACCGACGACTGCGCCGCTGGGCGAACGACCACCCGTGGCAGTCGGCGCTCCCGGCGGCCGGCGGGCTGCTCGTCCTGAACACCCTGGCGCAGCTGTTCCTCGGCGACGCCGGCCTGTTCGGCGCCTTCTTCGTCTCGCTGCTGCCGGCCGGCATCCTGCTGGCGATCGCCGGGGTGGTGGGCTCGGTCAAGCAGGCCCGGGACAAGGACTGACGCCCGGCGCGGTTCCGGGCGGGCCGGGGTGAACCCGGGCGAAACGGGCTGAACCACCACCCGGTGCGCACGCGTTCACCACCCGGTGTGCCCCCGATCGACGCATCGTCACCCCCCGTCGTCATACTGGCGCGATGCCGATAGCCGAAGATCCGGAACCGCGCCCCACCAGGGGCGACGAGCCGGGCGGGTCCGACCCGTCCGGAACGGGTGCGAAGGACCCGTTCGCCGACCTCGTCCTGGACGAGGAGTTCGTCCGCAACGCCACCGTCGCCGAGCAGAGCGGGCGCACCCGCATGCTGGCCGCCCGGTGGAAGCACACCCCGCCGGTCGACCCGGGCGGCCGCCGCTCGGTCAACGACGGCCCGGCCCCCGCGCGCCGTTTCGGCCGCAAGCCGAAGCAGCCGGCGCTCGACCCCTGGGGCGACCCGCGCCCGCGCCGCCGACTGCAGTGGCGCACGCCGCTGTACGTCGTGCTGACCGTCGCCGTCCTGCTCGCGGCGCTGAACATCGACGGGCTGCGCCGCTGGTACTCCGACCACTACGGGGGCAACTCGTCCTCGGCCGGACCGGTGCCGACCGTCGACCCGGAGACGGCCAGGCCGACCTCGGCACCGCCGACCGCCCCCGACGACACGCCGACCGTCGACCACCCGTGGAAGGGCTCCCCCGCCGAGGGCTGGCCGAACGGTGCGGAGGCCTTCGTGCTGCCCGACGCCAAGGCCATCGGCGTCTTCTCCGCCGACGAGGTCGCCGCCCAGCTCCAGTCGGTCAAGGCCTACCTGACGGCCGCCGACCTCGACCCCCAGGTGATCGCCGGCGCCCGCCCGGAGGCCGCCCTGGCGATGCTCGACCACGAGGAGCGGGCCTCCGCCGTCGCCGCCCTCGACCACCCCGGCAAGGGCACCGACCCGACGGACTGGTTCACCCGCTTCGACCCGCGCGAGGCCGCCCTGGTCGGCGGCACCGTCAAGGTCCAGGGCCGGATGAGCATCGAGGGGGACGGTGACGGGGGCGTGCTGGTGCACACCGACTTCACCTTCGTCTACCCGCTGCAGCCGGGCCCCGACGCGGAGAAGCTGGCCTCGGCCCGCCGCACGCAGGGCGCCACGCCGCCCGGCACCGCCCCGGGCGGCACCGCCAAGCCCGTCGGCCTGGTCGTCCCGGCCGCCGACAACACGGGCAGCACCCGGACGGCCCGCACGATCGTCCGCAAGGTCGACGACTTCCGCTTCTACGACCCGAAGCGCTACAAGGTCGACGCGAAGAAGCTGGTCTTCGCCAAGACGCAGTCCGACGTGGGCAACAGCTCCTGCGACATCTACGACGGCTTCCTGCACCCGCAGTTCCCGCAGTTCGCCGATCACGACCCGGCACCGACCGGACCGACCAGCGACCCGTACGACCGGAGCAAGGACATCGCCCCGAACGAGCAGTGCGGGACGGCGAGCCGCAGCTGAACCCCGGCCGGGGCGCAGCCGGGCCGCGTCAGCGCTTGCGCTTGGCCCGGCTCGGCTGCGCGTCGGAGGGCCGGCCGCTGCGGCCGGCCCGGCGCTTCTCGTACCGGGCGACGGCCCGCTGGTAGGAGGCGCGCTGCACCGCCTCGCCGGGCGCCTCGACCAGGCTGCGGGCGAAGTAGGCGGCCAGGGCGCCGGCGCTGCCGATGAGCCAGACCGCGCCGAGCGACTTGTCCTCGGCCATCCAGCCGGTCAGCCGGTCCTTGCCCTCGGTGAGCAGCTTCCAGGTGCGCCGGACGGACATCATCGAGCAGACCGCGATGGCGACGGTCAGCAGCCCGTTGACGAAGGTCCCGTTGTCGGAGAGGGCGATGCCCTCGACGCCGAAGCGCAGCAGCAGCACCACCGCGGCCGTCGCGACCAGCGCACCGAAGGACACGGCGACCCGGCGCAGCCAGTAGCCGCCGTCCCGGTTCAGCCAGCTGGTGCCGAACCAGCGGATCGGTTCCGGCTCGGGGCCGCCGACGGCCCTGGGGGCCGCGGCCGCCACGGGGGCTCCGGCGGCCTCGGGGGCGGGGGTGGGGGGCTGCTCGCTCACGCCGTCGATTATCACCCGACCGCCGCGAACGACGGAGGAGCCGTCCCGGCCTGCGGAACGGCTCCTCCTCGTACCGGCGGGTCCTGCCCGGTCTCAGCCGAGCTTGGTCACGTCGCGGACGGCGCCCTTGTCGGCCGAGGTGGCCATCGCGGCGTAGGCGCGCAGGGCCTGGCTGACCTGGCGGTCGCGGTTCTTCGGGCGGTAGCCGCCCGCGGCCTCCAGGGTGCGGCGGCGCTCGGCCAGGACCTCCTCCGGGACCTCCAGGGAGATCGTCCGGCCGGGGATGTCGATGGCGATGGTGTCGCCGTCCTCGACCAGGGCGATGGTGCCGCCGGAGGCCGCCTCCGGGGAGGCGTGGCCGATGGACAGGCCCGAGGTGCCGCCGGAGAAGCGGCCGTCGGTGACCAGCGCGCAGGCCTTGCCGAGGCCGCGGCCCTTGAGGAAGGAGGTCGGGTAGAGCATCTCCTGCATGCCCGGGCCGCCCTTGGGGCCCTCGTAGCGGATGACGACGACGTCGCCCTCCTTGACCCGCTTGGCCAGGATCGCCTCGACCGCGTCCTCCTGGGACTCGACCACGACGGCCGGGCCGCTGAACGTCCAGATCGACTCGTCCACGCCGGCGGTCTTCACGATGCAGCCGTCCTCGGCGAGGTTGCCGTACAGCACGGCCAGGCCGCCCTCGACGCTGTAGGCGTGCTCGACGCTGCGGATGCAGCCCTTGGCGGCGTCGGTGTCCAGCGACTCCCAGCGCTCGGACTGGGAGAAGGCCTCGGCGGAGCGGACGCAGCCGGGCGCGGCGTGCCACAGCTCGACGGCCTCGGCGGAGGGCGAGCCGCCGCGCACGTCCCAGGTCTTCAGCCACTCGGCGAGCGAGTCGGCGTGGACGGTGTGGACGTCCTCGTTGAGCAGCCCGCCGCGGTACAGCTCGCCGAGGATCGCGGGGATGCCGCCGGCCCGGTGGACGTCCTCCATGTAGTACGAGCCGTTGGGCGCGACCTTGGACAGGCAAGGCACCTTGCGGGAGATCGCGTCGATGGCCCGCATGTCGAAGTCCAGCTCGGCCTCCTGGGCGGCGGCGAGCAGGTGCAGGATCGTGTTGGTCGAGCCGCCCATGGCGATGTCCAGGGCCATGGCGTTCTCGAAGGCGGCGCGGGTGGCGATCGCGCGGGGCAGGACGGAGGCGTCGTCACCGCCGTAGTAGCGGTTCGCGATCTCGACGACGTTGTGCCCGGCCCGCTCGTACAGCGCCCGGCGGGCGGTGTGGGTGGCGAGCACCGAGCCGTTGCCGGGCAGCGAGAGGCCGATGGCCTCGGTGAGGCAGTTCATCGAGTTGGCGGTGAACATGCCGGAGCACGAGCCGCAGGTCGGGCAGGCGTTCTCCTCGATGATCGCGATGTCCTCGTCGGAGACGTTCTCGTTGACGGCCTGCGAGATCGCGTCGACCAGGTCGAGCTTGCGCACGGTGCCGTCGACCAGGGTGGCCTTGCCGGCCTCCATCGGGCCGCCGGAGACGAAGACGGTCGGGATGTTCAGGCGCAGCGCGGCCATCAGCATGCCCGGGGTGATCTTGTCGCAGTTGGAGATGCAGATCAGGGCGTCCGCGCAGTGCGCGTTGACCATGTACTCGACCGAGTCGGCGATCAGGTCGCGCGAAGGCAGCGAGTAGAGCATGCCGCCGTGGCCCATCGCGATGCCGTCGTCCACGGCGATGGTGTTGAACTCGCGCGGGATGCCGCCCGCCTGCTTGATCGCCTCGGAGACGATCCGGCCGACCGGCTGGAGGTGGGTGTGGCCGGGGACGAACTCGGTGAAGGAGTTGGCGACCGCGATGATCGGCTTGCCGAAGTCCTCGCGGGCTACGCCGGCCGCCCGGAGAAGCGCCCGGGCGCCTGCCATGTTGCGACCGTGGGTGACCGTACGGGACCTCAGCTCGGGCACTGTGCTCCACTCCTTCGGGCTCTCGCCGGCGCCCCGCCGGTGGGAGGGTGCGGGGGCCGCTGTGGCTACCGAGCCTACGCCCGCCGTCCGGGCGGCCGACGGGCCGTCCGCGATGCGGTCAGACGGCGAGTCGCGGACGGGTGTACGGGTGCGGCCGGCGCGCGTGCGGTCAGCTCGGGGCGACGGCCACGGTGAGGTCGAGGGCGAACGGCTCGACCACGACGCCGTCCGGGAACTCGGTGAACATGGCCTCCCGCTCGGCCGCCAGCACCGGCGCGCGTTCCTCGGGCGTCAGCGACGCCAGGTACGAGCGGGAGGTGAGGTCGGTCAGCACGTGGTCGACGGTGACCCGCCGCTCCCAGTGCAGCACCGTCCGCTCCACCGCGAGCCCGGCGGGCTCGAAGTGGCCGGTGAAGCTGCTGATCCCGCCGTAGCCGCGGTAGCGGGCGGGCAGTGCGGCGGCCATCCGCCGGTCCCGGGCGCGCACCCACGGCACGGTCTCGTCGTGGACGTTCCACCAGACGGCGATGGCGCCGCCCGGCCGCAGGACCCGGACCGCCTCCGGGACCGCCCGCTCCGGGTGCGTCCAGTGGAAGGCCTGGGCGTAGGTGATCAGGTCGGCCGAGCCGTCGTGGAAGGGCAGGTCGTCCCCGCCGCCGCGGACCAGCGGCAACGTGGGCGAGGAGGCCAGGAACTGCGCCGCCATGCCGGAGCTGGGCTCGACGGCGACGACCTCCGCACCCCGGGCGGCCAGCAGCCGGGTGGCGATGCCGGTGCCCGCGCCGACGTCCAGGACCCGCGCTCCCTTGAGGCCGCGGCCCCACAGCCGCTCCAGCGCGTCGAACAGCTCCGCGGGGTAGCCGGGGCGGGCCCGGTCGTACTCGGCGGCCACCGCCCCGAAGCTCCTGGCGGCCTCACGGTAGTCCTGCTGCTCCGTCATGTCTCCCCCTCCTTGCGGAAGTTCGCACCCGCAGCGGGGCGCACGGGGCTCAGCGTACGTGCGACGGGGTGGCCAGGTGCAAGCGGGTGAAGGCCAGTGCCTCGGCCAGATCGGCCTCCCGTTCGGCGGGCGACGCGGAGCGGCGGGTGTTGACCTCCAGCACCACGTGGCCGTCGAAACCGGTGCGGGCGAGGTGCTCCAGCAGCTCGGCGCAGGGTTGCTTGCCGCGGCCGGGGATCAGGTGCTCGTCCTTGCCGGATCCGCTGCCGTCGGCCAGGTGCACGTGGGCGAGCCGGTCGCCCATCCGCTCGACCATGGCGAAGGTGTCGATCCGGGAGGTCGCGACGTGCGACAGGTCGATCGTGAAGTGCCGGTACTCCTCGTCGGTGACGTCCCAGCCGGGCGCGTACGCCAGCACCTCGCGGTCTCGGTAGCGCCACGGGTACATGTTCTCGACGGCGAAGCGGACGTCGGTCTCGCCCGCCATCCGGTTGATGCCCTGGACGAAGTCCCGGGCGTACTGCCGCTGCCAGCGGAACGGCGGGTGGACGACGACGGCACTCGCGCCGAGCTTCTCGGCCGCCGCCCGGGCCCGGACCAGCTTGGTCCACGGGTCGGTGGTCCACACCCGCTGGGTGATCAGCAGGCAGGGCGCGTGCACGGCCAGGATCGGCATCCGGTGCGCGTCGGAGAGCCGGCGCAGGGCCTCGACGTCCTGGCTGACCGGGTCGTTCCAGACCATCACCTCGACCCCGTCGTAGCCGAGCTTGGCGGCCAGCTCGAACGCCACGGCGGTGCTCGCCGGGTACACCGAGGCGGTGGACAGGACCACCTTGGTGTCGGGGATGTGCAGGGCGGGGTGCCTGGGCAGCACCAGCCGGTCGGTGGTGCGCAGCAGCGGCGGGCGGGCGGCCTCCCGGCGGGCGGCCTTGACCGAGCGCACCGACTGGACGGCCGCCTTGGCGGCGCCGGCGGCCCGGGCGGTGCGGGTCTCCTTCGGTGCGGCCTTGGCGGCGGCCCTGCGGGGGGCGGGCGTCGCGGACGGGGTTGCGGTCGGGGATGCGGTCGCGGACCGGCTCGGTTTCCCCGTCGGCCTCTCCGTCGGCCGCTCTGCCGGCTTCGGCTCGGCCTGGCTCGGCTCGGCCTGCTTCGACGCGGCCTTCCTCGGCTCGGCTTTCCTCGGCGCGGCCTTATGCGGCGTGGAGTCCTTCGGCGCGGTCCTGCCGGACGCGGTCCCCTCGGTGGTGTCGTCCTTCGCGATGGCCTTCTTCGCGGCGGACTTCTGCGCGGCGGACTTCTGCGCGGCGGACTTCTGCGCGGTGGCCTTCTTCGCGGTGACCTTCTTCGCGGTGCGATGGGCCGCCTTGGCGGCCTTGGCGGCCTGCGCGGCGGTGGCGCCCTTGACCGCCTTGCCGAGCCGGCGGCGCGGGCCGTCCGGCCGCGACTGCCCGTCCCCGGGAGCGCGATCCTCCCGCGTTCCGTCCTCGCCCGCTGGTTGCACCACGGGAGACAGCGTAAGCGGAGCGCGCCCCGAACGGGGCGCCGTCCTAGGGAGTGAGCTCCGGTCGGCGCCGGTCCGTGGGACTGTCCATGGTGTCCAGACGGCGCAGGATGATGCCCTCGCGCAGCGCCCACGGACAGACGTCCAGCTCTTCGAGGCCGAACAGGTCCATCGCGGCGTCGGCGACCAGCGCACCGGCCAGCAGCTGCTTGGCGCGGCCCTCGGAGACACCGGGGATCTTCGCACGCTCGGCGACGGTCATCGTGGCCAGCCTCGGCAGCCAGGCGGCCAGCCCGCTGCGGGTGAGCCGGCGGTCGGCGTACGGTCCGGCGTCGGCGGGGGCCGCGCCGGTCATCCGGGCCAGCTGCTTGAAGGTCTTGGAGGTGGCGACCGCGTGCTGCGGCGGCCCGAGCCGGGAGATCTCGCCGACGACGGTGGCCATCTCGGCCCGGATGTGGCGTCTCAGCTCGCGCAGCCCGTCCGGGTCGGCGACGTCCCCGGGCAGCCAGCGTCCGGTCAGCCGCCCGGCCCCCAGCGGCAGCGAGCAGGCGACGTCCGGTTGCTCGTCCAGACCGCAGGCGATCTCCAGCGAGCCGCCGCCGATGTCCAGGTTGAGCAGCCGGCCCGAGGACCAGCCGAACCAGCGGCGGACCGCCAGGAACGTGAGCCGGGCCTCGTCCTGCCCGGAGAGCACCCTCAGCTCGACGCCGGTCTCGGCGGTCACCCGGCGCAGCACCTCCTCGCCGTTGGCGGCCTCGCGCACGGCGGAGGTGGCGAACGGCAGGATGTCGACGACACCCTTGTCCTCGGCGACCCGCAACGAGGACGCGACGTGGCCCACCAGCCGCTCGACGCCGGCCTCGCTTATCGCGCCGTCCGCGTCCAGCAGCTCGGCCAGGCGCAGTTCGGCCTTGTGGGAGTACGCGGGCACCGGGGCAGCACCCGGATGGGCGTCCACCACGAGGAAGTGGACCGTGTTGGAACCTACGTCGAGAACACCGAGTCGCATAAGTCTCCACGCTACGCGATCCGTGCCGGGGCGAGGGGGGGTGCGGTGGTGTTCGCGCTGGTCCGGCAGGCGCGGGGGCCTCGGGCGGGGGGCCTCGGGCGGGGGGCCTCGGGCGGGGCGGCCGAACCGGTGATCCGAGGCACCCGAGGGCCCTGTGGCGACGTCAGGTGCCCGGGCGCCCCGTCACAGCAAGCCGTCCCACAGCTGCTCCACGATGACGGCCCACCAGTTCTCGGGATCGGCGAAGACCGTGCCGTCCACCTCCACCAGGGCTCGCTGCAGGCGGTCCACCGCCTCACCCGCCGCCGCCGGGTCCAGCCCGCGCAGGGCGGGCCACCAGCCGGCGAACGCCTCCAGGCAGCGGACGAAGGCGCGCAGGTCCGCGTTGCAGTGGCGGACGGTCGCGTAGTCCGGGTCCACCGCCCGGACGGCGCCGTCCGCCGCGTCGAGCGCCACCACGGCCCAGCCGTCCGTCCCCAGCACCAGCTGCCCGGCGAGCGCCGACCGCTCGCGCTCGGCCACCCGGGCGCCCCGGCCGAGTGCGGCGAGGTGCGCGGCCAGCGGCGGCAGGACGGTGCCGGGGCGGGTACCGTCCGCGATCGCCTCCGTGCCGGGGTGGTGCAGCGCGAAGAACCCCGGTACGGCCGTCGGCACACCCACGGCCCGCAGCAACGCGGACGCCTCACCGGGGAGTTCGGCCCGCATCACGTCCGCCACACCGAAGCGCTGCACGCCCGCCGGGCCGAACCGCTGCGCGAGCCGCGCGGCGAGCGCCGCGTCGGGCTCGGCCGGCTCGGTCAGCTCGACCGGCTCGACCGGCTCGGTCGGACCGGCCGCACCGCTGCACGCCGGACCGTTCCGCACCGGACTGCTGTTCCGCACCGGGCGGGGGAAGGGAACCCGGTTGCGGGCCGGCCCGTCCGGGGGCGCGGGCAGCGCCCGTACGGCGGCGGCGCGGTGGTCGGACCGCGGGCCGTACGCCAACGCGAAGTCCATGCGGACGTGCGGGAGTTCGGCGGCCAGCGCGTGGGCGCAGTAGCCACCGGGCAGGGCGCTCGGCCGCAGGTCGCCCCGGACGGCGAGCACGTCCTCGGCCGCCACCCCCTGCTCGCGCAGCCACCACCAGCCGCGCAGCGCCGGATGCGGCAGGCCCGCCGCCGAGCGCAGCGCCAGCGACCGCTCCTCGCCCGTGCCGTCCCGGTACGTCAGCTCGACGCGGGCGCCCCGGCCGGTCACCGGCGGGCGGGTCGGGTCGTACCCGCCCGCGCCGACGTAGTCCCGGTACAGCCCGACCACTTCGTCCACCGGCACCGAGGGCCACACCGTGAACTGACCGCTCTCCCGGTCCACCACAGCACAGGATGCCCCGACCTCCTCGGGCGCCCGCCGCTCACCGGTCCGCGGATCCACCGCCACCCGTGCGGGCTCCGCCCACACCACCCAGCCGAGCTCGAACTCGTGCGCGCACACCCGCCTGACCGCTGCGGACCCCTGCGGCAGATCCCCGTTGATCCACCGGTGCCCCGCCTCCACCGCCTGCGCCCGCGAAACCACCCGGCCACCCCCGTCCCCGACACCCAACCCGACCGCGCCCCGACCCTACGCCCCCCACCCAGCCCCTACTGCCCTGTCCACCTCGGGGGGCGCGAATATGACGACCGGTCTACATATCAATCCGAATCCAGCGGCCCTCGGAGCCCCAAGCCCGCGCAGGAAGTCGACCCACCCGACTTCCTGCGCAATCCGCCGCTCTCGGCGGCACGAATATGAAGACCGGTCTACAGATTTACTCCGACCCCCGGCCTCACACACACAGGAAGTCGACCCGGCCGACTTCTCGCGCAACCCATCCACCGCTCGCTCAAAAATATGACGCCCGGTCTACATATCCGGACAGGGCCCGACCCCGCAGCGCACCAAAAGTCGGCCCGGCCGACTCCTCGCGCAGGCCGCTCTCGAATCCCGGACGCAAGGAATATGAAGACCGGTCTACATAACTTCCCAGGACTGTCGAGCACAGGAAGTCGGTCCGGCCGACTTCCTGCGCCAAGCCTGCTCGGCGAACCCGACAGCGGGGCCTCCGGATGGATGTGGCCGCGGGACGTGCACTTGTGATGTCGGCGCGGCGAGGGCGGGCGGTGCTGTTCAGCGCCCGCGGGGTGGGCGCCATTCGTACGTCATGGGGGCCGTCTCCGCGACGTCGCTGGGCCAGGTCTGCCGGACCCGCTCCAGTCGGTCGTGGTGCTCGTCCGTCCAGTTCTCCGGCGGACGGATCCAGAGCATCGCGCTGAGCCGGTCGGGATCGTCGATCGTCACGGCCAGGGAGCGGTCCTCCTGCACGTGGAGGGCCAGGCTGAGCCCGCGGTCCCCGCCGATGGTCGCGTCCGTTCCCGGGGCGAGGCGGGCGAGGTCCTGCTGCCAGGCGTCGAGGTCGCGCTGGGAGAGGAAGAGCTCCAGGCGGGCGTCGACGAAGTCGGTGTGCGCCAGGACCTCGGCCCGGAGCAGGTCGTGGCCGATCGGCACGCCCGGCTGCAGGCGGCCGGTGACGCGCACGATGCAGTGGTCGCCGTCCGCGTCCGCCAGGTGGATCAGTCCACCGCGTCCTGTTCGGTCACCGTCGGCCTCGCTCTCTCGTGCTGGTCCGGCGCGCATCCTCCCGCATCGCCGTTCGCGCGCTCCGACCGCCCCACGACAACGTCCGCCCCACGACAACGTCCGGATCACGACATCGCCCGGATCACGTCCGGCAGCCCACGGGTGTGAGGTCGAGGGGGCGGCCTTCCGGGCCGAGGGCGATCGCCCAGAGGCCTCGGGTGGCGGGGTGGAGGGGGGTGGGGGCCTGGCGGGCGAGTTGGTGGTCGAGGTAGGTGACCGTGTCCCGGTGGTTGACGGCGTTCCAGGCGTGCGGCCGGCCGTAGGCGTCGAGGGTGAGGAGGACGGCCTGGGAGCCGTGGCCGGCGCGACGGAGGTCGTCGGCGAGGCGGTCGAAGGCCTGGCCGCTGTCGCCCAGGTCCCGGAAGGGGGCGCCGAGTTCGCGTTCGGCGCGGTCCCGGCCGCCGCGTTCGCCGGCGTCGCCCTCGGTGGGGATGCGCGGGGCGGCACAGGTGGGCCGGCCGGTGTAGCACTCCACCGCGGAGAGGGCGATCTCCAGGCTGTTGTTGGCCCGGCCGGGTTCGCGGTAGCCGCCGTCGTTGACGGCCTCCGCCCAGCCGCCGACGGCCGGATCGGGGTGGCGGACGGGCAGTCCGTCCCCGTCGCGGGGCGCACGGCGTTCAAGCTCGGCCTGGTGTTCCGGGTCGACGGGGCCGAGCCCGCCGGGCAGCCCGTACGGGCGGCTGTCGGCGAGGCTGCGCAGCCGCGCGGCCGGGTCCTCGGGGTGGGCTCCGTGCCGTGCGCGCAGGGCGAGTTGGAGGGCCATCGCGTGGGCGGTCGCGACCGGGACCGCGCCCCAGGCGAGGGTGGGGTCGGCGACGGCGGCGGCGGTGTCCCGGCGTCGGGCGTCCCCGTGGTGCGGCTCGGGCCGGCCGGGTACCGGGGTGGTGCCGACGAGCGGCGGCGCGGCCGGAGCCGGCGGTTCGGCGTGGGCCGACGGGGGACCGAGGACGGGCGGCGCGGCGCCGACCGGAGGCCGCGGTGCGGGAGCGCCCGGCCGGGGTTCGGCGGAGACCGCCCCGGCCGCCCCTGCCCCGCCGGACCCTGCCCCACCGGCTCCCGACCCGCTGCCGCCTGCCCCGACACCGCTGCCGAACGGCGCGGCCGCGTTCGCGGGCCCGCCCCCGCCCGCGAGCGGTCCGGGCCCGACCGCACCGATGGCACCGACGGCGCCGATGGTTCCGGTCATGCCGGCCGTACCGGCGGTACCTGCCAGGGGGTACCCGGCACCGTACGCCGGTGTCCCGAAGTGCCCGGCGACCCCGACCGGCCGGATCGCGGACGGAACGTCCACCGCCGGTCCGGGCGCGGCACCGGGCGCGGCACCGGGCGCGGCACTCGGCACGACACCGGGCGCGGCATCGGGCGACGAACCGGGCGCGGGCGGTGCGCTCACCGAGTCGGTCCGTACGGTCACCGGCCCGCCGCCGTGCACCGGAGCGGAGCCGCCGGCCGCGGGGGCCTGGAGCGGGTAGTCCCCGTCCGACCCGCCCGCCGGGCCACCGCCCTGGCGGACCGGCGCGGCGACGGACCGGCCGGACGCCCCGTCGTCCCGCGCGGGCGGCGTCCAGTCGCCGCCTCCGGCCGCCGCCCGGTGCTGCCCCTGCCACCCCCCGGTCGCGTACGAGGCCCCCGAGGCCACCGCACCGGCAGGCGAGCCCGCGGCGACGGCACTGTCCACCCCACCCGCGCTCGCCCCGGCCAGCGGGCCCGCGACCGGTCCCGCGACCGCCCCCGGGTCCGCCACGACGGTCGAGGCCACGGTCACCGCGACGGGCACCTTCGGATCGGCCGTCCCGTCCACGCCCGGGCCGTCGAGCGGCTTCCCGTCCCGGCCGGCCAGGGTGTCCGGCGCCGCCGCCGGCCCGGCGAGCGGCACCCCGTGGATCTCCTTGCCGTGCTCGTCGGTGAGCACCGGCCGGCCGTGCTCGTCCAGCCGGACGGCCAGGTCGGCCACCCCGACGACCGGCTTGCCGTCCGGCCCGGGGACGACCAGCAGCCCGGAGGCGTCGTCCACCGGCGTGCCGTCGGCGCGGAGGATGACCGGCCGACCGTCCTGGCCGAGGACGGGCTGCCCGTGCTCGTCGAGCCTGACGGTGAGCCCGGGCACGCCGACCAGCGGCTTGCCGTCCCTCCCCGCGAGCAGGACCAGCCCGGAGCCGTCCGCGCCGAGCACGCCCGGTTCGCCGAGGGCCACGGGCAGTCCGGCGGCACGCGGGTCGAAGGCGCCGGTGCGGTACGAGGCGGCGGTGACCTCGGTGCCCCGCGCGGTGCCGAGCCGGAGCAGGGCGACGGCGGCCGGCTCCTTGAGGGCCGCGGAGAGGGCCTCCTTCATGGCGCGACCGAGTTCGCCGAGCAGCCCGCCGATCTTCAGCGCGGCAACCTCGACGGCGACCGCCGCCACACCCGCCGCAACCTGTTCGGTGGCGGTGTTCTTCACGTCGGCCGCGAGGCCGCCGACGGCCTTCCTCAGCCCGCCGACCACCCCGTCCGCCCCTGCGCCCGTCCCCGCGCCCGCCGCGGTCCCCGTCCCCGGACCGGCGGCGGCCGCCGCGGCGACCCTGCCCGCCGCCTCCTTGGCCGCGGCGGCCCGCTGCTCGGCCTGCGCGAGGTCGGCGGCGAGCTGCTGCAGGGTCGCGATGATCTCGGCCTTGCAGGTGTCCACGGCCCGGGCGGCCGTGTCGAAGGCGGCGGCGACCAGCCCGACCGCGGCGTGCGCGTCGTCCAGGTGTCCCTTGCCGCCGCCGCTGAAGGTCTGCCAGTACGCGCCGAAGGACTCGACCGCGTGGCCGGAGTTGTCGGCGGTGACGCGCCGGACGGACTCGCCGCAACGGCGGGTGAGGCGGTCGGCCTCCTTGCCGAACTCCCGCCAGACCCCGGCCGCCCTGCGCAGGCCCTCCTCGTCGGCCTGCGGCCACGGGTGGCCGGTCCTGGCCAGCACCGGCACCAGTTCTTCGGGCAGTTTCCGGGACACGCGCTTCCCCCTCCGAGCCGGGTCCGTCAGACCGACATGTCCTTGGGGACGGCGGGGGCCGCCCCCGGGGTTGCCCCCGTCGTCGAGTAGACCGCGGAGACCGCCGGCGCTCCGGGCCCGACCCCCGTCCCGCCCTCGACCGCGGCGCCGAACCCGCCGGCCGCCGAGGTGTCCGTGTCCGTCGTCCGCTCGGCCATCGTGTGCAGCCCGGTCCCGACCTTCCCCACCTGCCCGGCCAACCCTCGGAGCCCGCCGACGAGTTCGCCGTGCGCCGGGCCGTACACGGCGGCGAAGCCACTGCCGGGCGCGTCCGTTCCCCAGGGGGTGCCGAGCGCGGCGAGGTCCCGTTCCAGGGCGGCCACGGCCTTCGTCAGCTCACCCCCGAGCTTCTCGAACTCCCGCCCCTCGCCGTGCAGTTCCCACGGCTTGAGGACGAACCCGCCACCCGCACGGTCGGATGCCCCGGTGCTGCCGCCTGCCATCCCCGTACCTCCCCGTAGCGGACCGGCCGCCATCCTAGGCACGCCCCGGCCCCCGCCCGCAGCGCCCGCCGGACCTCTTCACCCCGCCTTCACCCGCACCGAGCCCGCCGCCACGCCCACTGCGCACCGCCCGGCCCCATCACCGAGACGCCCCCGCCCGCCCCACCCCCGCGACCGCCCGCACCCGGCCCCCACCCCCGCGACCGCCCCGCCCGTAACCCGCCGCCACGCCCTCAGCCCCGTCATCACCCCCGCGGAAGCTCTACCCTTGCCGGGTGGCACCAGCAGAAACGTCCAAGAAGAAGGCCAAGGCGAAGCCCGAGGCCTCCCCCGCCCCCGTCGACCTCGCGATGCCGACCCTGCGCCGCGAGATCCCGCGCGACGAGGTCCCGCTCGACTTCCCGCGCGCCTGGGTCGAGTTCGCCGACCCCGCCGACGAGGAGCAGGTCTTCCGCTGCGACCTCACCTGGCTGACCTCCCGCTGGTCCTGCGTCTTCGGCCAGGGCTGCCACGGCATCCGCGAGGGCCGCGGCGAGTCGGACGGCTGCTGCACGCTGGGCGCGCACTACTCGGACGAGGACGACGAACAGCGCGTCCTGGGCCACGCGGCGCGGCTGACCCCCGAGCTGTGGGAGAACTTCGCCGAGGGCACGGACGCCAAGGGCCGGCTCGTCTCCGACGGCGGCATCACGATGCTGGACGAGGACGGCGACCGCCAGACCCGCCGGGTCAACGGCGCCTGCATCTTCGTGAACAGCCCGGACTTCGCGGGCGGCGCCGGCTGCGCCCTGCACGCGCTCGCCCTCAAGGAGGGCCGCGAGCCGCTGGAGACCAAGCCGGACGTCTGCTGGCAGCTGCCGATCCGCCGCACCTACGACTGGATCGACCGCCCGGACGACACCCGCTACCTGCAGGTCTCGATCGGCGAGTACGACCGCCGCGGCTGGGGTCCGGGCGGCCACGACCTGCACTGGTGGTGCACTGGCGCCCCGGCGGCCCACCAGGGCGCGGAGCCGGTGTACGTGAGCTACCGCCCCGAGCTCACCGAGCTGATGGGCCGGGCCGGGTACGACGTGCTGGCCCGCCTGTGCGAGGAGCGGATCGCCACCAAGGGGGACCGCAAGGTCGCCCCGCACCCGGCCGACCCCACCACGAAGGCCGCCACCGCCACGAAGGCCGCCACCGCCAAGGCCACCGGCAAGAAGGCCGGTAAGACCGGGAAGGCCGGGAAGTAGGACCGACCTACTTGTCGATGTCGCCGACCACGAAGAACATCGACCCCAGGATCGCCACCATGTCCGCGACCAGCGTCCCCGGCAGCAGCTCGCCCAGCGCCTGGATGTTGTTGAAGGACGCCGAGCGCAGCTTGAGCCGCCACGGCGTCTTGTCGCCGCGCGAGACCAGGTAGTAGCCGTTGATCCCGAGCGGGTTCTCGGTCCACGCGTAGGTGCTGCCCTCGGGCGCCTTGAGCACCTTGGGCAGCCGCTGGTTGACCGGCCCGGCGGGCAGGGCGGCGAGCTTGTCGAGGCAGGCGTCGGCGAGGTCGAGCGAGTTGAGGGTCTGCTCCAGCAGGCACTCGAAGCGCGCCAGGCAGTCGCCCTCCTCGCGGGTGACCACGGTGAGCACCTGCCGCAGCTCCTCGGAGCCGTACGCGAGGTAGGGCTCGTCGCGGCGCAGGTCCAGGTCGAGGCCGCTGGCGCGGGCGATCGGGCCGCTGACGCCGTACGCCTGGGCCTGCGCCCGGGTGAGGACGCCGACGCCGGCGGTGCGGGCGCGGAAGATCTCGTTGCCGAGGACGAGCTCCTCGAAGACGGGCATCTGCGAGCGGACGGTCGCGACGGCGGTGCGGACCCGGCCGAGCCAGCCGGCCGGGAGGTCCTCCTTGAGACCGCCGACCCGGTTGAACATGTAGTGCATCCGGCCGCCGGAGGCCTCCTCCAGCACGTGCTGGAGGTCCTCACGGCCGTGGAAGGCGTGGAAGATCGGGGTGATCCCGCCCAGCTCCAGCGGGTAGGAGCCGAGGAACATCAGGTGGTTGAGCACCCGGTTGAGCTCGGCGAGCAGGGTGCGGATCCACACCGCCCGCTCGGGGACCTCCATGCCGAGCATCCGCTCGACGCCGAGGACGACGCCGAGTTCGTTGGAGAAGGCGGAGAGCCAGTCGTGCCGGTTGGCCAGCATGATGATCTGCCGGTAGTCGCGGGCCTCGAACAGCTTCTCCGCGCCCCGGTGCATGTAGCCGATCACCGGCTCGGCGGTGACGATGCGCTCGCCGTCCAGCAGCAGGCGCAGCCGCAGCACGCCGTGCGTGGCCGGGTGCTGCGGGCCGATGTTGAGCACCATGTCGGTGGTGCCCGCCTCGCCGGTGAAGTTCTCGGCTCCCGCCCCGATGCCGACCGTGGTCTCCCTCATGTCCCCAGAGTCTGCCATCCCGGCGGGGGCTCCCGGATCAGTGCCCCTCGAAGATCTCAAGGGGCGACATGCCGACGGCCTGGAGCAGCCATCCGAACCCGCCCAGCCCGTTCGGGTCGGTCAGCTCGGCCGCCTCTCCCGCCCGGCTCAGCGCCCGCAGGTAGCCCGCGGGGTCGGTGGAGGCGAGGGCGAGCGGCGGGCGGCCGCCGCTCACGCCGAGCGCGCGCAGGGCCTCGCGCTGCGTCGTCCACAGGCTGTGGAGGGCGGGCGCGGCGACGGCGTCCAGGGCCACGTGCGCAGTGACGTCGCAGGAGCCGTCCGGCACCGGGGCGACCTCCCTGCCGTCCCGGAAGCCGGTGAAGGTGCCGAAGGGCGGCCGCCGCCCCGCCGTGTGCCCGTAGTCGACCGCGACGGCCAGGCCGCGCTCCAGCCCGGCGACGGCCCGCGCCCAGGCGGCGTCCCGGGATCCGCCGAACTCGACCACCTCCCCGGGCTCCGCGACCGGCCACCAGCGCTCGGCCCAGGCCGAGTCCGCCTCCGACACCTCGGCGCCCGGTCGCACCGCGCCGGTCGCGGTGTCCACCTCGACGTAACGCAGCACCCCGTCCTCGTCCACCTCGCCGGCGTCCAGCGGCACGTTGTCCAGCCACTCGTTGGCGAACAGCAGCCCGGTCACGCCCTGCGGCAGCTCGTCCGTCCACAGGGCTGTGGACGGAAGTCCGTCCGGGCGCCGCGCGATCTCCACGCCGTACGGGCGCAGCCGCGCCAGCACCCCGGCAGGCAGCTCGGCCAGCACGCCGGTCAGCAGTTCCCCCCGCCCGGCCCCCACGTCCACGAAGGCCAGCTCCTCCGGACGACCGAGGGCCGCGTCAACCTCAAGGAGCAGCCGGGCCACCGCACGGGCGAACCCGGGCGAGGCGTGCACCGAGGTGCGGAAGTGCCCGGCGGGGCCCTCCGGCCTGCGGTAGAAGCCCCGCTCGGGGTCGTACAGGGCCTGTTCCATGGCGGGCGCCCACCGCATCCAAGTCATGGGGCGGGACGCTACCCGGCGGTTCGTGGACCCTCCCAATCGGAGCGGGTGCTTCTCCGACCTACGGAGTAGGACGGATCGCCCTACCGGCGGACCTGGACACACTGAGCGACTGCCTACGCTGGACACGTGCATCGACTCAACGCCTGGCTCCGCCGTCACCCCATGGTGGTCGACTCCGCCTGGGCGGCGATGGTGCTCTTCATCGGCCTGGTGCCGAACGACAACATCCCCGACGACGGCTGGCGCTTCGGCGCGGACGTCCTGGTCGCGCTGGTGCTGCCCGCGCTGATGGTCTTCCGGCGCCGCTACCCGGACGTCACGGTGGCCGCGGCCGCCGGCCTGGGCGTCAGCCAGGTGCTCGCCGACGTCGAGCCGGGCGGGTCCTCGATCGCCTACCTGGTCTTCGCCTACACCGGCGCCGCCTTCGGCCAGAAGTGGACGTCCCGGCTGGCGCTGACCGCCGGGCTGGCCGCCGGGCCGCTGGTGTTCTGGCAGATGCACCCGGTGAAGACGGTCCGCGAGAGCGCCGGCCACTACGTCAGCCGCTCGTACGGCCTCGGCGAGGCGGCACTGATCATGCTGCTGATGAGCACGCCGTTCATCCTGTGCTGGGCGTGGGGCCGGCTGACGAGGGTGCGCCGCGCCTACCTGACCGAGCTGGAGGACCGCGCCGCCCGGCTGGAGCGCGAGCGGGACGCCCAGGCCAAGGTGGCGGTGGCCGCCGAGCGGGCCCGGATCGCCCGCGAGCTGCACGACGTGGTCGCGCACAACGTCTCCGTCATGATCGTCCAGGCCGACGGCGCCGCGTACGTCCTCGACAACTCCCCGCAGCAGGCGAAGGAGGCGCTCGGCACGATCGCCTCGACCGGCCGTCAGGCGCTGGTCGAGATGCGCCGCCTGCTGGGCGTGCTGCGCACCTCCGACACCACCGCCGAGGAGTACGTGCCGCAGCCCGGCGTGGAGGAACTGCCGGAGCTGCTGGAGCAGGTCCGCACAGCCGGGCTGCAGGTGGACTACGCGACCTCCGGGCACCCGCGCGAGCTGCCGCGCGGGGTCGAGCTGACGGTCTACCGGATCGTGCAGGAGGCGCTCACCAACGTCCGCAAGCACGGCGGCCCCGATGTGCACGCCCGGGTCGCGGTCGACTTCGGCGAGCGCGAGCTGGCCGTGCTGGTGGAGGACGACGGCCGCGGCAGCACCGACGAACAGCTGGCCTCCGGCGGTGCGGACGGCCTCGGCCACGGCCTGATCGGCATGCGCGAGCGGGTCGGCATGGTCAGCGGCCGGCTCGACGTGGGCCCCCGTCCCGGCGGTGGTTTCCGGATCCGCGCCGTCCTGCCGCTGAAGGCCGCACACTGATCCTCCGCCCCACTTTCTAGGAGCCACCTTGACCATCCGCGTGATGCTCGTCGACGACCAGGAACTGCTGCGCACCGGGTTCCGGATGATCCTGCAGTCGCAGGGCGACATCGAGATCGCCGCCGAGGCGGGTGACGGCGCGCAGGCCGTGGAGCTGCTGCGGCACACCAAGGTGGACGTGATCCTGATGGACGTCCGGATGCCGCGCCTGGACGGCGTGCAGGCGACCCGCCGGATCTGCCTGGCCGAGGACGGCAGCCCGCTGCCGGGCGCCCCGCACGTGCTCATCCTCACCACCTTCGACCTGGACGAGTACGCCTTCGCCGCGCTCAAGGCCGGCGCCAGCGGCTTCCTGCTCAAGGACGTCCCGCCGACCGAGCTGGTGGCCGCGATCCGCGCGGTGCACGGCGGGGACGCAGTGGTGGCCCCGACCACCACCCGCCGGATGATCGACCGCTTCGCCGAGGTGCTGCCCACCCCGCAGAGCGCCCCCGGCTCGAACGTCCTCGGCCCGCTGACCGAGCGCGAGCGAGAGGTGTTCCTGCTGGTCGCCCAGGGCCTGTCGAACGGTGAGATCGCGGCCCGGCTGGTGCTCTCCGAGGCGACCGTGAAGACCCACGTCGGCCGGATCCTGGCCAAGCTCGGCCTGCGCGACCGGGTCCAGGCCGTGGTGCTGGCGTACGAGGCCGGGCTGATCCGGGCCGGGGCCACCGACTGAGCCACCGACCGAGCCTCCCTGGCTCCTCGGCGCCGACCGTAGACTGGGGCGGTACGTCCGGTACCCGACCAGTGGACCGGAACGGTCATTCAGGACAAGGGTGGATGCGTGGATCCGTCCGACTTCGCCGGTTCCGGCGAGTTCGCCCCGATCGCCGACGGCCTCGGCGACCCCGCCTTCGGAGATCCCGGTGATCCCGGCAACCGCCCGGCCCGGCTCGCCGTCGGCGTGGTCGGCACCGGCCGGGTCGGCCCCGCGCTGGGCGCCGCACTGCAGCTCGCCGGGCACACCGTGGTCGCCGCGTCGGGGGTGTCCGCCACCTCGCGCCGCCGCGCCGAGGCGCTGCTGCCCGGCGTGCGGATCGTCACCCCGCCGCAGGTGCTGGCCGCCGCCGACCTGGTCCTGCTGACCGTCCCGGACGACGCGCTGGCCGACCTGGTGGCCGGGCTGGCCGCCACCGGCGCCGTGCGCCCCGGCCAGCTGGTCGTGCACACCTCCGGCGCGCACGGCGTGGCCGTCCTGGAGCCCGCCACCCGGGCCGGGGCGCTGCCGCTGGCCCTGCACCCGGCGATGACCTTCACCGGCACCTCGGTCGACCTGGACCGGCTGGCCGGCTGCCCCTTCGGCGTGACCGCCCCCGAGGAGCTGCGGCCGGTCGCCGAGGCGCTGGTGGTGGAGATGGGCGGCGAGCCCGAGTGGGTGCCCGAGGAGGTCCGCCCGCTCTACCACACCGCCCTCGCGCACGGCGCGAACCACCTGGTCACCCTGGTCGCCCAGGCGATCGAGCTGCTGCGCACGGCCGGCGTGGCCGAGCCGGGCCGGATGCTCGGCCCGCTGCTGGGCGCCGCCCTGGACAACAGCCTGCGCTCCGGCGACGCGGCCCTCACCGGCCCGGTCGCCCGGGGCGACGCGGGCACCGTGCGGCGCCACCTGGCGCAGCTCAGTACGGTGTCCCCCGACATCCCGGCGGCCTACCGCGCGATGGCCCGCGCCACCGCACAGCGGGCGCTCGCCAACGGAACGATCGACGAAACGTCGGCGGCGGCGCTGCTGGACGTACTGAACGAGGAGACGCGCTAATGGCACGCGGCAAGCAGCCGAACAAGCCCCAGCGGACGCCGAAGGTCCACCGGGCCGTCGTCACCCGCACCGTGGACGACTTCGAGGCCGCGTTCTGGCCGGACGAGCAGCCGGTGGACAACGCCGTGGTGATGACCATGGGCGCGCTGCACGAGGGCCACGCCGCGCTGATCCGGGCCGCCCGCAAGCAGGTCGGCCGGGACGGCCGGGTCGCGGTGACGGTCTTCGTCAACCCGCTGCAGTTCGGCGCGGGCGAGGACCTGGACCGCTACCCGCGCACCCTCGACGCCGACGTGAAGCTGGCCGAGGAGAACGGCGCCGACGTCGTCTTCGCACCGTCCGTCGAGGAGGTCTACCCGAACGGCGAGCCGCAGGTGCGCCTGGTGGCCGGCCCGATGGGCGAGCGCTTCGAGGGCGCCACCCGCCCCGGGCACTTCGACGGCGTGCTGACCGTGGTCGCCAAGCTGCTGCACATCACCGACCCGGACTTCGCGCTCTTCGGCGAGAAGGACGCCCAGCAGCTGGCGCTCATCCAGCGGATGGTCGCCGACCTCGACTTCGACGTCGAGATCGTCGGCGTGCCGACCGTCCGCGAGGAGGACGGCCTGGCGCTGTCCTCGCGCAACCGCTACCTCTCGGAGGAGGAGCGCACCCGCGCGCTGGCCCTGTCCCGGGCCCTGTTCGCCGGCCGGGACGTCGCCGCGCAGGGCCCGAAGGCCGTGCGCGAGGCCGCCTCGGCCGTCCTGGACGGCGCCGAGGGCGTCACCCTCGACTACCTCGCCCTGATCGACCCGCACGACTTCTCGGAGGCGGCGGACGACTTCCAGGGCGAGGCGGTGCTGGCCGTCGCCGCGAAGGTGGGCGAGACCCGCCTGATCGACAACGTTCGCATCATCGTCCGGTAGTCCCGGCAGTTCCGACCCCCTCAGGCATGCACTCACAGGAGGCGTGACCCGCAATGCTCCGCACCATGCTCAAGTCCAAGATCCACCGGGCCACCGTGACCCAGGCCGACCTGCACTACGTCGGCTCCGTCACGGTGGACGAGGACCTGCTCGACGCCGCCGACCTGCTCCCCGGCGAGCTGGTCCACATCGTCGACATCGACAACGGCGCCCGGCTGGAGACGTACACCATCGCCGGCCCGCGCGGCTCCGGCGTGATCGGCATCAACGGCGCCGCCGCCCGTCTGGTCCACCCCGGCGACCTGGTCATACTCATCGCCTACGGGCAGATGGACACGGCCGAGGCCAAGGGCTACGAGCCGAAGATCGTCTTCGTGGACGAGCAGAACCGGATCACCGGCCTGGGCGGGGACCCCGCGGAAGCCCCGGAGGGCAGCGGACTGCTCCGCGGGGACGCGGCGTACCGTGACGAGGACGGCGCGGCCACCGCGGCCACGCGCCGAAGGAGCCGCTGAGTCATGTCCGTCACCCACCGCCTCACCGCCCCGGCCCCGGGCTGGACCGCCACCACCGACGTGGTCGTGGTCGGGTCCGGCATCGCCGGCCTCACCGTCGCCCTCAACGTCCGCAAGGCCGGCCTGCGGGCCATGGTGGTCACCAAGGCGGTCCTGGACGAGGGCTCGACCCGCTGGGCCCAGGGCGGCATAGCCGCGGCCCTGGGCGAGGGCGACACCCCCGAGCAGCACCTGGACGACACCCTGGTCGCCGGTGCCGGCGTCTGCGACGAGGAGGCCGTCCGCACCCTGGTCACCGAAGGCCCGGACGCCGTCCGCCGGCTGATCGCGGTCGGCGCGGCCTTCGACCGCGACGAGGCCGGCGAGATCCTGCTCACGCGCGAGGGCGGCCACCACCGCCACCGGATCGTGCACGCGGGCGGGGACGCCACCGGCGCGGAGGTCTCCCGCGCCCTGGTCGCCGCCGTCCGCAGCGACCCCGACCTCGAACTGATCGAGCACGCCCTCGTCCTCGACCTGCTGACCGACGCCGCGGGCCACACCGCCGGGCTGACCCTGCACGTGATGGGCGAGGGCCAGCGCGACGGCGTCGGCGCCGTCCGGGCCCGCGCGGTGGTGCTCGCCACCGGAGGCCTGGGCCAGGTCTTCTCCGCCACCACCAACCCGGCCGTCTCCACCGGCGACGGCGTGGCCCTGGCCCTGCGGGCCGGCGCCGCCGCCGCCGACCTGGAGTTCGTCCAGTTCCACCCGACCGTGCTCTGGCTCGGCGCGGACGCCGCAGGCCAGCAGCCGCTGGTCTCCGAGGCCGTGCGCGGCGAGGGCGCCCACCTGGTGGACGCCGACGGCGTGCGCTTCATGGTCGGGCAGCACGAGCTGGCCGAACTCGCCCCGCGCGACATCGTCGCCAAGGCGATCACCCGGCGCATGCAGGAGAAGGGCGCCGACCACATGTACCTGGACGGGCGGCACTTCGGGGCCGAGATGTGGGAGCACCGCTTCCCCACCATCCTGGCCTCCTGCCGCTCCCACGGCATCGACCCGGTCACCGAGCCGATCCCGATCGCCCCGGCCTCTCACCACGCCGCCGGCGGCGTCCGCACCGACCGGCACGGCCGCACCTCCGTCCCCGGCCTGTACGCCTGCGGCGAGGTCGCCTGCACCGGCGTGCACGGCGCCAACCGGCTGGCCTCCAACTCCCTGCTGGAGGGCCTGGTCTTCGCCGAGCGGATCGCCGCCGACCTGGCCGAGCGCCACGCGGCCGGCGAACTGCCCGAGCGCACCGTGGACGTCGCCGCCGCGCAGGCCGCCAAGGCCGTGCCGCTGCCGGCCTCCGAGTCGCGCGCCGAGATCCAGCGGCTGATGTCGCGCGGCGCGGGCGTGCTGCGCTCGGCCGCCTCGCTGGCCGACGCCGCCGCCGGGCTGGCCCTGCTCGCCGAGCAGGCCCGGTCCCACGTGGCCGAGGAGAAGCCGGCCGACCCCCGGGTGGAGACCTGGGAGGCCGCCAACCTCCTGCTGGTCGCCACCGCCCTGGTGGCGGCGGCCGCGCAGCGCGAGGAGACCCGCGGCGGCCACTGGCGCGAGGACTTCCCCGAGCGTGACGACGCCCACTGGCGACGCCACCTGATCACCACCCTCGCCGCCTCCGGCGACCCCGTCAGCACCCCCGAGGAGCAGTAGAACCATGACCCACGCGCACGAGGAACTCCCCCTGGCCGACCAGGGCGGCTGCGGCGACGGCTGCGCCTGCGGGGACGGCGAGGGCTACGAGACCGGCCTGGACCCGCAGCTGGCCGAGCTGCTGGAGGAGGCCGGACTGGACCCGATCGAGGTCGAGGACGTCGCCACCCTGGCGCTGGCCGAGGATCTGGCCGGCGGCGAGGACGTCACCTCGGTGGCCACCGTGCCCGCCGACGCGGTCGCCACCGCCGACTTCACCGCCCGCGAGGCCGGCGTGGTGGCCGGCCTGCGGATCGCCGAGGCGGTCGTCTCGCTGATCTGCGAGGAGGAGTTCGAGGTCGAGCGGCACGTCCAGGACGGCGACCGGGTGGAGGCCGGCCAGGTGCTGCTGTCGGTGCGCTCGCGCACCCGCGACCTGCTGACCGCCGAGCGCAGCGCGCTCAACCTGCTCTGCCACCTGTCCGGCATCGCCACCGCGACCCGGGCCTGGGCGGACGCCCTGGAGGGCACCGGCGCGGTCGTCCGGGACACCCGCAAGACCACCCCGGGCCTGCGCGCGCTGGAGAAGTTCGCGGTGCGCTGCGGCGGCGGCGCCAACCACCGGATGGCGCTCTCGGACGCGGCCCTGGTGAAGGACAACCACGTGGTCGCCGCGGGCGGCGTGGCCGAGGCCTTCCGGGCCGTCCGGGCCGCGTACCCGGAGCTTCCGGTCGAGGTCGAGGTGGACGAGCTGGCGCAGATCCAGCCCGTCCTGGAGGCCGGCGCGGACCTGATCCTGCTGGACAACTTCACCGTCGAGCAGCTGAAGGAGGCCGTCGCGCTGGTGGCCGGCCGGGCGAAGCTGGAGGCCTCCGGCGGACTGACCCTGGCCAGCGCGCGCGAGGTCGCCCAGACTGGTGTCGACTACCTGGCCGTGGGCGCGCTGACCCACTCCTCACCGATCCTGGACATCGGCCTGGACCTGCGCGCCTGACCGTCAGGAGCAGAGCAGACCCGTCCCGACTCGCAGAAAGCGTCCCCGTGCTCCTCACCATCGACGTCGGCAACACCCAGACCACGCTCGGCCTGTTCGACGGCGAGGAAGTGGTGGAACACTGGCGGATCTCCACCGATCCGCGCCGCACGGCCGATGAACTGGCGGTGCTGCTGCAGGGGTTGATGGGCAACCACACCGCGGTCCGGGAGGCCTCGGTGGAGGGTCTGGCGATCTGCTCCTCCGTCCCCGCCGTGCTCCACGAGCTCCGCGAGGTGACCCGCCGCTACTACGGCGACGTCCCCGCGGTGATCGTGGAGCCCGGCGTGAAGACGGGCGTCCACGTCCTGATGGACAACCCCAAGGAGGTCGGCGCCGACCGGATCGTCAACGCGCTGGCCGCCAACCACCTGTACGGCGGCCCGTGCATCGTGGTCGACTTCGGCACCGCGACCACCTTCGACGCCGTCAACGCCCGCGGCGACTACGTCGGCGGCGCGATCGCCCCCGGCATCGAGATCTCCGTCGAGGCGCTCGGCGTCCGCGGCGCCCAGCTGCGCAAGATCGAGCTGGCACGGCCGCGCAACGTGATCGGCAAGAACACCGTCGAGGGCATGCAGTCGGGCATCCTCTACGGCTTCGCCGGGCAGGTCGACGGCCTGGTCGAGCGGATGGCCCGCGAACTCGCCAAGGACCCGGACGACGTCCAGGTGATCGCCACCGGCGGCCTCGCCACCCTCGTCCTCGGCGAGGCCACCACCATCGACGTCCACGAGCCCTGGCTGACCCTCATCGGCCTGCGCCTGGTGTACGAGCGCAACCGGCCGAGCTGAGCGGCGCTCAGCGGGCGGTCGATCCGCCCGAGCGCCTCCTGCACCAGGTCCTCGGCGAGGTGGGTGCCCCCGCCGGTGAGCAGGCAGGCCGACCGGTGGAGCGGGCGGGTACGGGCGGCCGCGAACTCCCGGATGTCCTCGGCCCGCCGCCGACTGCGCGGCGCCTCCCGCCGACCGTCCGGTTCCGGTTCCATCCCCGACCGCCCCCTCCTCGCACTCCCCCGTCACTTGGATGACCAGGTGTGCACCGGGCAGTGTTACAGGCCTGGCGAAGGGTTCTCCCAACGGGCCGATCGTGCGGACTTCGGCGCGACGTTACCGACAAATCGGATATTCCTCACGTAGTGTCAGTCCATGCCTACGCCACACGGATCGCGCGGCGGCATGGCCTTCAGCGCCGACGAAGTCCGCGTGCTGCGCCGCGCCCTCGCCCAAGCCCTGCACCCCGCCGTTCCCGTCCACCTCCAGGTGCCCGACCGGCCCGCACTCGCCGGGCCGGGCGCCGAACTCTGGGCGGAGGACGTCCAGGACGCGCTGCGCCTGACCGAGGCGATCGACGAGGCCGTCCAGGAGGGCGGCCGGCTGCGCGCCTTCCTGCTCGCCGACCTCGGCCGCTACCGCTCCGCCCTGCCCGGCAGCGCGCCCGGGTACCTGGAACGGCTGGAGGAGGCGGTGTCCGACGGCTACCTGCCCGGCCCCGAGGACCTCACCGCACTGCGCGGGCTGACCCGTCAGCCCTGCGGCCACGGCGAGCGCTCGCGCCGCTCGCGGCTGGCCGGGCGTTGCCACGCGCTGGCCGAGGCCGCCGTCCGCGAACGCCTCGCCCTCGCCACCGGCCAGCCGCGCCACCTGGTGGCCGTACCGAGCCCCGCCGCACCCCCGAGCAGTCACCCCACCCCTGTAGGAGGACGGACCACCATGAGCAGCACCGACTCCCGCCCGGAGCAGCCCGCCGAGCCCGCCGCCGCGAAGACCCCGCCCCGCCCCCACCGGATGCCCACCCCCGCCGAGCTCTTCGGCCGCCGCCCCAAGCCCCCGGCCAGGCCCGCCCCGCCCGCCGAGGAGGCCCCCGAGGAGATCGAGCTCGCCACCGGCACCGGCTGAGCCGCACCGGCCCGTGAGGGGAGACCGCCGCCGCGGTCTCCCCTCACGCGTAATCCGGTCGCGGAGCACGGTGTACGGCTGGCTACCCTTGTGGGGTGAGCGATCAGAGCCTTGTTCCCGCGACCGACGACCTTCCCGAGCAGATGCGCGTCCGGCGCGAGAAGCTGGACCGGCTCCGGGCGGCCGGTGTCGACCCGTACCCGGTCGGATTCCCCCGCACCAGCACCATCGCGGACCTCCGTGCCAAGCACCCGGACCTGGAGCCGGACACCGCCACCGGCGAGCGCGCCGGCATCACCGGCCGGGTGATCCTCTCCCGCACCGGCGGCAAGCTGTGCTTCGCCACCCTGCGCGACGGCACCGGCGACCTCCAGGTGATGTTCTCCCTGGACAAGCTGGGCGCGGAGCGGCTGGCGGCCTGGAAGTCCGACATCGACCTCGGCGACCAGGTCGGCGTCGAGGGCGAGGTGATCACCTCCAAGCGCGGCGAGCTGTCCGTGATGGTGGACCGCTGGGAGCTCACCGCCAAGTGCCTGCGCCCGCTGCCGGACAAGCACAAGGGCCTGACCGACCCGGAGGCCCGGGTCCGCCAGCGCTACGTGGACCTGATCGTCAACCCCGAGGCCCGCGAGATCCTGCACCTGCGCAGCCGCGTGGTCCGCTCGATCCGCCGCACCTACGAAGACCGCGGCTACATCGAGGTCGAGACCCCGATGCTGCAGCCGGTGCACGGCGGCGCCAACGCGCGTCCGTTCAAGACGCACATCAACGCGTACGACATCGACCTCTACATGCGCATCGCCCCCGAGCTGTACCTCAAGCGGCTGGTGGTCGGCGGCGCCGAGAAGGTCTTCGAGATCAACCGCAACTTCCGCAACGAGGGCGCGGACTCCACCCACAACCCGGAGTTCACCTCGCTGGAGTCGTACGAGGCCTACGGCGACTACGACACCCAGGCCGAGCTGATCCGCGCGACGATCGTCAACGCGGCCCGGGACGCGCTGGGCACCACGGTGATCAAGGGCGTGGACGCGCACGGCGTCGAGCACGAGATCGACCTGGCCGAGCCGTGGGAGGAGGTCAGCGTCTACCCGGGCATCTCCGCGCACCTGGGCGTCGAGGTCACCCCGCAGACCACCGTCGAGGAGCTGCGCAAGCTGGCCGCCGAGCACGGCATCCCGTTCGAGAAGGACTGGGGCCACGGTCAGATCGTGCTGGAGATGGTCGAGCGCCTGCTGGAGGAGAACGCCGTCCGGCCGACCTTCATCAAGGACTACCCGACCGAGGTCTCCCCCCTGACCCGCGAGCACCGCTCGATCCCGGGCGTGGCCGAGAAGTGGGACCTGGTGATCTTCGGCACCGAGATCGGCACCGCCTACTCGGAGCTGGTCGACCCGGTCGAGCAGCGCGCCCGCCTCACCGCCCAGTCCCTGCTGGCGGCCGGCGGCGACGTCGAGGCGATGCAGGTGGACGAGGACTTCCTGCGCGCGCTGGAGTACGCGATGCCCCCGACCGGTGGCCTCGGCCTCGGCGTGGACCGCCTGATCATGCTGCTGACCGGCAAGAACATCCGGGAGACCGTGCTCTTCCCGCTGGTCAAGCCGGAGCCGAAGGCTTCCGCCGCGACGGCGGAGAAGACCGAGGAGGAGTGACCTGATGGACTACGTCAGCGCGATCGTGCCGCCGCTGGTCATGGCGATCGGCTTCGGGTTCCTGGTGCGGGCCATCATCCGCAGCCAGGGCGGGAGCCGGAAGGCCAAGGAGGACTTCGACTGATCCCCCGGGGGTCCGGGCCGTCCCCGGGCCCCCGACGACCTGCGGGCGGACCCGCGACTGACGCCGTCAGCCGCCCCGAACGACCGGCGCGCCGCCATTCCCGAATCCCGGGGGTGGCGGCGCGCCGGTTTGGCGCACTTCACAAGATTTGCCCCATTCACTCCCTATCCTGGCCGCACTATGGTCCGGCAACTCGGCGAACTTGAGAACGCCATCATGACCCGGGTGTGGCAGTGGAACCGACCGGTGACGGTTCGCGAGGTTCTCCTGGATCTGCAGTCGGAACGCGAAATCGCGTACACCACGGTGATGACCGTCCTGGACAAGCTCCACAGAAAGGGCTGGCTGCGCCGCGAGCGGGCCGGCCGGGCCTATCGATATGAACCGGTCTCCTCGCGTGAGGCGTACACGGCGGCCCTGATGAACGACGCCTGGGCCACCAGTGACAATCCGGCGGCCGCCCTGGTGCACTTCTTCGGCCTGATGTCGCCCGAGCAACGCGAGGCACTGCGGGACGCGTTGCGGGTCGCCGCTCTGTTCCCGCCCGATCCGCCGGGGGCGGATTCCGCACCGGCGGACGGCCCGGATACCGGCGAGGCGGATACCGGCGGACCGGATACCGGTGGGACCGCACCCGGGGCGACGCGATAACGTCCCGCCATGGAGGTCACCATCCGCCGCGCACGGACCACGGACGTGCGGGCAGTACGCAGGCTCATCGACGCCTACTCGCGCGACGGCATTCTGCTGGACAAGCCCACGGTCACACTGTTCGAATCCGTCCAGGAGTTCTGGGTCGCGGAACGCGACGACAACGGCGCGGTGGTGGCCTGCGGCGCGCTGCACGTGATGTGGGAGGACCTCGCCGAGGTCAGGACGCTCGCGGTCGATCCGGTCTGCCGGGGCTTCGGCATCGGGCACCTGCTGCTGGAGAAGCTGGTGCAGACGGCCCGCTGGCTCGGCGTCCGTCGGATTTTCTGCTTGACGTTCGAGGTCCCGTTCTTCGCGAAACACGGTTTCGTCGAGATCGGGGAGGTCCAGGAAACCGATGATGGTACGACAGACCCGGCGGCGATCGCTACGGATGTCTATGAAGAACTCCTCCGCTCGTACGATGAAGGCGTCGCCGAGTTCCTCGACCTGGAGCGCGTGAAGCCCAACACACTGGGCAACTCGCGCATGCTGCTGCACCTCTGACCGGCTCCGCCCGGGTCAAGGGTTTGTGTTTTCCGGAGAAAAGCGCTTTCCTTTCCTTAGGCAATGGGTCGTTTAGCGGAAAGGGAAGCCCGTGGCACAGAGGGTGCAGGTCATTCTTGAAGACGATCTCGACGGTGGTTCGGCGGACGAGACGGTGACGTTCGCGCTCGACGGCGTTGCCTACGAGATCGACCTGAAGAGCGCCAACGCGGACAAGCTCCGCGGCCTGCTGGCGCCGTACGTGGAGAAGGGCCGCAAGCAGAGCGGCCGGCTCGCCGGCGCCCGCCGCCCGGGCCGCGGCGCCGCCCAGCGCCCCTCCGGCAGCGCTCCGGACACCGCGAAGGTCCGCGCGTGGGCCAAGGAGCAGGGCATGGACGTCAACGACCGCGGCCGCGTGCCGAGCACGGTCCGCGAGGCCTACGACAAGGCCAACGCGTCCTGACCCCGGCGCCGCCGGCACGCCGGAGCGGATGCGGGGCCCCGGCTGCCGCGCACGGCACCGACGACACACGCGCGGGGCGCGGAGGAGTCTCCTCCGCGCCCCGCGGCGCGTGCCCGGACGACCGCGGCGCGTGCCCGGACGGCCACGGCGCCACCGGCGCCGGGAGGCGTCCGGGGTGCGGGCTCGGGCGGCGGAACAATCACGAGCTGTGCAACGCTGTAGGGGCGAAGCGGTAACGCGGGCACCACCGGGATGGCGTACCGACCATCCGGGCCGCCGTTGAACCACCGTCACCGCGGCCCGACTTCTCGCCAGGCGAACACCGCCACCGCGGAAACTGCGCGAGAACCGCCCCGATACCGGGTATGAATGCAGGTGGACGGGTTCTCGGACCCGTCCAGGGGCAGTATGCGCGACCGGTCGGAGAGGGTCCGGGCGCGCCCCGGCGGCGCTTGTTCGCCGATGGCGTAGCGGATTCCGGTGCATCCGGCCCACCAGTGGGAACACCGTTTCCCAGCATCAGGTTGGGATTGGTGTCGGCTGGTCGCGCAGCATCTCGCTCCTCTACCGGGGAGTGAATCCGTGGGCCGCGCCGCTGAGCGGGACTAGCATGCGGAAGGACAGGGCGGGGACGGACCCCGAACTGCCCGACCGCTCTGAGGAGCGATAAACGATGTTCGAGAGGTTCACCGACCGCGCGCGGCGGGTTGTCGTCCTGGCTCAGGAAGAAGCCCGGATGCTCAACCACAACTACATCGGCACCGAGCACATCCTCCTGGGTCTGATCCACGAGGGCGAGGGCGTCGCCGCCAAGGCCCTGGAGAGCCTCGGGATTTCTCTTGAGGCCGTTCGCCAGCAGGTCGAGGAGATCATCGGCCAGGGCCAGCAGGCCCCGTCCGGTCACATTCCCTTCACGCCCCGGGCGAAGAAGGTCCTGGAGCTGTCGCTGCGGGAGGCCCTGCAGCTCGGCCACAACTACATCGGCACCGAGCACATCCTGCTCGGCCTGATCCGCGAGGGCGAGGGCGTCGCCGCCCAGGTCCTGGTCAAGCTGGGTGCCGACCTCAACCGGGTGCGCCAGCAGGTCATCCAGCTGCTCTCCGGCTACCAGACCAGCGGTGGCAAGGAGTCGGCCACGGCCGGCGGGCCCGCCGAGGGCACCCCGTCGACCTCGCTGGTCCTGGACCAGTTCGGCCGCAACCTCACCCAGGCCGCCCGCGAGGCCAAGCTCGACCCGGTCATCGGGCGCGAGAAGGAGATCGAGCGGGTCATGCAGGTGCTGTCCCGCCGCACCAAGAACAACCCGGTGCTGATCGGTGAGCCCGGCGTCGGCAAGACCGCCGTGGTCGAGGGCCTGGCGCAGGCGATCGTCAAGGGCGAGGTCCCGGAGACGCTCAAGGACAAGCAGCTCTACACGCTGGACCTGGGCGCCCTGGTGGCCGGCTCGCGCTACCGCGGTGACTTCGAGGAGCGCCTGAAGAAGGTACTCAAGGAGATCCGCACCCGCGGCGACATCATCCTGTTCATCGACGAGCTGCACACCCTGGTCGGCGCGGGCGCCGCCGAGGGCGCCATCGACGCCGCCAGCATCCTCAAGCCGATGCTGGCCCGCGGCGAGCTGCAGACCATCGGTGCCACCACCCTGGACGAGTACCGCAAGCACCTGGAGAAGGACGCCGCGCTGGAGCGCCGCTTCCAGCCGATCCAGGTCGCGGAGCCGTCGCTGCCGCACACCATCGAGATCCTGAAGGGTCTGCGCGACCGCTACGAGGCCCACCACCGGGTCTCCATCACGGACGCCGCCCTGGTCGCCGCCGCCACCCTGGCCGACCGGTACATCTCGGACCGCTTCCTGCCGGACAAGGCGATCGACCTGATCGACGAGGCCGGCTCCCGGATGCGCATCCGCCGGATGACCGCGCCGCCGGACCTGCGCGAGTTCGACGAGAAGATCGCCGACGTGCGCCGCGAGAAGGAGAGCGCGATCGACGCGCAGGACTTCGAGAAGGCCGCGTCCCTGCGCGACGACGAGAAGCAGCTCCTGCAGGCCAAGGCCAAGCGCGAGAAGGAGTGGAAGGCCGGCGACATGGACGTCGTCGCGGAGGTCAACGAGGAGCTCATCGCCGAGGTCCTGGCCACCGCCACCGGCATCCCGGTCTTCAAGCTGACCGAGGAGGAGACCTCCCGCCTGCTGCGCATGGAGGACGAGCTGCACAAGCGCGTCATCGGCCAGAAGGACGCCATCAAGGCGCTCTCCCAGGCCATCCGGCGCACCCGTGCGGGCCTCAAGGACCCGAAGCGCCCCGGCGGTTCGTTCATCTTCGCCGGCCCGTCCGGTGTCGGTAAGACCGAGCTGTCCAAGACGCTCGCCGAGTTCCTCTTCGGCGACGAGGACGCGCTGATCGCGCTCGACATGTCCGAGTTCTCCGAGAAGCACACCGTCTCCCGGCTGTTCGGCTCCCCGCCCGGCTACGTGGGCTACGAGGAGGGCGGCCAGCTGACGGAGAAGGTCCGCCGCAAGCCGTTCTCGGTCGTCCTCTTCGACGAGGTCGAGAAGGCCCACCCGGACATCTTCAACTCGCTGCTGCAGATCCTGGAGGACGGTCGCCTGACCGACTCCCAGGGCCGCGTGGTCGACTTCAAGAACACCGTCATCATCATGACGACCAACCTCGGCACCCGGGACATCTCCAAGGGCTTCAACCTGGGCTTCGCGGCCACGGGTGACACCCAGACCGGGTACGAGCGGATGAAGGCGAAGGTCGGCGAGGAGCTCAAGCAGCACTTCCGCCCCGAGTTCCTGAACCGTGTCGACGACATCGTGGTGTTCCACCAGCTGTCCGAGGACGACATCATCCAGATCGTCGACCTCATGATCGCCAAGGTGGACGAGCGGCTCAAGGACAAGGACATGGGCCTGGAGCTCAGCGTCGAGGCCAAGAAGCTGCTGGCCAAGCGCGGCTACGACCCGATCCTGGGTGCCCGTCCGCTGCGCCGCACCATCCAGCGCGAGATCGAGGACCACCTCTCCGAGAAGATCCTCTTCGGTGAGCTGCGGGCCGGTCACATCGTCGTCGTCGACGTCGACGGCGAGGGCAAGGACGCCAAGTTCACCTTCCGCGGCGAGGAGAAGTCGGCCGTCGCGGACACCCCGGCCGCGGTCGCCTCGTCCGGTCCGGACCTGACGAAGTAGCCAACTTTTAACAGACAACTTCACAGCAACCGAGCCCCCGGCGTTCACGCCGGGGGCTCGGTGCGTTCCGCCCCGTCGGAGCGCCTGCCGCCGCGGACCCGGACGGGTGGCTTCCGGGCTGGTTGGTACGGGTGCGGTCGATTTCTCAGGCAGGTTTAACGAACATACGGTTGACAGACGGTCAGCTGATGGGAAGTCGCGGAGCATAGCGCCGTGACCATGTCACGGTCAAGGTCTATCTTTTTTATGCACGCTTGTATCAAATGACGTCCACCTGTCTTTCATTTTGGTTTGCCGGGCTTTGGCCAAGAGCTGGCCCCGGTCGGGGAGGACGTCACAACGTTGAAGAACACCAGGAGAACCGCTGCAGCCGCGACGGCCGCAGCGGTCATAGTCACGCTCGGCGCGGGCCTGTTCCCGAGCACCGCCGTCGCGGCCGGCTCGGCCCCCGTGCCGAAGGACCCGGCCGAGGCCGTCCAGAACACCGAGCACAACATCCCGGGTCCGCTGACCGCCAAGGAGGAGGCCGAGCACAAGGCCGCCACCGAGCAGCTGCTCAACGGCACGGCCCAGGTCGAGCAGCACAACGGCAGCACCAGCGTGAAGCTCGGCAAGGACAAGTACGTCGAGCTCGCCCGTGAGCGCACGGACAAGATCTTCACGATCCTCGTCGACTTCGGCGACCAGGTCGACAACACCACCAAGACCGCCGACGGCAAGGTCAAGTACGGCGGTGAGCCCGGCCCGAAGCACAACGAGATCGCTGCTCCGGACCGCGCCACCAACAACTCGACCGCCTGGCAGGCCGACTACAACCAGGCGCACTACCAGGACCTCTACTTCAGCAAGGACAAGCCCTCGCTGAAGACCTTCTACGAGAAGCAGTCCTCGGGCCGCTACTCGGTCGACGGTGTGGTCTCGGACTGGGTCCGCGTCCCGTGGAACGAGGCCCGGTACGGCTCCGACTACTGCGGCTCCAACGTCTGCGCCAGCGCCCAGGACCTGATCCGCGACGCCGTGGACATCTGGTACAAGGACCAGCTGGCGAAGGGTCAGACCGACGCCCAGATCAAGGCGACGCTGGCCCAGTACGACCAGTGGGACCGCTACGGCTCGCACCACGACGGCAACTTCAACCAGCCCGACGGGTACATCGATCACTTCCAGATCGTGCACGCCGGTGAGGACAAGTCGGCCGGCGGCGGCAAGCAGGGCACCAAGGCCCTGTGGGCGCACCGCTCCTACGTCTACGGCAACCTGACGGGCCAGGCCGGCCCCGAGGGCAACAAGCTCGGTGGCGTGCAGGTCGGCAACTCCGGCCTCTGGATCGGCGACTACACGATGCAGCCGGAGAACGGCGGCCTCGGCGTCTTCGCCCACGAGTACGGCCACGACCTCGGTCTGCCGGACCTCTACGACACCGCCGGCAAGGGCATCGACAACTCGGTCGGCTTCTGGTCGCTGATGTCCTCCGGTTCCTGGCTCGGCGAGGGCAAGGACAGCATCGGCGACATGCCGAACGACCTCGACGCCTGGAGCAAGTACCAGCTCGGCTGGCTGAAGGTCGACCGCGCCAAGGCGGGCACCGAGTCGACGCACCACATCGGCCCGGTCGAGTACAACACCAACCTGCCGCAGGCGCTCCTCGTCGACCTGCCGAAGAAGAGCATCACCACCGACATCAACAAGCCGTTCGCGGGCGGCAACGAGTGGTGGAGCGGCAGCGCCGACAACCTGAACGTCACGCTCACCCGTGACATCGACCTGACCGGCAAGACCAAGGCCAGCATCAACGCCAAGGCCTGGTACGAGCTGGAGCCGGACTTCGACTACGCCTTCGGCGAGGTCTCCACCGACGGTGGCAAGACCTGGACCGTCGTGGACGGCACGTGGAACGGCGCCGCGCTCCCGAAGGAGAACGGCCGCCCGGCCGTCAACGGCCTCGCCGCCACCTGGGGCGACCTGTCCTTCAACCTGGACGCCTACGCCGGCCAGAAGATCCAGTTCCGCTACCACAACACCACCGACGGCGGCCTGCACTACAAGGGCTTCGCGGTGGACAACGTCTCGGTGACCGCCGACGGCGCCACCGTGTTCAGCGACGACGTGGAGAACGGTGTCAACGGCTGGTCCGCCACCGGCTTCACCCGCTTCGGCGGCTCGTACACCAAGGACTACGCGCAGTACTACATCGCGGAGAACAAGCAGTACGTGTCGTTCGACCAGACGCTGAAGACCGGCCCGTACAACTTCGGCTTCGCCGACAAGCCGAACTGGGTCGAGCACTACGCGTACCAGCCCGGCCTGCTGATCTGGTACTGGGACGAGTCGCAGACCGACAACAACGTCAGCGCCCACCCGGGCCACGGCCTGGTCCTGCCGGTCGACTCGCACCCGGCGCCGATGAAGTGGTCGGACGGCACCCTGATGCGTCCGCGCATGCAGGGCTCCGACTCCACCTTCGGTTCGCGCCGCGTCCCGGCGCTGACCCTGCACAAGGCCGGCGTCGAGACCGTCATCCCGAAGGCCAAGGGCGTCGACGAGTTCTCCGACCTGAAGTCCTGGTGGTCGAAGGACAACCCGTACAGCGGTGTTGACGTTCCGAAGACCGGCACCAGCATCGAGGTCGAGAACGAGTCCTCGAACTACCTGGAGACCTGGATCCGGGTCCGCCCGGTCGACAACTGATCGAGCCCGTAGCGATCGGCCTGTGACCAGGCAGCTCTGACGGAACCACGTCCGGCCCGTCCCCGCACCGTGCGGGGGCGGGCCGGACGCTTTGCCCGGTCTCCCTCCGGGCCGGCAGCCCCTCGGGGCCGGCGCCTGGTCAGGGGCGGCCGACGCGGGTCCGCAGCCGGTCCAGGAAGGCCGCGGCCGCCACCTCGACGTCGGCACCGGTCCAGTCGAGGGCGGGCGAGGCGACCGTGACCTCGGTCATCGCCAGGCCCGGCAGCTCGCGTTCGCGCCAGGCGCCGAACAGCCCGATCCCGGTCTCCTCGGCCTGCGCCAGCGAGACCTCCTCCAACTCCTCGGCCGGGTACGGCAGCCAGAGCCGGAACTGGTGGGTGTGCGGCGGGGCCGGGTGCACCCGGGCACCGGGGACGGCGGCGAAGGCCCGGGCCAGCGCCTCGGCGACCGTCCGGGCGTGCGCCACGTACCCCTCCAGCAGCGGAAGTTCGCGCTCCAGACCGGCCAGCGCGGCCAGCGCGAACGGCCACTGCTGGAAGAGCTGCCCGCCGTAGCGGTGGCGCCAGGCCCCGGCGGTGCGCACGAAGCCCGCCGAACCGGCCAGCGCGGCACCGCTGATCCCGCCGAGCGTCTTGTAGAAGGAGACGTAGACCGAGTCGGCCAGGGCGGCGACCTCCGGCAGCGGGCGGCCGAGCGCGACCGCGGACTCCCAGATCCGTGCACCGTCCAGGTGCAGTGCCGCGCCGTGCTCCTCCCGCACCACCGCGGCCAGCGCCCGCAGCCGCTCCCAGTCGGGCAGCACGAACCCGGCGTCGCGCAGCGGCAGTTCCAGGCTCAGCGCGGCGTACGGCTCGTCCAGGGCGCGCACCTCCTCGGCGGTGGGCTGGCGCGGCGCGACGGTCGGCCAGAGGCTGCGCAGGCCGGTGAGGACGCCCAGCGCGTGCCGCTCGTGCCGGTCGGTGTGGGCCAGCGGGTGGGTGGCGACGGTGCGCAGCCCGGCGGCCTCGGCGTGGATCCGCAGGGCGACCTGCTGGGCCATCGTGCCGGTCGGGAAGAAGGCCGCGTCCTCGGTGCCGAGCAGCCCGGCGACCCGCAGCTCCAGGGCCCGGACCACGCCGTCGCCGTACTGGTCCGGCCGGTCGTCCAGATCGGGGGCGGCTCCCTTCCCGTCCGGAGGCGGATCGGCCAGGTCCGCGAGGCGTTCACGGATGGTCCGCGGCCGGACGCCGGACAGGATGCGCTCGCAGCCGCGCAGGGCGGCGAAGCGGCGGTCCGCCGGGCTCGGGCGGTCACCGGCGTCGGGGTCTTCGCTCCTGTTGCCATACATGGGTCGATGGTCCCGCAGCGGGCCCGACCGGTCATCGGTGCGGACGCAAGCGGTTCGGACGGAGGCGGTTCGCGCCCGTCAAACCCCGGCCGCGGGTGGTACTGGTCACAGGCCCTCGCCCCGGTACGACCGGCGGTAGTAGCGGGGCCGGGCGGACCGACGAGCCGCCCGGGTCCGGTCGTGGGCGACCGGACCCCGTGATCGCCGCCCCGCCGGTTCGGGAATCCGGCGCCGCACCGACTAGCCGCGGTAGTACGTCACACCGTTTGGGAGTGCGCCCGGTGCCGGTTAGACCTGTGTGGTCCCCCGCTCAGCACGCGCCCCGGACGGGCCCCGTCGTGCTGCCCCGTCTCGACCCGTGAGGTACGGCCACCGATGTCCACCGTCCCGCCCGTGGGGCCGACCCTGCGCCGGCTCGCCGCCCGTACGGCGGCCCAGGCGGCGGCCTGGCAGCCCCGGCTCGGCCACGCCGTCCGCACCCGCGTCACACCGCTGCGCGCGACCTGGCAGCCCCGAATCGACAACGCCGTCCGCACCCGCGTCACGCCGCTGCGCGCGACCTGGCAGCCCCGAATCGACAACGCCGTCCGGGTCCATGTCGCGCCGCTGCGCACGCTCGCCACGCCCCGGCACACCACCCTGCCGGGCAGCCGTCAGCGGGCCGAGCACGACCACGCGCTGGCCTCGGTCGGAGCGGCCGCGGCGCTGCTGGCCGGAGTGCTGCTGGTCGCCGCGCCGGGCAGCGCCTCGGCCCAGACCGTGCGGCCCACCACGCCGGGCAGCTCGGCCTTCACTGCGCCGCAGGCGGCGGTGCCCGCACCGGGACTGGTCCAGGTGGCCGGGCCCAGTGCGTACAAGCTGCCCGGGGACGGTCCCTCGGCCCAGCAGTCCGTGGCGGTGGCAGCCAACCTGCTGCCCGCCGATCCGCCCGCCCCGGCCGCGCAGCCCGAGCCGGCCGCCGCGCCGGCGCCCGAACCGGCCCCGGCGCCCGCCCCCGCCCCCGAGTGGTCGGCGCCGGTGCCGAACGCGCCGACCAGCAATCCGTACGGGGTGGCCAACCGCGAGTACGCGGCCGGTTACCACACCGGGGTGGACTTCGCGGTCTCCCCGGGCACACCGCTGCTGGCGGTCGGCAACGCGACCGTGGTGTCGGCCGGTTGGGACGGCGCGTACGGCAGGGAGGTCGTGCTGCGGCTCGCGGACGGGCACTTCGCGCAGTACGCGCACATGTCCTCGGTCGCGGTCTCGGCCGGCCAGCACGTGTCGGCCGGCCAGCGGATCGGGCTCTCGGGGAGCACCGGCAACTCGACCGGACCGCACCTGCACTTCGAGATCCGCACCAGCAACCGCTACGGCGCGGTGGTCAACCCGGTCGCGTACCTCTCGGGGCACGGCGTCACGAACTTCTGACCGTCCCTCACGGGCCGACGGGGGCGGACGCGGGCGGTGCCGGCGGGGCCGGAGCCGGGGCGGGCGGTGCGGGCGGCGCCGGCGGGGCCGGGGCAGGTGGTGCGGGCGGCGCCGGCGGGGCCGGGGCAGGCGGTGCGGGCGGGGCCGGGGCGGGCGCGGGCGGTGCGGGGTGGCTGATCCGGCCGCCGATCTCCAGCGCGATCTCCCGGGCCGCCCGGATCGCCTCGTCCAGCGTGGCCGCCGTGTCCAGCGGCTCGCCCCAGACGTTCTCGGCGTGACCGCAGTCCGCGGTGTCCTGCTTGAGCAGGAACAGCGACGAGTGGACGGTGAACAGCGCCATCGCCGCCCGCAGCCGGTCCGGGAAGTCCGCGTTCGGCCCGTGCACCAGCTGCATCATGGTGATCATGCGGTCGCGGAAGGCCAGCCCGGCCGGCGACTCGCGCAGTGCGGGCTGGTTCTCGTGGAAGAAGCGCAGCAGCGGGGCCCGCTCGGCCATCCCGTCCGCGAAGCGGCGGATCAGCTCGTCGCGCATCTCCGGACTCCAGGACTGCTTGCGACCCCACTCGATGGTCTCGTCGATCGGCGCGGCCATCCGCTCGACGATTCCCAGGACGATGTCGTCCTTGGTCTTGAAGTGGTAGTAGAGCGCGGCCTTGGTCACACCCAGGCGGTCGGCGATCTCGCGCAGTGAGGTCTGCTCGTACCCCTGCTCGGAGAAGAGCTCCAGCGACACCTCGATGATGCGAGCCCGGGTGTCGCTGCGGGGGCTGTGCGGAGTGCCCATGGCCTGCCTCATGACTGCGTCGGTGACTTCTGCGGATCCCCGGGGTGGCGTCCGCCCCGGGCACATTCTCCCTGCCCAGGTGGCCGGTTCGGAAACTGGCTTGACGACCGGCTAGGGAACAACCTACCGTGCCGACGTTACAAGAAACTAGCCGGGCGTCAAGTAAGTAGCCGCCGAGCGGCGCGGATGCGCGTCCCAAGCACCCTCCGGGAGACCCCACCTCATGTCACAGTCCAAGACCGCCGCTCCGGTGCCGGAGGACAAGACGGCCGAGGAGGAGCAGCCGCGGTCACCCCGCGAGATCCGCCTCGTCATGGTCGGCCTGGTCGTCACCATGCTGCTGGCCATGCTCGACAACCTGATCGTCGGCACCGCGATGCCGACGATCGTCGGCGACCTCGGCGGTGCCGAGCACCTGTCCTGGGTGGTCACCGCGTACACCCTGGCCACCGCCGCCTCGACCCCGATCTGGGGCAAGCTCGGCGACATGTACGGCCGCAAGGGCACCTTCCTCACCTCGATCGTGATCTTCCTGGTGGGCTCGGCGCTGTCCGGCCTGTCGCAGAACATGAACGAGCTGATCGGCTTCCGCGCCGTGCAGGGCCTGGGCGCCGGCGGCCTGATGGTCGGCGTCATGTCGATCATGGGTGCGCTGGTTCCGCCGCGCGACCGCGGCAAGTACCAGGGCATGTTCGCCGCGGTGATGGCCCTCGCCACCATCGGCGGCCCGCTGGTCGGCGGCTTCATCACCGACCACCTGAGCTGGCACTGGACCTTCTACATCAACCTGCCGCTCGGCGTGGTCGCGCTGGCCGTTGTCATCGTGACCCTGAAGCTGCCGAAGGTCCGCAGCACCGCCAAGATCGACTACCTGGGCGCCATCCTGCTCACCGTCGGCATCACCTCGCTCGTGCTGATCACCACCTGGGGCGGCCAGCAGTACGCCTGGGGCTCCAAGCAGATCCTCGGCCTGGCCGCGCTCGCCGCCGCCTCGCTGATCGCCTTCTGCTACGTGGAGCAGCGGGTCGAGGAGCCGATGCTCCCGCTGACCCTGTTCAAGAACCTGAACTTCACCCTGGTCTCGATCATCGGCTTCATCGTCGGCTTCGTGATGTTCGGCTCGACCGTCTTCCTGCCCCTCTACCAGCAGATCGTCCAGGGCGCGTCGGCGACCAACTCCGGCCTGCTGCTGATGCCGATGATGTTCGGCATGCTGGTCGTCTCGCTGGTGGTCGGCCAGGCCGTCACCAAGACCGGCAAGTACCGGATCTACCCGATCATCGGCACGATCGTGATGACCGGCGGCATGGTCCTGCTCTCCACCATGGGCGTCGGGACCAGCAGCTTCACCTCCGCCTGCTGGATGGTCGTGCTCGGCGCCGGCATGGGCTTCCTGATGCAGATCACCATGCTGGTCGCGCAGAACAGCGTCGAGCTCAAGGACATGGGCGTGGCCAGCTCCACCGCCACCCTGTTCCGCACCATCGGCGGTTCCTTCGGTGTCGCGCTGTTCGGCGCCCTGTTCAACAACCGGGTGACCGACACCATGAAGGAGAAGCTCGGCGAGCAGGCCGCCGGCGGCGGCGTGAAGGACCCGGGCCAGATGAGCCCGGCCGCCCTGCGCAAGCTCCCCGAGAACATCCAGGACGCCTACCACCACGCGGTGTCCAACGGCATGCACACCGTCTTCCTGTGGGGCGCCGGGGTGGCCGTGATCGCGATCGCCGCCGCGCTGTTCCTGCGCGAGGTGCCGCTGCGCGGCACCGGCAAGGGCGAGAAGCCGGCCGAGGCCTCGCTGGAGGCGGCGGCCGTCTGACGGTCCCCGCGCCGCACGACCCGGCACGACGACGGCGCCCCCGGGAGGTCCTCCTCCCGGGGGCGCCGTCGTTCCGTCCTACTGCGGCAGGCGGTAGACGCCCTGCTCGACCGGCTCGACCAGGCCGTCCGCGACCAGGCCGTCCAGGGCCCGGGCCCGCTGCACCGCGTCCGGCCAGACCGCGTCCAGCCGGGCCTGCTCGACCTCGCCGTGCGCCTCCCGCAGCACCGCGAGCAGCTTGCCGCGCACCTGGCGGTCCGTTCCCTCGTAGGACTGCCCGCGCCGGGCCGGGCCCTCGTACGGCGGGCGGCCGGCCCGCTGCCAGGCGCAGCCGGCGAACAGCGGGCACTCCCCGCACTCCGGGCCGCGCGCGGTGCAGACCAGGGCGCCCAGCTCCATGACACCGACCGCCCAGGTGGCGGCGGTCCCGGCATCGGCGGGCAGCAGCGCGGTGGCGGTACGGCGCTCGGCGGCGGTGGTGGCCTGGGCCGGGTACTCGACGCCGGTCACCGCACGGGCGAAGACCCGCCGGACGTTGGTGTCCAGCACCACGTGCCGCTGGCGGAAGGCGAAGGAGGCGACCGCGGCGGCGGTGTACTCCCCCACCCCGGGCAGCGAGAGCAGCGTGGCGTGGTCGTCCGGGACCTCGCCGCCGTGCTCCTCGGTGATCGCCACCGCGGCCGCGTGCAACCGCAGCGCGCGGCGCGGGTAGCCCAGCCGGCCCCACATCCGGACCGCCTCGCCGGCCGCCTCGGCGGCGAGGTCGGCGGGGGTCGGCCAGCGGGTCATCCACGCCTCCCAGGCGGGCAGCACGCGCTTGACCGGGGTCTGCTGGAGCATGAACTCGCTCACCATGACCGCCCAGGGCGTCGCGTCCGGGGCCCGCCAGGGCAGGTCGCGCTTGGTCGCCTCGTACCAGTCCAGGACGGTCGAGTGGAACAGCGGCAGGGGCATCGGGAGCCGGGCGTCGTCGGTCCCGGCGGCGGTGGCGGTGATGGCAGTCATGGCCCTTCGATCCTCCCACGCCCTCCGACCCGGCCGAAGTGGAGGAGAGGGGTCCGGGGCACCGGAGGACCATCGGAGGACCCTCCGGCCGCTTCGCGGTGATCACCGCGGTGATCACCGCGGAGGCCACGCCGGGGAACGTTTCGGAGAACGTCCCGGAGAGGGTCCAGGAGAAGTTCCGGAGAAGGTCCCGGAGAAGGTCCGGAGAATCAGCCCTTCGGGGCTCCCTCGAACGGATCAAATGGCGGATCATGTGAAGGAAGGGACGACTGTGCGGTGTTGGTGAGTCAATCGCCACACACAGTCTCGTAGAGTTTGGTCGTGCCCTCTCTGCGTCAACCCGTGGGACCGCTGCCGGCCTCGATCTACTGGCGTCGGCGCGTCGTCGTGCTCGCCGCCGTCGCGGCGGTCATCGCCCTGATCGCCTGGCTGATGACCGATCAGGGCGGAGGCGGTGACGGCGGCTCACAGAGCAAGGCCGCACAGGCCGTTCCGTCCCAGAGCCAGACCCCTGCCCAGGCCATCACGCCCGGCGCCTCACCGAGCGGCCCCGCCGCGCGCCCGGGCGGCGGCTCGGGCGGTTCCGGCGGCGGCCCGGTGGCCGGCGGCGGTGGCACCGAGGTCAACCTCAGCGGCGGCTCGACCGGCGGCGCCAACCCGGCTCCCGCGGGCGGTTCCGGCGGCTCGGGTGGCTCCGGCGGTGCCGGTGGCACCGGTGGCGGTGCGGCGGGCGGATCCGGCGGCTCCGGCGGCTCCGGTGGCTCCGGCGGTGGCGTCCCGGCGTTCAACACGCCCGAGGTCATGGCGCTTCCGGTCTGCGCCTCCTCGCAGGTCGCCCTGGAGCTGGCCGGCACCCAGAACTCGTTCCAGCCCAAGGACAAGCCGCGTCTCGCCCTGACGGTCAAGAACTCCACCGGCGCCAACTGCCGGGTGGACCTGGGCCGGATCGCCTCCGCGATCACCGTGAGCGCCAGCAACGGCGAGCGGGTCTGGTCCTCCGGCGACTGCCCGGCCGACAAGGGCAGCATCTGGGTGCAGCTGGCGGCGAACGGCAGCCAGACCGAGACCTTCACCTGGGACCGCAGCCGCAGCAAGCCGCAGTGCGCGACCGCCGACCCGACGCCGCCGTCGAACGGCACCTACGTGGTGCTCGCCGAGCTCACCGGGCTCTCCGGGGACAAGGTCTCGGCGCGGACCTCGATCCGGCTGGACAACTGAGGGTCGGTCGACTCCGTTCGGGAGCCCCCGGTCGCCGCGGCGACCGGGGGCTCCGGCGTTCCGGGGCTACGGGGCTACGGAGCTCTGGGGCCAAGGGGCTACGGGGCTACGGAGCTCCCGGAACGGTGACCCGGGGCCCGGACGCGGGACGGCCCCCGGGGAAGCGCTCCCCGGGGGCCGTCCGCACGTCGTCGGATCTAGACGTAGCGTTCCAGGATGGACGATTCGGCGAGGCGGGACAGGCCCTCGCGAACCGAGCGGGCCCGGGTCTCGCCGACGCCCTCGACCGTCTGGAGGTCGTCGATGCTCGCGGCGAGCAGCTTCTGCAGGCCGCCGAAGTGCTCGACCAGGCGCTCTATCACCGTGTTGGGCAGGCGCGGGATCTTCGCCAGCAGGCGGTAGCCGCGCGGCGAGACAGCGGAGTCCAGGGACTCCGGCGTGCCCGAGTAGCCGAGCGCCTTGGCGACGGTCTGCAGGTCCAGCAGCTCGGCGTGGGTGAGCGCCTCCAGGTCGGCCAGCACCTCGTTGACCGTCCGGCCCTTCTTGGCGGCCCGCTCCGGGAAGTAGTCCCGGGCGACCAGTTCGCGCTCCGGCTCCACGCCCGCGATCAGCTCGTCCAACTGCAGCGAGAGCAGACGGCCGTCGATGCCGAGTTCCAGCACGTAACCGGCGATCTCGGTGGCGATCAGCCGCACCATCTCCAGGCGCTGCGCGACGGCCGTGACGTCCCGGACCGTGACCAGGTCCTCGATCTCCAGCGCGGAGAGCGTTCCGGCCACCTCGTCCAGGCGCAGCTTGTAGCGCTCCAGGGTGGCCAGCGCCTGGTTGGCGCGGGACAGCACGGTGGTGGAGTCCTCCAGCACCCGGCGGGTGCCGTTGACGTACATCGCGATCAGCCGCATCGAATGCGAGACCGCGACCACCGGGTAGCCGGTCTGCCGGTTGACCCGCTCGGCGGTGCGGTGGCGGGTGCCGGTCTCGTCGGTGGGGATGGTCGAGTCCGGCATCAGGTGCACACCGGCGCGGACGATCTTGGTGATGTCCTTGTCGAGCACCACCGCGCCGTCCAGCTTGCACAGCTCGCGCAGCCGGGTGGCGGTGAACTCGACGTCCAGGACGAAGCCACCGGTGCACAGGGACTCGACGGTCTTGTCGAAGCCCAGCACGATCAGGCCGCCGGTGTTGGCCCGCAGGACCCGCTCCAGGCCGTCACGCAACGCCGTGCCGGGCGCGATGGCGGTGAGGGAGGCCCGCAGCAGGGCCTCCTCACGGGAGGCCTTGTCCGCCCCCCGGTCGCTGGCTGCCACGTGACTCCTCCGGTCGACCCCGTGCCGCGCGCCTCGCGCCGTGCGCCGGTCCGCGGTCTGTTGCTCTGTCGCTCAGTACCGCTCGGTACTGCCTTCTGGCCAATGAGACTGGGGAAAGTCTAACTGCGTGTGGCTGCGGCAGGGCTTGGGTCAGCGCAGTTCGTCGGAGTCGAGCGGCTCCCAGCCGTCCATCAGCTCCTCCGGGTAGGCCGCGACCCGGGCCGAGCGCGGGGCCGGCGGCGCCGACGGTGCCTCAGCACGGCCCTCGGCACGCCCCTCGGCACGCCCCTCACCGCGCGGCTTGGCGGCGGCCCGGCGGCGGCCCGGGATGGCCCGCAGCGCCTCGCCGATGTCGGACACCTCGACCACCTTCATGCCCGGCGGCACCTTGCCCGGGTCCGGCGGGACCAGGGCGTGGGTGAAGCCCAGCCGGTGCGCCTCGGCGAGCCGGCGCTGCACGCCCGTCACCCGCCGCACCTCGCCCGCCAGGCCGACCTCGCCGATCGCCACCAGGTTGCTGGGCAGCGGGGTGTCGGTGGAGGAGCTGGCCACCGCGAGCGCCACCGCGAGGTCGGCGGACGGCTCGCTCAGCTTCACCCCGCCCACCGTCGCGGTGTAGATGTCCTGCTTGCCGAGCTTCACCCCGCCGTGCCGCTCGACCACGGCCAGGATCATCGCGATCCGGGGCGACTCCAGGCCCGAGGTGGTCCGACGCGGCGAGGGGATCTGCGAATCCACCATCAGCGCCTGCACCTCCGCGACCAGCGGGCGCTTGCCCTCCAGGGTGACGGTGAGGCAGGTGCCCGGGACGGGCTTGTCACGCCTGGTCAGGAAGAGGCCGGACGGGTCGGCCAGGCCGACGATGCCCTCGTCGTGCAGCTCGAAGCAGCCCACCTCGTCGGTGGCGCCGTAGCGGTTCTTGACCCCGCGGATGAGACGGAGCCGGGCGTGCCGGTCCCCCTCGAAGCTGAGCACGACGTCCACCAGGTGCTCCAGCAGCCGCGGGCCGGCGATCTGGCCGTCCTTGGTCACGTGACCGACCAGCAGGGTGGCCATGCCGCGCTCCTTGGACGCCCGGATCAGCGCGCCCGCAACCTCGCGGACCTGGGCCGGGCCGCCGGGGGCGCCGTCCAGCTCGGCGGAGGCGATGGTCTGCACCGAGTCCAGGATCAGCAGGCCGGGGTTGACCGCCTCGATGTGCCCCAGCACCGCGCCGAGGTCCTGCTCGGCGGCGAGGTAGAGGTGCTCGGAGAGGGCGTTGATCCGGTCGGCGCGCAGCCGGACCTGGCCGGCCGACTCCTCGCCGGTGACGTAGAGCGTGCGGTGCCGGTCGGTGGCCGCCTTGGCCGCGACGTCCAGCAGCAGGGTGGACTTGCCGACGCCGGGCTCACCGGCCAGCAGCACCACCGCGCCGGGCACCAGCCCGCCGCCGAGCACCCGGTCCAGCTCCGGGACGCCCGTCGAGCGGGCCGTCGCGACCTGGCCGTCCACCTGGGCGATCGGGCGGGCCGGGGCGCTGACCGGACCGGCGGCCGTCGTCCGGATCGGCACCGCGCCGTACTCCTCGACCGTCCCCCAGGCGTTGCACTCCGGGCAGCGGCCGACCCACTTGGGCAGCTGGTTGCCGCACTCGGTGCAGCGGTACGCGGGGCGCGGCTTGGCGGTGGTCTTGGAACGCGGAGGCATGCGGCCCACGGTAGCGCCTGGGTACGACAGCGGCGGTCCGCCACCGGGCTCGCCGCGCGTCCACACAGATGGGCGATGTTGTTACCCGAAAGAAGTACATACGCGGCGAATGGCGGGGCCGGGCCGTCCGGCTTCCCTACCGTCGGAGGGGTGACAACGCGAACTGTTGGGCCGGCCGGGCCGCAGGCCTCCGCCGTGCTCGCGGCGTACGACCGGCAGGTGGACGGCCTGTTCACCTACTGCCTCTCGGTGCTGTGCGAACACGACGCCGCCGCCGACGCCCTGCGCGAGGTCCGTGAGCTGGCGCAGCGGCACGGTGCCCGGCTGGCCGAGCCCGGGCTGGTACGGGCCTGGCTGTTCTCACTGGCCCGGTACTGCTGCCTGCGGCGCCTCGCGGACGGGGTCGGGGGCGGGGTCGTGGACGGTGGTGGGGACGCGGCCTGGGCCGGGGCGGCGGCCGGGAGCCGGCCTGCGGCCGGGTTCGGACGGGTGGCCGGGCGGGCGCCGGGGGGCGAGCCGAGCGAGATCGAGACGGCCCGGCGGCGGCGCGAGCTGGCCTCGCTCGCCTGGCCGGAGGCGGCCGGCACCGACCCCGAGCAGCGCGAGGCACTGGAGCTTTCCGTCCGGCACCGGCTGACGCCGCTGGAGGTGGCCGCGGTGCTGGGCCTGCCGTTCGAGCGGACCCGTGTGCTGCTGGTCGGCGCGGAGGCCGAGGTCGCCCGGACCAGGGCGGCACTGCTGGTGCTCGGCGTGGGCAGCTGCCCGGAGCTGGACCGGCTCGGCGGGGCCGGGGCGGAGTCCTGGCGGGACTGGGTGCTCGGCCCGGCGCTACGGCGGGAGCTGGTGCAGCACGTGGTGGAGTGCCCGACCTGCCGGGGGACGGCGGAGCGGGTGGCCGACGAGGCGGCGGAGGGGGCGGCGGGGCTGTCCGGGCTGCCGCTGCTGGCTGCTCCGGCGGGCGCTGTGAGCGCAGTGGGCGGCGTGGGCGCTGTGGGTGTAGCTAGTGCCGCGGGTGCTGTGGGTGTAGCTGGTGCCGCGGGTGGCGCGGGTGGCGCGGGTGGCGCGGGTGGCGCGGGTGGCTTCGGCCGTGTGGTGGCCGAGCCCGGGCTGCGGTTCGACCAGAGCGGCTTTCCCCGGCACCGGGCCCCGGACGCGGGGCGCGGACTCGCGGTCCGGCGGCGGGTGGTGACCACGGGTGTGCTCGCGGCCGTGCTGGCTGCGCCGGTGGTCGCGCTCTGGGCCGGGCACCGGGGCGGCGGGTCGGGGGCGGCGGCCTCGGTGTCCGCGGTGCAGGTGAACGAAGCAGGCCCGGCGGCCGGGCAGCGGTCACCGCAGCCGTGGCCGGGGGTCGGGGGCCGGGTCGGGCAGGGCGGATCGGGGGTACCGGGGCTGGAGTTGGCCGGGACGGGCGGGGGCAACGCTGCAGAAACGTTGCTCCCCGGTTTTCCTCGACTGACCTTCCAGGGCCCCGTGGTCCCCGTCCCGGCTCACGGCGCCACCCCGCTCGGCAGCCCGACCCTGGTCGCCGCCCCGGCCCCCGTGCTCGATCGGACCTCCGGACCGGGTGCGCCCGAACCGGCCCCGGCCGGACTGCTCACCGTCGAGGCCGGCGAGTACGGCAGCCGTACGGTCCTCACCCTCACGAACTCCGGCACCACGGAGATCCGCTGGCACGCGGCGACGGACGCCGGCTGGCTCCGGCTCAGCCGCGACTCCGGCACGCTCGCGCCCGGCCAGCGGATCACCGTGATCGTCACCGTGGACGAGGACCTCGCACCGACCACGCACTGGACCGCCCGGATCGCACTGCCGCCCTCGCAGGCGGTGGTCACCCTGGAGGGCGGCCCGCAGAACCGCGGCGGCTCGGCCTCCTCCCCTCCCGCCCCCTCCCCGACGACGTCCGCCCCGCCGACGGACTCCCCCTCGCCGACCGCCACGGGCGCACCCTCCCCGTCGGGCTCGCCGTCGACGACACCGCCGGCCGGCACCCCGTCCGGCTCCCCGTCCACCTCGGGCACCCCGACGACTCCCGCGACGAACAGCCCCTCGCCGCGCCCGACCGGGGCGGGAACACCGACGGCGTCGCCCACGGCATCGACGGCGGCATCGACGGCGACGCATTAGAGCGGGCATCGTTCCGGCAGACGTACCACCCGGTAGAGGCGTGAGGATTGCGCGAGAAGTCGGCCAGGCCGACTTCTCGCGCACCGCCTAGGGCCCGATGCTGCCCCGCGGGCAAATATGTAGACCGGCCGGCATAATCCATCCCGCGCCGAACCATCGAAGTGCACAGAAAGTCGACCCCGCCGACTTCTGGCGCACCACGCCGGGCCCTGGCGGCAGAATATGTAGACCGAGCGTCATAATTTTGCCCCCGAGCAGGGGGCGCACAGGAAGTCGATCAGGCCGACTTCTCGTGCGCCGCCCAGCCATGGCGCCTGCCGCCGCAGAATATGTAGACCGGTCGGCATATTTAGTCCCAGCCAACATGGGAGTACCCGAGAAGTCGCCAGGCCGACTTCTCACTCGGGTCGCTCGGGGCCGCCGCCGGGCCAGCTATGTAGACCGGTCGTCATAGTCCGATACCCGCGATCACCACGGTGCACAGGAAGTCGGCCGGTCCGACTTCTCACGCATCGCGCGGGCCTGGCGGGCGTGCGCCGAAGTATGTAGACCGGTCTTCATAATCCTTCCCTGCGCGCGGCGCGCGGGCAGGCGGCTTGGGCAGGCGGCTTGGGCGGCGTCGGGGACCTGCATCGGGGGACGCCCGTCAGGTGCGGTGGATCGGGGGGACCTGGTAGGTGCCGTCCAGGACCGGGGGTTCGGGCTGGTAGAGGCGGATGATGGGGCGGAACTCGCCGGGCGGGACGGGGAGCCAGTTGGCGGCGGCGGTCGGGTCCTCGGGTTGGTCGTGCTGGAGGGTCAGGGTGAGCGAGCCGTCGGCGCCGTAGACCAGGCCCGGGGTGCGGTCGCCGATCGAGTAGCGGTCGATCGGGTTCTCCACCAGGTAGTAGTCCGGGACGGAGTACATCGTGACGGACCAGAAGGCTTCGGCCGGGGGCCGTCGGTCGAAGCGCAGCGTGTAGTTGTTGGCACCGTTGAGGGGGCGGCCGTCGGAGTCGTCGTAGGTCATCGCGTACGAGGCCTCGTAGGCGTGGTTGCCCCAGAGGCCGGCCCGGGCGGCGGCGGCGCGGCTGAGGTAGGCGGCGCGGCGGTCGGGGATCCGCCACTCGGGGTCGTCGAGGGTGCCGGGCCCGAGGTGGTCGGTGTTGTAGTCGAAGAGGTGGAGCGCCGAGCGCCACTCCCCGGGCGGGTGGTCCTCCGGCGGGCGGGTGGCGTCCTCGACCCGTTCGCGGCCGGCGGCCAGGCCCTTGGCCAGGGAGAGCGTCCACTCGGGAACGGCGGCCCGGTACGGCGAGGCGCCGTCGTCCAGCAGGCCGAGCGGGGCGAAGCGCCGCTGGTACTCGATGTCCCCGGTGGCCGGCGGGAAGCCCTGCATCCACACGCGCAGGCGTTCGAAGAAGGCCAGCCGCTCGGGGACGTCCGGGTCGGGCTCGGGCAGTCCGGCGACGAGGCCACCGGGCTCCAGCGGTTCCAGGACGAGGGCCGACTGCAGGGCCCTGACCCGGGGCAGGTCCTCCGGGCCGGTGCAGGCGAAGCGGCCGACCACGGTGCCGACGGTGGTCGGCAGCTCGATCACCCGGTTCGGGTCGGACGGGGTGCCGTGCCAGCCGGGCGGGACGATCAGCCAGGTCTGCGCGCCGGTACCGGTGGCCCGGCGGCCGAGGTAGGCGACGTTGTCCGTCCAGGCGTCGATGACCTGCAGCACGTAGTAGGAGCCCGCGGTGTCGGGGACGTGCAGGACCTGCGGGCCCTCGGAGAGGTCGAGCTGGGCGATCGAGTAGATCGTGTCGTTGTTGACCGAGACGAAGTCGTCGGCCGGGCCGGCCAGCCGGGTGGCGTGGCTGAAGTCGTTGAACGGTGCCGCCGGCAGGGTGCCCAGGCCGCCCCTGGTGAAGCGCTCGACCATGGTGAGGCCGGCGACCAGCGGGTAGCCGTAGACGTACGCGTCGGCGGCCAGGGCCTCCAGCTCGGGCTGATTCATCGGGGGTCCTTCGTACGGTCGGTCGGCACGGGTCGGGGTCGGCAGGGGTCGGGGTCGGGGTCAGCGCGGGTCGAGCGGCGGGAGCCGCCAGCGGCCGTCGAGGACGACCGGGTCCGGCCCGTAGAGCCGGAGCACGACGGTGAACGGGCCGTCCGGGGCGGGCAGCCAGTTCGCGGAGTGGTCGGCGGCGGCGGGTCGCTTGTGCCGGACGTAGAGGGTCAGTCCGCCGTCCGGGTCGCGGACCAGGCCGGGGGTGTGGTCGCCGATCGAGTAGCGGTCCAGGGTGTTGTCGACCAGCCGGTGGTCCGGCAGCGCGTACAGGGTGGCGGACCAGCCGGAGCGGGCCGGCGGCAGCGCGTCCGGCGCGAAGCGGATGACGTGGTCGCGGTCGGCGGCGTCCGGTGGGTGGCGGCCCGCACTGTCCGCTTCCCAACGGCCGTACCAGGCCTCTTCGGTGGGCAGCCCGTGGAGTTCGGTAGCGGCGCCGACGGCCTGCCGGAGGAAGTCCGCGCCGATCCGGTCCCGGGTGCCGAACAGCCCGGTGCGGTCGCGGAGTCCGGCGATGGCGTGCGTCAGCTGCGCCCGGCCGTCGGCGATGCCGCGTTCGATCTCGGTGCGCAGTTCCAGCGGGAGGGCGGCGGGCTCGAACTCGCCGCGGCCGTCGACGCCGAGGTCCACGAGGCGGCCGCGCAGGTCGGTCTCGGCGGGCGGCAGCGGGACGGGGCCGGCCGCCGGGAAGAAGCCGAGCAGGAAATCGAGGAAGGCGAGGAACTCAAGGCCGTCCGGGACCTCCTCGCGCCAGACCGGCCAGACCGGATCCGGCGCGGGCGGCGGCGCGGGCGTTCCGGCGTACTCGTGCAGCGGGCGCAGGCGGTACCGCTCCTGGACGGCGGCGAGTTCGGCGACCTCGGCGGGGGTGTTCCCGGTCAGCCGGGTGCGGCCGAGGATGCCGACCAGTCGGGTGGCGGTGCGGATCACACTGCGGATGCCGGGCGGGGGCTCGCCCCGCCAGTCGGGGCCGGCCACCAGGTGGTCGCCGGCCTCCGGGCCGGTGGTCCGGGAACCGATGAAACCGGCGTACACGGTGTCCAGTTCCTGCACCGGGAGGACGCGGTAGCGGTCCTCTGCGGGGACGGTGAGCACCCAGGGTTCGGTGCGCAGGTCGAGCCAGGCCCGGGAGTACGGCGTGTCCCCGGCCTCGCCGCCGATGACGGTGGAGGTGTCGGTGACGGTCGAGGTATCGGTGTCGGTAAAGGTGGAGGTGGAGGTGGCGACGGCGGTGCCCGGGGTACCGGCGGCGGCGAGGGTGACACCGGGGGCCTCGGCCGGCGTGTCGGCGGGGGTGGGCGGCTGCGGACGGTGGCGGAAGACCCCGAAGCCGCCGACGTACGAGGGGTCCGCGTCGTCCAGGGCCTGGGCGTACAGGGCACGGTAGGTGCGCAGGATCGGTTGGGCGCGGATCCAGGCTTCGGCGGCGGTCGCGCGGACGGTGGCCGGGTCCACGAGTGCCGGGTTGACCATGCTGTCGCTCTCCCACTGCCGAATCAGTCCACTGTCGAATCAGTCCGAATCTCCACAGACCGGTACAAATCGGATGCTAAGTGGGCCGGGAGGGGGCGGCACGTCGGATCGGACGCCCCTCGGCACCGCCGCGGTGCGCCCCGCACCGGGCCGCACCGGGCCGCACCGCATGATCTGCCCAGCGCTAATCCGGGCGTACGGGTGGGGCGACTGGGAGAGGGTGAGCGGTATGAAGATCCTTCTGCTCGGCGGCTCGTCCTTCCTCGGCCGGGCCTACGCCGCCGAGGCCCTGTCCCGGGGCCACCTGGTGACCACCTTCAACCGCGGCCGCAGCGCCACCGACCTGCCCGGAACCGAGGCCGTCCGGGGCGACCGCGACAGCGCCGAGGACATCGCCCGGCTGGTCGACGGCCGCGACTGGGACGCCGTCGTCGACACCTCCGCCCAGCAGCCCGCCCAGGCGGCGCTCACCGCGGGCCTGCTGCGCGACCGGGCCGGGCACTACACCGTCGTCTCCTCCGTGCACGCCTTCGCCGACTGGCCCGACCGGGTGATCGACGAGGACTCCCCGCTGCGCCCCTGCCCCGCCGACACCCCGCCCGACCAGCCGTTCAGCCCCGCCCTGAAGGCCGGCTGCGAGCGCGCGGTGCTGGAGGTCTTCGGCGCCGAGCGCTCGCTGGTCCTCAACAGCGGGCTGCTCATCGGGCCGTACGAGATCGGCGGCCGGCTGCCCTGGTGGCTGGAGCGGATGGCGCGCGGCGGCCGGGTGCTCGCCCCGGGGGACCCGCAGCGGACCATGCAGGTGATCGACGTCCGGGACTTCGCCGTCTTCGGGCTGGACCTGCTGACGGCCCGGACGGCGGGGCGGTTCCTCACCACGGCGCCGCCCGGACGGCTGCGCTTCGGCGAGTGGCTGGAGACCTGCCGGGCGGTCGCGGGCGCCGTGGACACCGAGTTGGTCTGGGTCCCGGACGCGACGCTGCTCGCCGATGGGCCGGACCGGGTCGAGCCGTGGAGCGAACTCCCGCTCTGGGCCCCGGACCTGCCCGAGCTGACCGGCACCTGGCTCGCCGACACGAACCGGGCGGAGTCCGCCGGGCTGCGCTGCCGGCCGTTCGCCGAGACGGCCCGGGACACCTGGGAGTGGCTGCGGGAACGCGGGCCCGCCGAGGACACCGACGCCGACGGGCGCAAGGGCCGGCCGGGCGCGGCCGGCCGGCAGGGCATCGAACCCGCCAAGGAGCGCAGGCTGTTGGCCGCGCTGGGGTAGGCCGACGGTCGGCACGGGGCCGGTGCACGGGAAGTCGACCCGGCCGACTTCCCACGCACCGACGGCGCCCTCAGTGCGTCCGGCGCGTGACCAGCTCGGCGAGCGCCAGCAGTTCGTCGGCCGCGGACGGCTCCGGTACGGCGGCGGCCAGCTGCGCCATCGCCGCGGCCATCCGCTCGCAGGACTGCCCCTGCGCCCACCCACGCCCACCGGCCCCCTCGACGGCCGCCGCACACTGCGCCAACTCGTCCTGACTCAGGGTCCGTTCGAGCGCGTACAGCTCGGCCAGCCGCGCACCGTCGGCGGTCCCGGAACCCAACGCGGCGACCACCGGCAGCGACTTCTTCCGGGCGACCAGGTCCGCGCCGACCGGCTTGCCGGTCACCGCAGGGTCCCCCCAGATGCCGATCAGGTCGTCGATCAGCTGGAACGCCAGGCCGATCTCCCGGCCGAAGCCGTCCATCGCCTGCGCCGCGTCCTCGGACGCGCCGCCGTACAGGGCTCCGATCGCGCAGGCGGCGCCGAGCAGGGCACCGGTCTTCGCCTCCGCCATCGCCAGACACTCCGGCAGCGAGACGTCGTTTCGCTGTTCGAAGGCGCAGTCGATCTGCTGGCCCTCGCAGAGCTCGACCACGCAGTCGGCGAGCCGGCGGATCGAGCCGTGGGCGGCGGGGTGGGTGTCCTCGGCGAGCAGCCGCAGGGCGAGGGAGTGCATGGCGTCCCCGGCCAGGATGGCCTCGGTGGTGCCGAACACCCGCCAGGCGGTGGGCCGGTGGCGCCGGGTGTCGTCCCGGTCGATGACGTCGTCGTGGAGCAGGGTGAAGTTGTGCACCAGCTCCACCGCGGCGGCCGCGGCGGCGGCCTCACCGGGCGTACCGCCCAGGGCCTGGGTGGCGGCGAGGACCATGGCCGGGCGGATCGCCTTGCCGGCGGAGGCGGTGGCGGGCGTGCCGTCCGCCTCCCACCAGCCGAAGTGGTAGCCGGCGACCTTGCGCATCGTGCCGGGCAGCGAGTCGACGGCGGCCCGCATGACCGGGTCGACCAGCGCGCGGGCGCGGGCGAGGATGTCGGCCGCCTCCTGCCCCTCTTTGTGGTCGCGTTCCAGCGTGGGACTCGTCATGGGTCTCCCCCTTCTTGGCGCCTGTCGTGGAATGGCCCGGCCGTGGGTGGGCCGGGGTCGCACCGTGGGTGTCGGCGGCGGCCGGCGCGGCGGCTGCGAGCGGCTCGGGGCCCGTGCGATCTGGATCTACTGGTGCTGGTGCAGACCGGGACACGCCCGGACGCGTCCGAGCACACCGGGGCGCGCCGCCTGGCCGGGGTGCCGTGGGCACCTCCGGCCGGACGGCGCGGGACCTCCGCTCGGCCCCGCCGGGCCGTCAGCGCTGCGCGATGTCCACGTTCTCCAGGACGCCGACCGCGTCGGGCACCAGGATCGCGGCGGAGTAGTAGGCCGTCACCAGGTAGGAAATGATGGCCTTCTCATCGATTCCCATGAACCGCACCGAAAGGCTCGGCTGGTATTCGTCCGGAATTCCGGTCTGGTGCAGCCCGATGACGCCCTGGTTGTCCTCGCCGATTCGCATCGCGATGATCGAGCTGGTGCTCCCGCCGACGATCGGGATCTTGTTGCACGGGAAGACCGGCACCCCGCGCCAGGACATGACGTGCCGGCCCTCGACCTCGACCGTGCCCGGGTTGATGCCGCGCTTGTTGAGCTCCCGGCCGAAGGCCGCGATGGCCCTGGGGTGGGCCAGGAACATCTTGGTGCTGCGCCGACGGCTGAGCAGCTCGTCCATGTCGTCCGGGGTGGGCGGGCCGGAGTGGGTCTGGATCCGCTGGTCGTACGCGGCGTTCTCCAGCAGGCCGAACTCGGGGTTGTTGACGAGCTCGTACTCCTGCCGCTCGCGCAGGGCCTCGATGGTCAGCCGGAGCTGGTGCTCGGTCTGGTTCATCGGCTGGTTGTAGAGGTCGGCGACCCGGCTGTGCACCTTGAGGATGGTCTGCGCGACGCTCAGCTCGTACTCGCGGGGCTTGAGCTCGTAGTCCACGAAGGCGCCGGGCAGCTCGTACTCGCCCTGGTGACCGGCGGAGAGGTCGATCGCGGCCTCGCCGTGCTTGTTCTGCGCCTGCTGGAAGCCGTTCAGGTACTCGATGACCTGCAGCTGCAGCGCCTCGGAGCGGTCGTGCAGCTCCTGGAAGGAGGGCCAGGACAGCGCCATCACGGTGCCGGACGTCGCGGCGCGGACGGTGTACGGCCAGGTGCCACCGTCCTGCTGGACCGCCTCGTCACCGAGGTGGTCGCCGTCGGCGAGGGTGCCGACCACCGTCTCCTCGCCGTACTTGCCGGTGCCCATCCGGTCGAGCTTGCCGTGCGCGATCACGAAGACCTCGGTGATCGGCGTGCCGGCCTCGACCAGGACGTCCCCCGGCTCGACCTCCCGCTGCACGAAGCGCGCGGCCAGCTCCTCCAGCACGGCGTCGTCCTGGAAGCCGCGCAGCACCGGCACCTCGGCGAGCGTCGGCGGGACGATCCGCACCTCGGCGCCGGTCTTGACGAAGCCCACCCGGCCGCGGCCGACCGAGTAGCGCAGGCGGCGGTTGACCCGGTAGGTTCCGCCGGACACCTGCACCCAGGGCAGCTTCCTGAGCAGCCAGCGCGGGCTGATGCCCTGCATCTGCGGCGCGGACTTGGTGGTCGTCGCGAGGTTCCGCGCGCCCGCAGTGCTCAGACTCTGCTGCTGCCGGATCTCCGTCTGCGCGCCCGGCGCAGGAATACCGGCATTGGTTTCGGTCGACATGAGGGGAGCCCTTCGCATACCCGATACCCGATGAAGTGTCGCCTTGCACATTCGTGTTGCAGCTTCATGGTGGGCCCATTCGAGGGCAGCCCGCAATCACTCGTTCGAGTGGTTCGGAATAGCCAAACAAATAGTACGAATAGATCACCTGATCGATATTTGTTCGACTATTTATTCGAACGTACCGGGCTCCGGCACCCCATCTTCCCCCATCCACCCCCTCACCCGCGCCACCCCTTGACACCCGGAGCAGCGGCGTGGCTGCTCCTCCCCACACCCCCACCCCCGCCACCCCGCTACAACGGCCCGTTCCAGTCGAGCGTCGGCTCCAGCACCCCTTCCAGGGTGAGCAGCCAGCGCTTCACCTCGATCCCGACCCGGCCGCCGCCGAAACCGCCGATCCCGTCCGCCGCCACCACCCGGTGACAGGGCACCAGCAGCGGGACGGGGTTGGCGGCCATCATCTGCCCGACCGTCCGGGCGGCCAGACCGGGCTCGGTGACGTCCTCGAACACCCCGCTGCGGGCCGCCAGTTCGCCGTACGTCACGGTCCGGCCGTAGGGCACCTCGCGCCAGAGCGTCTGCAGGACGGCGCGATGCGGGCCGGAACTCAGGCTCCAGTCGATCGGCAGGCCCAACTCGTGGGTGCGGCCCGTCAGGTAGGCGCCGATCCGCTCGGTGACGACGGCGATCTTCGACTCGTCGGTGCACGGCGGCGCTCCGCCGTCGTGCCCGCCGTAGCCGGCTGCCGCCACGCCCAGCGGGGTCACCGCGACGTGCATCGGGCCGCTGGGCAGCGGCGTCGGCACGGTCAGCCAGGACATCGACCAGGACTGCGGCACGCTCGGGCCCCCACCCTCCGCCGGACCGGCCACCGGCCACCCCGGCACCCGGGGGGCGTCCCCGCCCCGCGCGTCATCGTACGGCGGCCGGCCGACCGTGAGCGGGTTCGGTCAGAGCCGCCCCTTCAGCTGGGTGGCGAGCGCCTGGGACCAGTGCGCCAGCTCGGCGCGGTCGGGGGCGCGCCCCTCGCACAGCAGGGCGAGCTGTGCCTCGTTGATCCGGTTCGGTCCCGGGATCTCCAGCAGGTAGGCCAGTTCGGCCAGCACGACGGCGAGCCGCTCGGCGTCCGTGTGGTCCAGGGTGACCGCGGACTCGTGGTGGCTGATGGTGAGCGAACCGGGCATTGTTCAACCTCCTCCGTCACCCCCCGCACCCTCCACGGTACGACCGGGTCGGCCGCCCCGCCCGCCGCGGAGGCGTGCGTGCGCGGGTGGGGCAGCCTGTTGCACTCCGGAGCCGGCCGGGCGTGGTGCGCGGTGGGCCGCACCGGGGGCCGGGGGTGCGCCCCGGAGCCGTTCGAGGGGTTGGTCAGTTCTCCGAACCCTCCTCCCAGCGGCGGTTCCGTACGGCCGGTATGCCCAACACTACGGCTCCGGCCGCCAGTTGCCAGACTGATCCGAACATAAGCAGCGTGTCCACGCCAAATCGGCCCCCCAGTGGGCCTGCCACCGCCAGGCCGAGCGGGCCGAGGGCGAAGGAGCCGAGCACGCCGAAGGAGGTCACCCGGCCGAGCAGTTCCACCGGCACCCACTTCTGCGTCGTCGAGCTGTACAGCGTCCCGCAGACCGCCGAGCCGACCCCGGCCACCAGCGCACCGGCGGCCACCCACGGCAGCGACGCCCCCAGGGCGAGCGCCCCGGACGGCAGCGCCCAGCCCAGCGCGGCCACCGACGCCACCGCGAGCGGACGGGCGGGTACCCGGCCGAGCATCACCAGGCCGCCCAGCACCGCGCCGACGCCGTACACCCCCATCACCAGGCCCCAGCCGCGGGCGCCGCCGAGGTCCCGCTGCGCGGTGAGCGGCCCGAGCACCAGGAAGGGCGCCCACACCAGCAGGTTGAACAGGCCCATCTGCGCGGTGGTGATCCACAGCCACGGACGGGAGGCGAACTCCGACCAGCCGGCCCGCAGCTCGCCGAGCAGCGACTCCCCGCCGTCCGCCGCCGTCCGCTCGGGCAGCCGCAGCCTGGCCAGGGCGAAGGCACCGACGCCGTACGTCACCGCGTCGACCAGCAGCACCGCGGCCGGGCCGTGGGTCGCGGTCACCAGACCGGCCGCGGCGGGACCGACCACGGTCGACACCGAACGGGACAGCCCCAACAGGGTGTTGGCGTCCGCCATCAGCTCCTTGCGGTGCACCAGGTCGGGCACGATCGCACCGAAGGCCGGCATGAACAGCCCCTCGCCGACCCCCCACACCGCGACCAGGGCCACCATCGCCCAGACCGGCGCGTGCCCGGCCGCCAACAACCCGGCGAACAGCGCCTGGACCAGACCGCGCAGGGCGTCCGACCCCAGCATCACCCGTCGGCTGCCCAGCCGGTCGGCGATCACCCCGCCGGCCAGCAGCACCAGCACCACGGGGAGGATCCGGGCCGCCAGCACCCACCCCAGGTCGGTGCCGCTGCCGCCTCCGCCGGCGCCGCCACCGCCGTCGAGCACCGCGAAGGTCACCGCCACCGGCGCCATCGACGAGCCCACGAGGGAGGTCGTGTACCCGATGAAGAACCACCTGAATTCGCGCTCGCCCAGCACGGCGAGCCGGTCTCCCGGGCGCCTGCGGCGGGCCGGGATCCGTTCGGTCTGCACTGCCATGGGCAGCAAGTCTGGATTCGGCGGAGGCGGGGTTCAAGGGTTTCCGAAGAAAAACCTGAGTCTTTTCGCATCAATTTTTACGACGTCGTCAACCATCGCAGTAAATGGGCGCCATTACCGCCTACCACCTGCTGTTTACTGCGAATCACCGCTATTCTTCGAGGGGTTTGGAGAGATTGATTTACTGCGAAAGAGGGCGAACGTGACAGAGACTCCGGCAGGGCTCCCACCGGTCGAGTACGCCGTCGCCGTCGAGCGCTACCTGGCCGCCTCCGGGCTCGCCGAAGGCTCCCGGCGGATCTACCGGATCGCGCTGGACACCTGGGCCTGGGCACTCGCCGACCGCCCCGCCCCCACCGGGCCCGAACGACGGCGCGCCCGGCCGCCCGTCCTGCCGCTCGCGCTCCTCGACCACCCGGACACCACCGCCCGGCTCCGCGCCGCCGTCGCCCACCGCGCCGCCGGCACCGACCCGCGCACGCTCAACCGGGAACTCTCCACCCTGCGCGCGGCCGTGGCCTGGTGGCGGGCCCGCGGCTGGATCACCGGCGACCCGACCGCCGACCTGCACCCCCGCCCCCTGCCCGAACCCGCCGCGGCCACCGCCCCGTTGACCCCGGACGAGCTGCGCGCCCTGTTCACCCTGCACGCCCCACTGCGCGAGCAGGCCCTGTGGCACCTGCTGCACGAGACGGGCGCCGCGATCGAGACCGTCCTGGCCCTGGACACCGACCACCTCGACCTCCCCCGCCGCCGCACCCGCCCCGGCCACACCCCCGTCCACTGGCAGTCCGGCACCGCCCGCCTGCTCCCCCTCCTCGTCGTCGGCCGCGCCACCGGCCCGCTCTTCCTCACCGACCGCCGCGCCCCCGCCGACACCCCCACCACCGAGCGCTGCCCCTACACCGGCCGCGCCCGCCTCTCCTACCGCCGCGCCGCCGAACTCTTCACCGCCCACACCCGGGCGCTCGGCCCCGACTGGACCCTCCGGCGGCTACGGGCGGCGCGCTGAAAGTGACGGCAGGCCGACTGCGGAGCGGCGGGGTGCTGCGGGCGGCGCACCGAACGGGGCGGCGTCGGTCGCGGCGGCGGAACGGCCGCAGGCGGCGTGTACGGCTCCGGCTACTCCTCCGGCGGTGGCACCGCGCGACGCCCCCGGTCGAGCAACTCGTCCAGGGAATCCGCCAGTTGCGGCAGGCTCGGCCGGTCCTCCGGAGCGAGGCGGAGGCAGCCGTCGATGGCGGCGGCGAGGGGGCGCGGGAGACGGCGGCCACGGGTCACCGGGGGAACGGGGCCGTGCGGCGACGGTCCGGGGAAGGGCTCGGTGCCGGTGGCGGCCTCGTAGAGGGTGACGCCGATGCCCCAGACGTCGGTGGCCGCCGTGAGCAGACCGCCGGAGGCCTGCTCGGGGGCGAGGTAGCCGTCCGTGCCGATGCCGGGCGTGCCCGGCCCCGGGGGCCGGGCGATGCTGAGGTCGAGCACCTTGGCGTGGCGGCAGTCGATCACGATGTTGGAGGGCTTGAGGTCGAGGTGCAGCAGGCCCTGCCGGTGCAGGTAGCGGGTCGCCGAGCAGAGGTGCAGCCCGAGCACCGCCAGGTCGGTGGCGGCCGGCCGGCGCGGTCGGGTGTCCAGCAGGTGGGCGAGGGTCTCGCCGGTGAGGGTTTCGAGCACCGCGTACGGCTGCGGGCGCTCGCCCGTGCCGTAACCGCGCACCAGGTGCGGGTGGGTGAACTCGGCCAGCCAGCGGCCCTCGCGGAGCAGGCGCTCGCGCAGCCGGCGGTCGCGGCGGCGGTCGGGCCGGAGCACCTTGACCACGCAGCGGCAGTCCCGCTCCTCGCTCCAGCAGTCGTACACGTCGAGCCAGCCGGTGCGGCACAGGTGCGCCAGGACCTGGTAGCCGGGGGCGATGGGCGCACCCGGGGGAAGGGGCTGACGGGTGCTCATCGGGGCACCTCCTGGAGCGGTGGGTGGTGCAGCCGGTCGAGCCGGGCGTAGCCGTCGTCGGCGGCCAGCAGCTCGCGGTGGGTGCCGCAGGCGGCGACGCAGCCGCCGCGGAGCAGCACGATCCGGTCCGCCTTCCGTACGGTCAGCAGGTCGTGCGAGATGATGATCGTCGTCCGGCCGCTCATCAGCCGTCCCAGCGGCTCCAGGATCCGCCGCCCCGACTCCACGTCCAGCCCGGTCGTCGGCTCGTCCAGCAGCAGGACGGGCGCGTCCCGGACCATCGCGCGGGCGATGGCGATCCGCTGCCGCTGCCCGCCGGAGAGCAGGCCGCCCTGCCGGCCCACCAGCGTGTCGTAGCCGTCCGGCAGCCGGCTGACGAACTCGTGGGCGTCCGCCGCCTTCGCGGCCGCGACGACCTGGGCGTCGGTCGCGCCCGGCCGCCCGTAGGCGATGTTCTCCCGGACGGTGCCGTGGATCACCAGGGTCTCCTGCAGCAGGACCCCGATGTGCTCCCGCAGGTCGGCCAGGGCGAATTCGCGCAGGTCGATGCCGTCGAGCCGGACGGCCCCGCGCTCCGGGTCGTAGAAGCGCAGCAGCAGCTTTGCGATCGTCGACTTGCCGGCCCCGCTCTCCCCCACCAGGGCCACCGTCTCGCCCGGTTCGGCGTGGAAGGACGCGTCGAACAGCGCCACCCTGGTCGTGCCCGGGTAGCGGAACCACACCCGGTCGAAGGCCACCGTGCCACGGATCCGGCGGGGGCGCAGCGGCGTCGGCGGGTCGGCCACCTGCGGTCGCTGGTCGAGCAGTTCGATGATCCGCTCGGCGGCGGCCGAGGCCGAGTAGAAACCGTTGCTGAGCCGCGAGATGCCCCGGATCGGACCGTAGAGCCGGCTCAACAGAGCGACGAAGACGAGGAGTTCGCCGAGCGTCAGGCGGCCGCTCGCGAGCTCCCAGGCGCCCAGCCCGAGCACGGTCAGCGCGCCGAACAGTTCCAGCAGCTCGACGATCGGTGCGAACAGCGCCCGCAACCGGGTCGCGGCCATGGTCGCCCGGAACCGTGCCTGGCTCTCCCGGCGGAACCGCTCCTGCTCCCACTCCTGCCGGTTGTACGCCTGCACCAGGGCGATGTTCTCCAGGGTCTCCTCGGCGAGCGCGCTCACCGAGCCGCTGCGCCGCCGCCGCTCCCGCGAGGCGGCCTTCACCCGCACCGAGAAGCGCCGCGCGGTGAACCAGAACACCGGCCCGACGACGAGGGCCGCGGCGGCGAGGTCCCACCGCAGGTAGAACAGCACGCCGAGGAAGACGGCGAGCTCGGCGACGTACGCGACCGCGTCGAGGATGCCCGAGAGGAGGAAGGTCTCGACCGCCTCGACGTCCCCGGTCAGCCGCGACAGGACGTCGCCGAGCCGCCGCCGCTCGAAGAAACCCAGCGAGAGGCCCTGCAGGTGTCGGAATACGTCCGTGCGCAGGGCGAGCAGGAAGCGCTCGCTGACCCAGGTGGAGGTCGTCTCGTCGGCGAAGCGCAGGCCCCCTGCCACCAGCGTCAGCCCGGCGTAGCCGAGCGCGACCGGCAGGAACAGCCCGAGCCTGCGCGGCACCAGCACCTCGTCGACGACGACCTTGAACAGCCAGATCGCGGCCGCGTCGACCACCGGCCCGAGCAGGACGAACCCCAGCAACAGGGCCAGCCAGCGCCGACCCCCGCGGGTGTAGGGCCAGAACCGTCCGAACGTCCGCCGCAGCGGCACGACCGGGGCCTGGTCGACGACCGGGCCCGCCCGGCCGTCGCCGTCACCCGTGCCGGCGGTGCCGGCGGCTGTCAGCCGCCGCAGTGACCACACGGGACGAGTCCAGCCCGAGGGAAGTGGCCGGGCCGTTGCCGGCCCGGCCCTGACAGGACGGCGGAGCCGTCAGTGCCGCGAGTTGCTTCCATGACGACGGCGACGACGGTCGTTGGTCTTCGAGGTCCTGGTCTCCTTGCCGGTGCCGGTCCGCTTCTGCGGATGCCGCATCGCCGGCACCAGGTTGGCCAGCATGCTCATCACTGCCACCTCTCTGTAGGTCGTTCGACCCCCACCCAGGGATACGCGCCGGGGGGCGGGAGCACTCACCGGCCGTCGATGCGATTCGGCGGCCTTCGCGAACCGGACGTGACGGGACGGCCGGCGGCCGTTACACACCCGATGGGCGGCCGTGACACGACCGGCCGAGGACCGCGACACGGCCCTCCTACCGTCACTGTCGACGCCCCGGCCGAACGGGCCGACCGAACCAGCGGGGCCGGACCTGCCGGTCCCCGGCACCGGCCCCGGCCCACCGGCCGGAGGGCGTCCGCGACGAGGACCTGCGCGTCCGGCGCCGACCGCGAACGTCCTCGGCCACGAGCGCGACCGACGTACCCCACCGATGACCGACGTACCCCACCGATGCAGATGGAGAACACCGCATGAGCAGGAGCCGTACCGACCGCACGCCCGCCCGCCGTGTCCTGGCGGCCTGCGCCCTGACCGGCGCCGCGCTGCTGGCCGCCGTCACCGGCGGCCAGGCCTGGGCCGACGGCGCGCCGAAGACCGCCACGCCCACCCCGGACGTCGTCGCCTCGCCGGCTGCGGCCGCCGTGCCGACCGCCACCCCGGCCCCGGCCGACCCGAAGGCTCCGGCCCCCGTCGCCACCCCCTCCCCGGCCCGCGGCGCGGAGTCCCCGAAGGCCGTGCCCGCTCCGCAGGCCCCCAACGGCACCCAGCCGCAGGTCCGCGAGGTGCCGAAGGGCGCCGCGCAGGCCGGCGACGGCTCCGGTGCCACTGACGGCTCCGGCCTGATGCTCGCCGGCGGCGGCGCCGTCGCGGCCATCGGTGCCGGGGCGCTGGGCTTCGCCGTCCTGCGCCGCCGCGCCGGTGCGCGCGGCTGACACCGGTCCCGAGTCCGCCGGGTACCCCGGCGCCGTCCCCCCGCATCCGGCCGGTCGTGGGAACGGCGTCGGGGCCGCCCCCACGGCGGGGACCGGCAGCCGCGACCTCGCCGGGGCCGGGCAGGCGGCCCGCGGCGGAGCCGGGCGCGGCCGCGCCCGCGGACACGGAGACCGACACTCAGACCCGCGCGAAGACCGGCGCGAAGACCCGCGCGACGGCCGGCACAGGCGCGCACGCGGGCGGCGCCGCGCCGCCCGACCCGCTCCGAGCGCCCTGCGCCGTACGGCCTTCGGCACGGCGGGACTGCTCTGCCTGGTGCTGGGCGCGTCGCTGGCCCTGTCCGGCCGGGAGACCCCGGTGGTGCGGATCGAGGCCTCCGGCCACGGCAGCACCGCCGACACCGCGCCGACGGCGCCCACCACCGGGAGCGCCGCGACGCCCGCCGCCACCGCCCCGAAGCCCCTCGCGCCCTCGCCCCCGACCCGCCTGCTGATCCCCACCGCCGGGGTGGACGCGCCGGTGGCCGACCTCGGTCTGAACGCCGACGGTACGGTCCAGGTGCCGTCGGCCGACCGCGGCGACGAGGTCGGCTGGTACCGCAACGGCCCCACCCCGGGCGAGACCGGGCCCGCCGTCCTGATCGGGCACTACGACACCGTGCACGGCCCGGCGGTCTTCCGGCAGCTGCCGAAGCTCCGGCCCGGCGACCAGATCCACGTCCGGCGGGCGGACGGCAGCACCGTGGACTTCAAGGTGCGGACGCTGCTCCAGGCCGCCAAGGACAGCTTCCCCACCCAGCAGGTCTACGGCGACACGCCCGCCCCCGCGCTGCGGCTGATCACCTGCGGCGGGCGGATCGGTTCGGACGGCCACTGGACGGACAACATCATCGTGCTGGCGGACCCGGCCTGACCCGCGCCGGGGCCCGGCCACCCCGCCGCCCCGGCCACCCCGGCCATCCCGCCGCCCCGGCCATCCCGCCGGGGGCCTGCCTTCCGCCCTGTCCGGAACCGGCGGCCGCCGTCCGGGCGACCTACCAGCAGGACGGCCACGGGGCGACGAACGGCACCGCGCCGCAGACCAGGAGGACGAGCACCGACCGTGGCAGCAACACCCCCACCCCGCCGCCGGCCCGGCGCCGTCCCCGTGGCGGCCCTGGCCGGCCTGGCCCTCCTCCTCGCCCTCGCCGCCCTGGCGTTCGGCCGGGCCACCCCCGGTGACCTGCAGGACCACGGTCCGGCCCGGACCGTCACGCCGCCGCCCGTCCCCCGGCCGCTCTGGCCGAACCTCGCCGCCTCACCGGCGCCGGCTCCGTCCCCCACCGGGACCGGCGGATCGGCCCAGGCGCCGCAGCCCGTACCGGACCTGACCGTCCCCGGGCGCGACATCACCGCGGTCGACGTCCGCACCGTCCTCGCCAAGGACCCGTCGGTGAGCCGGGAGGAGCGCCAGGCGCTCGACTCCTGCACCGGGTGCGAGGTCCGCGCCCCCGAGTTCCGCGACCTCACCGGCGACGGCCGGCTCTCGATGATCACCACCGTCGTCACGCCCGGGCCGGTGGTGCTGCACGTCTACACCCTCGCCCTCGCCGAGGACCGCCTCCTGCCCGTCCTGCGGGTGCAGGTCCAGTCGGCGTTCAGGGCCGAGACCTTCGGCTCCGACCTGTGGCTGTACGAGTCGACCAGCCTCTACGTCCGCACCAGCAGCCACTACCACTGGGACGGGCTCCGGCTCGTCCTGCAGGAGCGGAAGGACGTGGGGCTCGGCGTGCTGCCGCCCACCGGCGCCGACCCCGCCCCGCCGCCCACCGCCACCCCCAAGCCCGCTGCGTCCCCGGCCGTCGGCTCCCGTGCGACCGGATCGCCGGAACCGGCCCCCGGCGCGGCCGTCCCGTCCCCGCGCGCGCCCCGGACGGCCTCCCAGCCCACCGCCCAGCCCTCCGCCCCCGCCGTGTCCCCGGAGCCGAAGCGATGATCCCCGCCGCCACCACGCCCGCGCACCCGCACATCCTCCTGGTCGAGGACGACGAGGTGATCCGGGAGGCCACCCGGATGGCACTGGAGCGCTACGGCTTCCCGGTCACCACGGCCGCCGACGGCCTGGAGGGGCTGGAGGCCTTCCACGCCGTCCGGCCCGACCTGCTCCTGCTGGACGTCATGCTGCCGCTGCTCGACGGGGTCGGCCTCTGCCGCCGGATCCGCGAGGAGAGCCAGCTGCCGATCCTGATGATGTCGGCGCGTACCGACCCGGTGGACGTGGTCTCCGGCCTGGAGGCCGGCGCGGACGACTACGTCGTCAAGCCCTTCGAGAGCGCCGTCCTGGTCGCCCGGATCCGGACGGTGCTGCGCCGCATCCGCGTCGTCCCGGCGACCGACGCGCCGCCCGCCCCGGCTGCACCCTCCGCGGACGCACCGCCGGCCCCGCCCGCCGCCCACCCACCGCTGCCGCCGGACGCCGCGGCGCCCGCGCCCTCCACCGCCGTCCGCAGCTTCGACGGGCTGCTGGTGGACACCGACAGCATGGAGGTACGGGTGGACGGCCGCCTCGTCCCGCTCACCCCCACCGAACTGCGGCTGCTGCTGGAGTTCACCGCCGCGCCCGGCATCGTGCTGGAGCGCTCCACCCTGCTCGAACGGGTCTGGGACTACGAATGGGGCGCCGACACCCGGGTCGTGGACGTCCACGTGCAGCGGCTGCGCGCCAAGATCGGCTCCGGCCGGATCGAAACCGTCCGCGGTTTCGGCTACAAGCTGCGGCGCCCGGCATGACCCTGCGCCGCCAGATCGCCACCGCCGTCGCCGCCATCTCCGTCCTGGTCGCCGTGGCCGTCGGCCTGCTGGTCCACCAGGCGATGATCCGTCAGCACGTCGACCAGGCCCGCGCCGCCGCGCTCACCGCCCTCGACTCGACCCTGACCGGCTACGCCGACAACCGCGAGGTGGCCGGCCGGGGCGCCGTGCTCGACGACCCCGCCCTCCCCGACCGGCTGCGCACCCTGGCCCGCAGCGGCCGGCAGGGCACGCTGCTCGCGGCCGACGGGACGGGCGAATCGATGTGGGCGGCCGGGCCGGTCCCGGACGGAGTGGTCTCCGTACGGGTGGACTTCACCCAGGACCGGCAGGCCATCGCCGACCTGGACCGGATCATCCTGCTCACCGTCGTCGCCGCGGTCTTCACCACCGTGCTGGCCGGCGTCCTCGTCGCGGACCGGATCAGCCGCCGCCTGCGCACGGCCGCCACCGCCGCCCGGGGCATCGCCGCCGGCGGGACGGACACCCGGATCGGCGAACTCGTCGACGGCAAGGACGAGGTCGCCGACCTCGCCGCCGCCGTCGACCTGATGTCCCGCACCCTGCACCGCCGCCTGGCCGACGAGCAGCGCTTCACCGCGGACGTCGCCCACGAGCTGCGCACCCCGCTCACCGGCCTGGTCACCGCCGCCGAACTGCTGCCGCCCGGCCGCCCCACCCAGCTCGTCCAGAACCGGGTCCAGGCCCTGCGCGGCCTGGTCGAGGACCTCCTGGAGGTCTCCCGCCTGGACGCCGACGCCGAGTCCCCCGACCTCGCCGCCGTCCCCCTGGAACGCGCCGTGCGCCGCACCGTCTCCCTCACCGGACTGGACGTCACCGTCGAGGTCGCCGCCGACCGGCAGGTCCGCACCGACCTGCGCCGGCTGGACCGCATCCTCGGCAACCTGCTCCTCAACGCCCATCGCCACGGCGCCGCCCCCGTCCACCTCCACGTCGACGGCCCCCGCATCACCGTCCGCGACCACGGCCCCGGCTACCCCGACGACCTGCTCCGGCACGGCCCCCAGCGCTTCCGCACCAACGTCCCCGAACGCGGCCGCGGCCACGGCCTCGGCCTCACCATCGCCGCCGGCCACGCCCGCGTCATCGGCGCCACCCTCACCTTCACCAACCACCCCACCGGCGGCGCCCTCGCCACCCTCACCCTCCCACCCGACTGACACCCCCTCCCCCCGAACGCCGAAGGGCCGGCCCGACAACACGTCGGACCGGCCCTTCCCACACGGAGCCCCCTGTCGGGTTCGAACCGACGACCCCCGCTTTACAAGAGCGGTGCTCTGGCCAGCTGAGCTAAGGAGGCACGGTGGCCGTCCGCGAGGTATCACGGCGGCACCGGGGGCAGTCTACCGGGCCGGGGTGGCGGGGTGGTGGGATATCCGGGGGTTGGTGGGGCGGGGCGGGCGTGATGGAACCGATGCCGAAATCGGGCCGGTGGGGGCTGACAAGCCGCGGAACCGCAGGTAGCGTCGCCGGGAGTCGGCTTCGTGTGGTGGTTCAGACCACTGACGGGACGACGGACACGTACACCCCCCTTTACTCGGATCGTCCGGCACGTTCCTGCCGGTGAAGGAGAGCAACAACCATGGCTTCTGTCACGTACGACCAGGCGACCCGCATCTACCCCGGGGCGGACAAGCCCTCGGTGGACGCGCTGGACCTGGAGATCGCGGACGGCGAGTTCCTCGTGCTGGTCGGCCCCTCGGGCTGCGGCAAGTCGACCAGCCTGCGCATGCTGGCCGGTCTGGAGGACGTCAACAGCGGCGCGATCCGGATCGGTGACCGGGACGTCACGCACCTTCCGCCGAAGGACCGGGACATCGCGATGGTGTTCCAGAACTACGCGCTCTACCCGCACATGACCGTCGCGGAGAACATGGGCTTCGCGCTCAAGATCGCCGGCGTGAACAAGTCGGAGATCCGCACCAAGGTCGAGGAGGCCGCGAAGATCCTCGACCTCACCGAGTACCTGGACCGCAAGCCGAAGGCGCTCTCCGGCGGTCAGCGCCAGCGCGTCGCGATGGGCCGCGCGATCGTCCGCCAGCCGCAGGTCTTCCTGATGGACGAGCCGCTGTCGAACCTGGACGCCAAGCTCCGCGTCTCGACCCGTACCCAGATCGCCGGCCTGCAGCGCCGCCTGGGCATCACCACGGTGTACGTCACCCACGACCAGACCGAGGCGCTCACCATGGGCGACCGGGTCGCGGTGCTCAAGGACGGTCTGCTGCAGCAGGTCGACACCCCGCGCAACATGTACGACAAGCCCGCCAACCTGTTCGTGGCCGGCTTCATCGGCTCGCCGGCCATGAACCTGGTCGAGGTGCCGCTGGTGGACGGCGGCGTGAAGTTCGGCGGCTCGGTCGTCAACATCTCGCGCGAGAACCTGGCCGGCGCCGGCACCGACAAGACGGTGACCGTCGGCATCCGCCCCGAGCACTTCGAGATCGTCCCCTCGGGCGGCATCGAGGGCGTCGCGGTGACCGTGAACGTGGTCGAGGAGCTCGGCTCGGACGGCTTCGTCTACGGCACCACCAAGATCGGCGGCGAGGACAAGGAGCTGGTCGTCCGCGTCCCCGGCCGCCAGATCCCGGCCCGCGGCGAGACCGTCCACGTGGTGCCGATCGCCAACGAGACCCACGTCTTCGCGACCAGCACCGGCAAGCGCCTGAGCGTCTGCGACTGACGCAGCCCGCCCCGCGCGCGGACGCCACGCACGAACGCAACGAGCGGACGCAGCAAGCGAGCGAACAGCGAGCGAACCCCGCGAGCGAACCCACCGGAGCCCGTCGGCCCCTCCCCGGTCCGACGGGCTCCGCCCGTCCCCCCGCGTCAACACGGCGCGGGGACGAACCCGGACACCGTGTCACTCGATGGTGTAACGGAGGGCGATCCACCCCGTACCCACCGCTACTCTCCTGAGGGTGAAGCAGCTTGTGCGCCGTATCGGCCAGACCGTCGCCCTGACCCTGCCGGTCGTCCTGGTGACCACCGGCACCCTCGCCGTGACCCGGGTCCCGTGGGCCCCGCCGACCGGGCTCGACCAGCAGGTCGTGGCGGCGTCCAGCGGCGACGGCGCCGGGATCGGGCGCTCCGACAGCGCGGCCGCCACCGCGGCCAAGCCCGCCGACGGGCTCGCCCCGCAGGAGTCCCTGCGGGTGGCCCTGCTGGACGAACTGCGGGCGAAGAACCCGTCCGCCGCGCTGGACCTGCTGGAGCGCTCGATGCGCGAGCAGCCCTCGTTGACGCCGTACTGCACCTCGCTGGCCACCGAGTTGGGCAAGGCCGCGGTGCGCAAGTACCAGGGCGACGTCCAGCGGGCCCGCTCCTTCGCCCGTCCGGTCTGCGACGGGGCGTTCGCGGCGGGTGTGACGGGCTGACGCTCGCCCGGTCCGTGGCCGGGGCGGCGGGCCTATCGTTCAGGCATGACCGCTGACTCCGGCCCCACCGCCGACCCCGCGTCCCCCAACTCCCGTCTGTCCCAGGGCACCTCACCCTCCGAGGGCTCCGCGGACGCCCCGGACACCCCGGACACCCCGGGCTCCGCGGACTCCCCGGGCTCCCCGAGCGCTCCGCAGCCCCAGGGCTCCCCGCAGTCCCTCCCGCCCCGGCCGACCTCGACGCCGGTCACCCAGGCCGTCATCCTGGCCGGCGGCCAGGGCTCCCGGCTGCGCCCCTACACGGACGACCGCCCGAAGCCGCTGGTCGAGATCCCGGGCACCGGCACGCCGATCCTCGGCCACCAGCTGGCCTGGCTGGCCGAGGAGGGCGTCACCGACGTGGTGATCTCCTGCGGGCACCTCGCCGACGTGCTGGAGGAGTGGCTGGGCAAGGCGGACCTGCCGCTGCGGGTGCGCACGGTGGTCGAGGCGGAGCCGCTCGGGCGCGGCGGCGGGCTCAAGTACGCGGCCAGGGCGCTGCCCCGCCCGGACGAGCCCTGGTACGCCACCAACGGCGACATCTGGACCCGCTTCAGCCTGCGTGAGATGGCCGCCTTCCACCACGAGCGGGACGCCGTCGCGACGCTCGCGCTGGCCCGGCCGCGGATCCCATGGGGCGCCGTGGAGACCGACCAGTTCGGCAACGTGCTGGACTTCATCGAGGCGCCGCCCTCGCCCTTCCTGATCAACGCCGGCCTGTACGTGTTCAGCCCGGAGTTCGCCGAGCTGCTGCCGGACGTGGGCGACCACGAGCGCACCACGTTCCCCCAACTCGCCCGCAGCAAGCGGCTGGCGGGCTACCAGCTGCCGCAGGGCGTGTACTGGCGCGCGATCGACACCGCCAAGGACCTCACCGAGGCGGCCAAGGAGCTCGCCGCCGGCGCCGGCCGCACCCCCCAGTAGCAGCCGAAGCCCCCGGGGCCGCCGCACCACCGGCAGCCACCGCACCGACGGCGACTGCGGCACCGACCACGGCACCGGGAAACGCCGGTCGGCCGGGTGCTCCCCCACGGAGCCCCCGGCCGACCGGCGCGTCACCGGCCTCAGGTCGCCGTCGGCGCCCCCGGGCGGGAGGCGCGGCCGTCGCCCGACAGGTCGGCCAGCGGCGCGCTGCCCAGCACCCCGCCGAGCAGCCCGGGGCCGGAGCTCGGGCTGGACTTGGGCGCCGAGCCCGAGCCGCCGGGGCCCGGGGTGCTGCGCTGGGCGGGCGCGGAGCCGCCCGCGCCGGCGGACGGGGCGCCGGTCGCCGGGGAGGAGCCCCCGCCGGTCTCCGACTTGCCGGAGTGCCCCTTGCCGCTCGGCGTCGGGGTGGCCGGCTTGGAGGTCGGCGCGGTGGACGGGGTGGTCGCGCTCGGCGTCGGGGTGGCCGGGCGCGGGGCGGCGGGCGAGGGCGTGGTGGACGGCCCCTTGCCGGCCGGGGCACCGGACGGACTGCCGGACGGCCACACCGGGGTGCCGTAGTCGGTGGCCGGGCGGGTCGGCGCCTCGTGCGCGCGGGCGCCGGTGCGGACGGCGGCGCCGAGCATCGAGCCGAGCAGCAGGGTCAGGCCGACGACGACCGTGGTGACCATCGCGCCCCGGCGCAGCACCCGGCGGCGCAGCGCCCCGGAGGCGTCCGCGCCGAACCGCCGCCAGGCCTCCAGGTTGAGCCGGCCGTCCAGCGAGGCGAACGGCGCCCCGGCGATCAGCAGCGGGCTCCAGGCCGCGAGGAAGATCAGGTCGGGCGTGTCGTAGACCGGTACGGCCCGCCAGCTGACGGTGAACAGCAGCGCGGCGGAGAGCACCATCGCGGCCCCGGCCGCGAGCCGCTGCCAGAGGCCGAGGACGGTCAGCACGCCGACCACGATCTCGGTGAACGAGACGACCAGGCCGGCCCCCACCGGGTGCGCCATGGCGAAGGCCAGGAGCGGCTCGGCGACCCTCCAGGGGTGCAGCGAGGACAGCCAGCGCATCATCGAGCCGCGCTCGCCGCCGTCGAAGTACACCGGGTCGCACAGCTTGCTGAACCCGGCGTAGACCGAGAGCGAGCCGAGGACGGCGCGCAGCGGCAGCAGCACCAGGCCGAGGTCGACCCGGCGGCCCGGGTACCAGGGCTGCCGGCCCTCGGCGTCGGCGGCGGAGACCTCGGGCAGCTCGCCGCTCGGGGTCCAGCCGTGCGGCTCGCCGACCGGGCCGACGCCGGCGTCGGTGGCGGTGCCGTTGCCCTCCCGGGGCTGGCGCGGGACGGTCCGGGCGCCGGCCAGGGACGGGATCACCTGGGTGTCCGCCTCGGCCAGGCCGACGCCGCCGCGCCCCGGCGCTCCGCCGTGGCGCACGGCCTCCAGCAGTTGGGTGGCCGCGAGGTCCCCGGGGGGTGCCTGGCCGGTCCAGGTGACGGCGGTGACCCGGCCCTTGCGGCGCTGTGCGCCACCGGCCACGGCCCCGGCCAGCGCCGGGACGGCGGAGGCGGGCACGACGACCTGCGGGGTGACCAGCGGACGGCGGATCAGGCCCTGGTTGGCGTACGGGTCGCCGAACGCGGCGCCGGTGGACAGCAGTCCGACCGGTGCATCGATCAGCGGCGCCACCGGCGCGCCGAGCCGGAGCCGGAAGCTCGCCTGGGTGCTGCTGAGCCGCGCGGGGTCCGACTCCACCTTGACCGTGTTGAGACCGGGGCCCGCGTCTATCCCGGTACTGCCGCCGCCGAACAGGGGGCGCCGAGGTGTTCTGGTGTCCACGCCCGTCTAACCGGGTGACGGCCGCTTAGGACACTCTCCCGGGTGGATGTCCGGCGCACACTTGAAGTGATCATGAAAAAAGCGATCGGGCCCGGTCGGACCCGATCGCCTTCCATTCGGACTGCGGGCAATTCGGAAGATCGCCTGCGCCCCGCCCGTCACCCGTGCTCAGGGCCCCGCCCGTCAGCCGTGCTCAGGGCCCCGCCCGTCACCCGTGCTCAGGACCCGGCGCGCACCGCCACCTTCCCGACCGCCTCCGCAGCCGCTCCGGCCGCCTCAGCGCTTGGCGCGCAGCCGGGCGGCCTCGTACAGCACGATGCCAGCCGCGACACCGGCGTTCAGCGACTCGGTCAGGCCTGACATCGGGATCCGCACCCGCATGTCGCAGGTCTCCGAGACCAGCCGGGACAGGCCCTTGCCCTCGCTGCCCGCGACGACCACCACGGGGCCGGTCAGCAGCTCCAGGTCGCCCAGCTCGGCCTCGCCGTCGGCGGCCAGGCCGACCACCATCAGGCCGGCCTTCTGGTAGGCCTCCAGGGTGCGGGTCAGGTTGGTGGCCCGGGCGACGGGCAGCCGGGCGGCGGCGCCGGAGGAGGTCTTCCAGGCACCGGCGGTCATGCCGGCCGCGCGGCGCTCGGGGATGACCACGCCGTGCGCGCCGAAGGCGGCGGCGGAGCGGACCACGGCGCCGAGGTTGCGGGAGTCGGTGACCCCGTCCAGGGCGATGATCAGCGCGTCCTGGCCGGCGTCGGCGGCGTCCGCCAGCAGGTCGTCGGGGTGCGCGTACTCGTACGGCGGGACCTGGAGCACCAGGCCCTGGTGGTTCATCCCGCCGGTCATCTGGTCCAGCTGCGCGCGCGGGGCCTCCATCAGCGGGATGCCCCGGTCGTTGGCGGCCTGGAAGGCGTCGCGGACGCGGTCGTCGGTGTCGATGAACTGCTGGACGTACAGCGCGTTGGCCGGCACGTCGCCCTGCAGGGCCTCGACGACGGAGTTGCGGCCGAAGACCAGCTCGGCGCTGCCCGCACCGCCGCGGCCGCCCCGGCCGCCGGCACCGGCCCGGCGCATGCCGGCGCGGGCCTTGGCGTCCCGCTCGCGCTTGATCGCGGCGTTGGCGGCGCGCTGCTTCGGGTGGCCCTTGCGCTCCGCGCCGGGAGGGGTCGGGCCCTTGCCCTGGAGCGCCTTCCGGCTGTGCCCGCCGGTACCGACAGACGCGCCCTTCTTCGATCCGGGGTTGCGGCGGTTCCTGCGCTGGCTGTTGCCGGCCATGGCTGTACTTCCTGTCTGTCCGGCATGCCCGGCCGCCCCGCTTCTGTCCGGCGGCGGCCGGCGGCATGCGCTACGTCATGCGGGAGGGCCGCACCGGTGCGGTACGGCCCACCCATCACCCCGATCGTCAGATGGGGTTACTGGCTGTTGATCGTCCAGCGCGGGCCGGACGGGGTGTCCTCGATGGCCAGCCCGGCCAGGCCGAGCTGGTCGCGGATGGCATCCGCGGTGGCGAAGTCCTTGCGCTGGCGCGCCGCCTGCCGCTGGTCCAGGACCAGGCGGACCAGCGAATCGACCACACCGTGCAGGTCCTCGCCGCGGTCCGTCCCGGCCCAGTGCGGGTCGAGCGGGTCGAGGCCCAGCACTCCGAGCATCGCACGGACCTCGGCCAGTCGCGCCACCACGCTCTCCTTGTCGTCCGCGTTCAGGGCGCTGTTGCCCTGGCGGACGGCGGTGTGCACGACGGCCAACGCCTGCGGCACACCGAAGTCGTCGTCCATCGCCTCGGCGAAGGCCGGCGGCACCTCGGGCGCCGCGTCGACCGTGCCGCAGCGCTCGACGGCGCGCTGGACGAAGCCCTCGATCCGGCCGAAGCCGGCCTCGGCCTCGCGCAGCGACTCCTCGCTGTACTCGATCATCGAGCGGTAGTGCGGAGCCGCCAGGTAGTAGCGGAGCACGATCGGCCGCCAGGCGCGGACCATCTCGGAGACCAGCACCGAGTTGCCCAGCGACTTGCTCATCTTCTCGCCGGCCATGGTGACCCAGGCGTTGTGCACCCAGAAGGCGGCGAAGTCGTCACCGTAGGCCTTGGACTGGGCGATCTCGTTCTCGTGGTGCGGGAAGATGAGGTCCAGCCCGCCGCCGTGGATGTCGAAGGCCGCGCCCAGGTACTTGTGGGCCATCGCCGAGCACTCCAGGTGCCAGCCCGGACGGCCGCGGCCCCACGGGGTCTCCCAGCTCGGCTCGCCGGGCTTGGTGGCCTTCCACATCGCGAAGTCGCGCTGGTCCCGCTTGCCGGTCTCGCCCTCGCCGCTCGGCTGCCGCAGGTCGTCCAGCTTCTGGTTGGAGAGCGCGAGGTAGTCCGGGTAGGACTTCACGTCGAAGTAGACGTTGCCGTCGGCCGCGTAGGCGTGGCCCTTCTCGATGAGGCCCTGCATCATCTCGATCATCTCGGGGACGTGCCCGGTGGCCCGCGGCTCGACGGTCGGCGCCAGGCAGCCGAGCGCGGTGTAGCCGTCGTTGAAGGCGCGCTCGTTCTCGTAGGCGATCTGCCACCACGGCGTGCCGAGCTCGCGCTCCTTGGCGATGATCTTGTCGTCGATGTCGGTGACGTTCCGGGCGAAGGTCACCTGGTAGCCGCGGTAGGCGAACCACCGCTGCATGATGTCGAAGTTGAGCCCGGAACGGATGTGCCCGATGTGAGGCGCCGACTGGACGGTAGCGCCGCACAGGTAGATCGAGACACAACCCGGTACAAGCGGGACGAAGTCGCGTACCTGGCGGGTGCTGGTGTCGTACAGACGAATGCTCACAGCGTCAAGCGTAGTGGGCAGCGGGGGGTGCCCCGCCACATTCCCCGGGACGACGGTGCACGATCCCGGGGAACGGCAGGTCTCGGGCGGAACGGATCAGAGGCTGCCGACCACCTTGCGCGGGGTGAGCCGCACGATCACCCGGACGTCGTCCGGGCCGTCCCAGGTGTACTTGTCCACCCCGCGGTACTTGGCGGCCAGCTCGTCGATCAGGTCCCGGCCGCCCTCGGTGGTCATGGTGACCTCCCCGCGCGCCTCCAGGTACTCGTACGGGCTGTCCGCCGGGTTGAGCAGGATCGAGACGCGCGGGTCCCGCACCAGGTTGAGGTGCTTGCGGCGGCCCTCGACGGTGGAGAACAGGATGTCGTCGCCGTCCCGCTTGACCCAGACCACCGAGGACTGGGGGCTGCCGTCGGGCTGGATGGTGGAGACCACGGCGAAGCTCTTGCCGTCGATCAACGCCTTGGCACGGTCGGAGAGTTGGGCGGTCATCTGGCGAACCTCATCTCGTCGGCGGCGGTAACGGCCCGAGGGGGAAGCCCCGCGCGGGCCCGAAGCCGAACAGTATCGACCCGGGCCCCCGCGCCACCCGGTGAACACCCGTCAGGTGCGGATTTCTTCCGCACCCCGCCGGCCCGCCCGGCCCTCGCCCCACCGGTCCGCCCGACCGGCCGGCCTCAACGCCGCTCGTACACCAGGGCGGTGGCGATCGCGGCCAGCCCCTCGGCCCGGCCGGTCAGGCCCAGGCCGTCGGTGGTGGTGCCGGACACCGAGACCGGCGCACCGGCGGCCTCGGACAGCGCGGCCTGCGCCTCGGCCCGCCGCTTGCCGATCTTCGGCCGGACCCCGATCACCTGGACCGAGATGTTGCCGATCTCGAAGCCCGCCTCGCGGACCAGCCGGGCCGCCTCGCCGAGCAGCTTCACCCCGGAGGCGCCGGACCACTCCGGGCGGTCGGTGCCGAAGTGGGCACCCAGGTCGCCGATCCCGGCGGCCGAGAACAGCGCGTCGCAGGAGGCGTGCGCGGCCACGTCGGCGTCCGAGTGCCCGGCCAGCCCGACCCCGGCGTCCGGCCACTCCAGGCCGGCGACCCACAGCGGGCGGCCGGCCTCGAAGGCGTGCACGTCGGTGCCGATCCCGACGCGGGGCATCGCGACGGCGGGGACGGCGGGGGCGCCGGGGGCGGCGGGGGTCTGCGGGTCAGTAGGCATCGGCGGCCCTCCGGCGGGCGAGTACGGCCTCGGCGAGCACGAGGTCCAACGGACGGGTGACCTTGAACGCCTCCTCGTGGCCGGGCACCACGACGACCCGGTCGCCGTAGCGCTCGACCAGGCCGGCGTCGTCGGTGACCGGCGGTGCGCCGGCGGCCCCGGCGCTCTCCTCGGCCAGCACCTTGGCGTGCACCTCGACCAGGGTGGCGCGGTCGAAGCCCTGCGGGGTCTGCACCGCGCGCAGGGTGGACCGCTCGGGCGTGTCGAGCACCGGCTCGGGGCCGCCCGGGTTCGGCTCGACCCGCTTCACGGTGTCGGCCAGCGGCACCGCGGGCACCACGGCCCGCGCCCCGGCCCGCACGGCGGCCGCGACGGCGTCCACCACCTCGACCGGCACCAGCGGACGGGCCGCGTCGTGCACCAGGACGATCTCCACGTCCTCCGGGATCGCGGCCAGGCCCAGCCGGACCGACTCCTGGCGGGTCGCGCCGCCGGCCACCACGCGGATGTCCTTGCCGTCCAGCCCGTGGCTGTCCAGCAGGGCGACCACCTCGGCCACCCCGTCGGCGGGTGCGGCGACCACGACCAGGCCGACCGCCCGGCTGCGGGCCAGTGCCCGGACGGCGTGCACCAGGAGCGGCACACCGCCCAGCTCCCGCAGGGCCTTCGGGGCCCCGGGGCCCAGGCGCTCACCGCGCCCGGCGGCGGGCACCACTGCTGCTGCGACTGCTGCTGACGCGTTCAGGTTTCACTCCTTCGGCGAAGTGGGTATGGCCATGGCGTGCCCGGCGGGCGCAAGGGCCCCTTCCGAAGAACCACGGTCCGCTGCCCGCCGCACAGCTCCGCAGGACCCGTGTCCGCGCTCCGCGGGAGATCCGCGAAAGGGCGGGTACGGGAACGGTCCCACAGGCCCCGGCCGGTTCGGTGGGCCCGGGCGGGAGGCGTCGTCCGGACACGCCTCAGCGCCCGGAGTGCCACTGCACCACTCCCGGACGGTTCGTCCGAGGAGCGGCGCGCCGGCACCGGGCGCTGTGAGCGTTGGGCGGCAGCCCGACCGCATGCGGTGACGCGTGCGCTACGAGGCGAGGACCTCGTCGAGCAGCGTTTCCGCCTTGTCCTCGTTGGTGTTCTCCGCCAGCGCGAGCTCGCTGACGAGGATCTGGCGCGCCTTCGCGAGCATCCGCTTCTCGCCGGCCGAGAGGCCGCGCTCGCGCTCGCGACGCCAGAGGTCGCGCACAACCTCGGCGACCTTGATAACGTCGCCCGAGGCGAGCTTCTCCAGGTTCGCCTTGTAGCGACGGGACCAGTTGGTCGGCTCTTCCGTGTACGGTGCGCGCAGCACCTCGAAGACCCGGTCCAGACCCTCCTGGCCGACTACATCGCGCACACCGACGAACTCCGCGTTCTCGGCGGGCACGCGGAGCGTCAGGTCTCCCTGCTGCACCTTGAGCACCAGGTAGGTCTTGTCCACACCTTTGATCTGGCGAGTTTCGATGGCCTCGATCAGCGCGGCCCCGTGATGGGGGTAGACCACCGTGTCGCCAACCTTGAACGTCATGTGACAGGACCCCTTCCGTGGCTTTCCAGAATAACACGCTTCTCGGCGCACCCGAAGGGCGTTTTCGCAGGTCAGGGCAGGTCTCGGGGCTTGACAAGCACCCCCATGACGTGCTGCGACCGGTGTTCGAGAGGGGCTTCCCGCAGGTCGGAGGCGGTTCCGGGGTTCGACGAAACCCTTGCGCAACACCCCCGCAACCATGATTGGATCTTGAGCTTTCACCCCTTTTCCGGTCGCGACCCAATCGTTATTCGATCTTGGTCGAAGCTTGTCCGCGACGTGACCTGGACATGGCGGACGTACCGCCGGACGGCTCCCGGCGGCCCCCGGGAGTGCGACACGGGGACCACCCCGTGAGGAGCGCATAAGTGAGGTCGATAATCTGAGACCTGACCTACCGACACGTGACTTAGGAGAAGCCGCCGCCGTGAGCCGCAGCCTTCGACGCGGCAGCATCGCCGCCATCGCCGCCATCGCCATCGCCTCGCTGTCCTCCTGCGCCGCCGGCAACACGCCGGACACCCTGCAGGTCAAGCCCGACAACGCGGCGGCAACCATCGGGACGCACCTGAAGCTGAACAACATCGTGGTCGTCACCGGGGAGGGCACCTCCGGCGACTACACCGGGCCCGCCAACGTGGTCGTGAACATCGCGAACACCTCGGACGTCCCGGCCGAGCTGCAGTCCGTCACCGTCGACACCGCCGCTGCGACCCTGGCCGACGCCGCGGGTGCCCCGCTGACCGGCCTCGTCATCCCGGCCGGCGGCGCCGTCGCGATCGGGGGTCAGGGCAACCCGACCGCCACCGTCCCCAACGCCACCGTCCACGTCGGCGGCTTCGCCGCCACGACCTTCACCTTCAAGGACGGCCAGAAGGTCGACGTCCAGGCCGGCGTGAGCCCGGACGGCAAGGGCCTCTACAAGGGCTACGGCCCGACCCCCTCGCCGACCGTCGCGCCCGTCAAGACCACCCCCGGCGCGACCGCCCCGGCCGCCGGCGCCACCACCACCCCGGGCGCCACGACCACCCCCGGTGCCACCACCGCCCCGGGCGCGGCCACCGGCACGGCCGTCCCGGCCGGCGCCACCACCCCGGCCGTCCCGGCCGCGCACTGACCCTGTGCACCGCCTCCGGCGGGCCCGCCCGGGCCCGCCGGAGCGACGCGAAGGCCCCCTCCGGCGACTGCCGGCGGGGGCCTTCCGCGTAGGACGCGCAGGAGGGGCGGCTACGGCTTACGGCTCGAACTTGTAGCCCAGGCCGCGCACGGTGACCAGGTAGCGCGGCGCGCCCGGGTCCGGCTCGATCTTGGCCCGCAGGCGCTTCACGTGGACGTCCAGGGTCTTGGTGTCGCCGACGTAGTCCGCGCCCCAGACCCGGTCGATCAGCTGCATGCGGGTGAGCACCCGGCCCGCGTTGCGCAGCAGCATCTCCAGCAGGTCGAACTCCTTGAGCGGCAGGTCGACCTTGGCGCCGTCCACGGTCACCACGTGCCGGTCGACGTCCATCCGTACCGGGCCCGCCTCCAGGGCGCCCGGGCCGCCGCCGTTGTCGCCCGCTCCGCCGTCCTCGCCGCGGCGCCGCAGCACCGCGCGGATCCGGGCGACCAGCTCCCGGGTGGAGTACGGCTTGGTGACGTAGTCGTCAGCGCCTATCTCCAGCCCGACGACCTTGTCGATCTCGCTGTCCTTGGCGGTCACCATGATCACCGGGACGTTCGACCGCACCCGGAGCTGGCGGCAGACCTCGGTGCCGGGCAGGCCCGGCAGCATCAGGTCGAGCAGGACGAGATCGGCACCGTTGCGTTCGAACTGCTCCAGGGCGTCGGGGCCGGTGGCGGCCACGGCCACCTCGAAGCCCTCCTTGCGGAGCATGTACGAGAGGGCGTCGCTGAACGACTCCTCGTCCTCGACCACCAGTACTCGGGTCACGATCAGGCCTCCGGGGCAAACTGCGGGGTTGTGTCTGACAGGTGTTGTTCCCGCTCCCCGGCGGGGAGCGAACGGCCGGTGCGGTCCGTGTGGGCCGTACGGTCCGAGGTGAGGGTCCGGGGTGCCGCGGCGGGCGCGGCGGCGGGCGGCTCGTGGTCGGGCTCGGCGTCCGTCCCGGCCGGCCGGTCGTGGTCGGCGGGCCCGGCCGGCCGGGCGTGGTCGGCGGGCTCGGCGGGCCGGTCGGGGTCGGTGGGACGGCCGTGGTCGGCGCGCTCCACGGGCTCCACGGGCTCGTCGGGCTCGTCGTGCTCATCGGGCTCGTCGGCGGGCACCTGCGCGGCGGGCAGGCGGAGGGTGAAGGTCGACCCCTGGCCCTCGACGCTCCACACCGACACGGTTCCGCCGTGCGAGGCGGCGACGTGCTTCACGATGGAGAGGCCGAGGCCGGTGCCGCCGGTGGCCCGGGAGCGGGCCGGGTCGACGCGGTAGAAGCGTTCGAAGACCCGCTCGCGGTCCTTCTCGGAGATGCCGATGCCCTGGTCGGTGACCGAGATCTCGATGAGCTCGCCGTCCGCCTCCCCGAGCGCCGCGGCGCTGGAGATCCGGCGGGTGGCGATCGCCACCCGGGTGCGGGGCGGACTGTAGTTGACGGCGTTCTCGACCAGGTTGCCGAGCGCGGCGGCGAGCTGGCCGCGGTTGCCGTGCAGGTAGAGGCCGGCGATGCCGCCCGCCGCGATGAGGATCTGCTTGGCGGCCGCCTGCTGGCGGCAGCGGTCGATCGCCTCGGCGATCAGCTCGTCCACCGCGACCGGCTCGGGGTCGACCATCAGCCGGTCGTCCTGGACCCGGGAGAGGTCGATGATCTCCTGGACCAGGCTGGCCAGCCGGGCGGCCTCGACCTGCATGCGGCCGGCGAAGCGCTGCACCGCCTCCGGGTCGTCGGACGCGTCGACGACCGCCTCGGACAGCAGCGACAGGGCGCCGACGGGGGTCTTGAGCTCATGGCTGACGTTGGCGACGAAGTCCCGGCGGACCGCCTCCACCCGGCGCCGCTCGGTCTGGTCCTCGACCAGCACCAGCACCAGCCGGGAGCCCAGCGGGGCGACCCGGACGGAGACCGCGAGCGGCTCGGCCGCGCGGGCCGCGCCCGGTCGGGGCACCTCCAGCTCGACCTGGCGGATCTCGCCGTCCCGGCGGGTGCCCCGGGCCAGCGCGAGCATCTGGTCCACGGCGACCGCGCCGCCGCGCACCAGGCCCATCGCGTACGCCGCCGAGCTGGCCTTGACCACCTCGTCGCCCTCGCCGAGCACGATCGCGCAGGAGCGCAGCACGGAGAGCACGGTGTCGACCCCCGGCGGCAGGGGCGGCTCGGGGTTGCTGGTGCCCAGTGCCTGGTACCGGCTGTGGTTCCTGCCGCTGGTGCCGCTGTACTTGCCCCTGGCCTGCTCGCGCTCGCTCCAGCGGAATGCGATGGAGGCGGTGAGGCCGACGCCGAGCCCGGCTATGGCGCAGGCAGCGGCGGCGGCCACGTTCACGTCCATGTGGCCAGCGTAAGCGCACGGCCAGGCCACTCCCCAAGGGCTGGATCAAGGCATCGATCACACGTTGCCGAGAATTCACCTTCATGTAGCTGTCGATTCACCGCACTGGCCGTGCTGCGTCGCCCTGACGGCGGAAAGTTGGCCGGGCAGCCCGTGTGGGAGAGACCGGTGTGCCGTTCGACGGCCACCGGCTCAGGTGTGCGCGTACGATGCGCGCCACCAGCAGCGGTCGCCCGGACGCCGCAACGGCGGTCGGACGGGGCGGCCGGTCGGCACCGCCACCGACACAGCTTCTGAGGAGAGAACATGCGCGACGCGTACCACGAGGAACTCGATGCGATCGGCGACAGCCTGGTCGAGATGGCCCGGCTGGCCGGCTCTGCCCTCGGCCGCGCCACCACCGCCCTCCTCGACGCGGACCTGGCGCTGGCGGAGAGCGTGATCGCCGCCGACGAGAACATCAACGAGCTGCACCACGAGCTGGAGAACCGGGCGATCGACCTGCTCGCCCGCCAGCAGCCGGTCGCCACCGACCTGCGGATAGTCGTCACCTCGCTGCGGATGAGCGCCGACCTGGAGCGCTGCGGCGACCTCGCCCGGCACGTCGCCAAGGTCGCGCGGATGCGCTACCCCGACACGGCCGTGCCGCGCGACCTGCACTCCACCGTCCTGGAGATGGGCCAGCTCGCCCAGCGCCTGGTGGCCAAGGCCGGCCTGGTGATCGCCACCAAGGACGTCGACAAGGCCCTGGAGATGGAGCAGGACGACGACGCCATCGACACCCTGCACCGCGAGCTGCTGTCGCACCTGATCGACGAGCGCTGGCACCACGGCATCGAGACCGCCGTCGACATCACCCTGGTCGGCCGCTACTACGAGCGCTTCGCGGACCACGCGGTGTCGGTCGCCAAGCGCGTGGTGTACCTGGTGACGGGCGAGCACGTGGCCGAGTTCGTGGCCGCCTCCGAGACCTCGGAGTCCGGCTCGGCGGAGTGAGCCCCGTTCCGAGGGCCACTCCCCCGAGGGGCGGGTAAACCCGTGGCGGCGGTGGTGCGGGCGCACGGTCTTCCGTACGCCCCACCACCGCGCGCCCGTTGACGCTCCCTCCGTCCGGCGGTTTCACTCGACGTATCGGGCGCCGCAGTGCGCCCGCTTCACGGAGGGAACGCTCGATGAAGGCCAACCCGACCCGCCCGGCGCCCGCCCGCGACACCGTCGAGCCGCCCGCCCCGAAGCTGCTGCCCGTCCTCGCCGCCGGCTGCGGCTGCGGCCCGGGTTGCGGCTGCGGCTGCCAGTCCGGTGCGCCCTGCCAGTGCGGTGGCGCGGACGGCGGCTGCTGCGGCGGACACTGACGGCCTCGGGTGCACGACCGCCGTGGGCGACGGCCGTGCACCCGGTGGCCAGCGCCCGGTCCGCACCGGACCCGCGTCAGGCGTCAGGCGTCAGAACGTGACGTCGGTGCAGGAGTAGAAGGCGTTCCCGGTGTCGGCGATCTCCCAGACCGCGACGATCACCTGGTGGCCGGTGCGCCCGCCCGGGACGGTCGCGGTGTGGCTGAGCGTGCTCGGCACCTGCTTCCCGCCGTACGGGACGGTCAGGAAGGGCGTCAGCTCCAGGCTCGCCCTGGTGACCGGCCGGCTCGCGTCGTAGCCCGGCTTGGTCAGGTAGTACTTGAAGTTCGTGGTGGCGTGCCGGGCGGTGAACCGCCAGGTGAAGGTGAGCTGTCGGCCCGCCGTCACCGGTGTGGTCGGCCAGGCGCCGCCGTGCGGGTCGTCCAGCTCGGCGAAGCGCGCGTTGCCGCCGGCGCAGATGGTGCCGTCGGACGGACCGGCCGACGGGAAGCCCTTCGGCCCCTCGACGCTCTGCGGCTCCCACTGGATCTCACCGCAGTCCCAGGCGACCGCGTCCGCGGCGCAGAGCGCGGCCCGGCTGGGCGGGGTCGAGATGTACCCGTGCGAGGACGCGGGGAGGGCGAAGGTGAGCGGGATCGCCAGTGCGGCGACCGCCGCCCCGACGATGTGACGTGTGCGCATGGTGCTCCTCCGTGGGGGTGGATGGAGAGTGCGCCGGGGCGCGGACGCGCACGTGGGGGTGCGGGCCCGGACGGGGAGGTCCATGGCATGCCCGCGCCGGCCCGGTGCCCTCACGGTAGGAGCCGCCACCACCACCCGTCAATGGTCTGAACCACTTTCGGATCCGTCCAACTCGCCTGCTGGGAAAGCCCGTTGAACGCAAAAGGCCCCGCCCCGGCGAACCGGGTGGCGGGGCCTGCTCGCCCTCTCGGGCGCGCTGCTCGGGCTTACTTCTTGCCCTGGTTCTTGACCGCCTCGATGGCCGCCGCGGCGGCGTCCGGGTCGAGGTAGCGGCCGCCCTTGGTGACGGGCTTGAAGTCGGCGTCCAGCTCGTAGACCAGCGGGATGCCGGTCGGGATGTTCAGGCCGGCGATGGCCTCGTCGGAGACGCCGTCGAGGTGCTTGACCAGCGCGCGCAGGCTGTTGCCGTGGGCGGTGACCAGGACGGTCTTGCCGGAGGCGAGGTCCGGGACGATGGCGTCGTACCAGTACGGCAGCATCCGCTCGACGACGTCCTTCAGGCACTCGGTGCGCGGACGCAGCTCGCTCGGGATGTCGGCGTAGCGGGCGTCACCGGCCTGCGAGTACTCGGAGTCGTCGGCCAGCACCGGCGGCGGGGTGTCGTAGGAGCGTCGCCACAGCTGGAACTGCTCCTCGCCGAACTCGGCCAGGGTCTGGGCCTTGTCCTTGCCCTGCAGCGCACCGTAGTGCCGCTCGTTCAGGCGCCAGCTGCGGCTGACCGGGATCCAGTGGCGGTCGGCCTTGTCCAGGGCGATCTGCGAGGTGCGGATGGCGCGGCGCAGCAGCGAGGTGTGCAGCACGTCGGGGAGCAGACCCTCGGCGGCCAGGAGCTCGCCACCACGGGCGGCCTCCTTCTCACCCTTCTCGTTGAGGTCGACGTCGACCCAACCGGTGAACAGGTTCTTCTGGTTCCACTGGCTCTCGCCGTGACGGAGCAGGATGAGTCGGTACGTCGTGTCAGCCATGGGCCCCAGCTTAGTGGAGGGCCCGAAAACCCCTGGTGGGGACCTTACCGAGCTGTGTAACGTGTGCTCCGCGCATCTGCCACTTACATGCGTCGGCTGACCGGGCCTGCCCGCGCCGCTCAGCGGACGCCTGCCCTCGGGAGCCCCCACATGCTCGTCACCCTGGCCGCCAACCCTCGGATCCGAAGACTGGTGCAGGAGACGGTGGGCGGACTGCCCCGGCAGTTCTGGTGGCTCTGGGTGAGCACGCTGGTGAACAAGCTCGGCGCCTTCGTGATCACGTTCCTGGCCCTCTACCTGACCGCCGACCGGGGCTACTCGGCTTCCTACGCGGGCCTGGTGGCCTCGCTGTTCGGCCTCGGCGCGGCGATCGCGGCGGTCGGCGCGGGCGTGCTGGCCGACCGGATCGGACGCCGGCCGACGCTCGTCGCCGCCCAGCTCGGCACCGCACTGTCCACCGCCGTGCTCGGCTTCGTGGACGGCCAGGTGGCGATCGCCGCGGTGGCCTTCCTGGTGGGCCTGTGCAACAACGCCACCCGGCCGGCCACCTCGGCGATCATCGCCGACCTCGTCCCCGCCGAGGACCGGGTCCGCGCGTACGCGCTGAACTACTGGGCGATCAACATCGGCTTCGGCCTCTCGGCCGCGGTGGCCGGTCTGATCGCCACCCAGGGGTACCTCACGCTCTTCCTGCTGGACGCGCTCTCCACGCTGGTCTGCGCGGTGGTGATCTTCATCCGGATCCCGGAGACCCGGCCCGCCCAGCCGCCCACGACGGCGAAGGGGGCCGACGGACCGGCGGTCGGCCTCGGCACGGTGTTCCGGGACGGCCCGTTCATGACGGTGGTCGGACTCAACCTGCTGCTCGCCCTGGTCTTCCAGCAGAGCAGCACCACCCTGCCCGTCGACATGGGCGCCGCGGGCCTCACCTCCACCCAGTACGGGCTGGTCATCGGCCTGAACGGGGTGCTGATCGTGGTCCTGCAGATCCCGCTGACGCGGTGGATGGAGGGCCGCTCGCGGACCGGACTGCTGATCGCCAGCTGTCTGCTGGCCGGCTGGGGCTTCGGGCTGGCGGCGCTGGCCGGGTCCTCCGCGTGGCTGTTCGCGCTGTCGGTGGCGGTCTGGACGGTCGGCGAGGTCCTGAACGCGCCGACCATGATGGGCCTGGTCGCCGAGCTGGCGCCGACCCACGCGCGCGGGCGCTACCAGGGCGTCTACTCGCTCTCCTGGTCGCTCGCCTCGTTCCTCGGCCCCGGGGTCGGCGGCGTGGTGCTTGAGCACGCCGGCGCCGGGGTGCTGTGGGGTGCGTGCGGGGTCTGCGGCACGGTCGCAGCGCTCGGGCACGTGGTGCTGGGCCGCCGCAACCGGACGGCCGCAGGGGCCGCCAGCGGCGTGACCGAGCTGCCGGCGCCCGCGGCGGAGCCCGCGAAGGCACCGGCGGGCGCCTGAGCGTCCGCGGCCGACCCGCCGTCAGCCGGCGGCCGGGGCGGAGCCCGGAGCGCCGTCCCGAGCGTCGTTCGGGGCGGCGAGGTGGGCGAAGGCGGCCAGGTTGCGGGTGGACTCCCCGCGCTTGGTGCGCCACTCCCACTCGCGCCGGATCGCCGAGGCGAAGCCCAGCTCCAGCAGGGTGTTGAAGGGCTCGTCGGCGTTCTCCAGCACCGTTCCCAGCAGCCGGTCCACCACCACCGGGGTGAGCGCCTCCAGCGGCAGCCGGCCCGCCAGGTAGACGTCGCCGAGCGCGTCGACCGCGTAGGCCACGCCGTACAGCCTGGTGTTGCGCTCCAGGAGCCAGCGGTAGACGGCCTCGTGGTTCTCGTCCGGGCGGCGGACCACGAAGGCGTTCACCGACAGGGTGTGGTCACCGACCCGCAGGGCGCAGGTGGTGCTCAGCTTCCAGGTGCCCGGGAGGGTCGCCACCAGCGTGTACGGGTCGGTGGCGGCCGGCTCCCAGGCCACCCCGGCGTCGTCCAGGGCGGTGCGCAGGAGGGTCAGGGCCTCGTCCTTGGTGCGGATTGCCATGAAGGTGACGTTACTCGCCGGTACCGGGCGGGCGCAGCCTCAGGTGAGCCGGCGCCGGGCGGCGGCCAGCCGACCGGCCGGGCGGGCCAGGCTGCCGGCGTACACCTCGGCGGTGGTCGCGGCGGCGGTGTCCCAGCCGAAGCCCGCCGCGTGCCGGGCCGCCGCCGCACCCCGCCGGGCCACCAGCGCCGGATCGGTGACGTACGGCTCCAGCGCGTGCGACCACTCCAGCGGGTCGTGGCCGCGCACCAGGCTGCCGGTCTCGCCCTCCCGCACGGCGACCGGCAGGCCGCCGACCGCGGCCGCCACCACCGGGGTGCCGCAGGCCTGGGCCTCCAGCGCCACCAGGCCGAAGGACTCGCTGTACGAGGGCATCACCAGGGCCGTCGCCGCGCGGTACCACTCGGCGAGCCGCTCCTGGCCGACCGGCGGGTGGAAGCGCACCACGTCGGAGATGCCGAGCTGGGCGGCGAGCTTGTGCAGGCTCTCCGGCCGGGCGAGCCCCGTGCCGGACGGCCCGCCGACGACCGGCACCACCAGGCGCTCGCGCAGTTCGGGGCGGCGGGCCAGCAGCGCGGCGACCGCCCGCAGCAGCACGTCCGGGGCCTTGAGGGGCTGGATCCGGCCGGCGAAGAGCAGCACGGCTGCGTCCTGCGGCAGGCCCAGTCGGGCCCGGGCGGCAGCCGGCGCCGCGGCGCCGGCGGGGCGGAAGACGTCCAGGTTGACCCCGGGGTGGACGACGGCCAGCTGGTCCGGCCGGGCGGCGTAGTGCAGCGCCAGCTCGGCGGCCTCCTCGGTGGTGTTGGCGATCAGCCGGTCGGCCGCCTCCACCACCTGGGTCTCGCCGATCACCCGGGCCACGGGCTCGGGCGTGTCGCCCTCGGCCAGCGCGGCGTTCTTGACCTTCGCCATGGTGTGCATCGTGTGCACCAGCGGGACGCCCCAGCGCTGCGCGGCCAGCCAGCCGACCTGGCCGGAGAGCCAGTAGTGCGAGTGCACCAGGTCGTAGTGGCCGGGGCGGTGGCCCGCCTCCGTGCGCAGCACCCCGTGGGTGAAGGCGCAGAGCTGGGCCGGCAGGTCCTCCTTGACCAGACCCTCGTACGGCCCGGCGGTGACGTGGCGGACCAGCACGCCCGGCGCCAGCTCGACCGTCGGGGCGTCGTCCGAGCAGATCGCCCGGGTGAACACCTCGACCTCGATGTTGAGGTCGGCCAGGCGTTTGGCCAGCTCGACGATGTAGACGTTCATCCCGCCGGCGTCCCCGGTGCCGGGCTGGTGCAGCGGCGAGGTGTGGACGCTGAGCATGGCTATCCGGCGCGGCCTGCGGCGGCCCGGGACGAGCGACTGGAGCCGGCCGCGCGCGGGCGCGGCGGACTGGGCACGGCGTACCGAACGGACGGGGTGCTGGATCACCTGGCTGAAGCCTCCTCTGTGCGGCCCGTCTAGGCGGTCCGCGCCGGGCCGCCCGTTGTCCGGTGTGCGCTGCCCCGTCCGGGCACACATCACCACCAGTGTGCCAACCACGCGGGCGGCGCCCGGCATTCCCGCTTCGGCCCACGAGCATCACCGGACCGTCCGACCGGCCGAACGGAGCGGCATCGCCCCAGGTCAGCACGGTGCCACCGGGCCCCGACTACCCTTCTGGGCATGGCTGCCTCCTTCGACCCCGCGACCGCCGCGCCCTCCCGTGGGCGGACCGGGCGCCCGGTGGGGACCGTCACCCGGGGCACCACCAACACCAACCGGCTGCGCCGGATGGACCGCTGGATCGCCCACACCCTGGGCCGCACGCTGCGCGCCGCCGCGCTCCCGCCGGTGGCGGTGGACCTCGGCTACGGCGCCGCGCCGTGGACGGCCGTCGAGCTGGCCGCCCGCCTGCGCGCGGTGCGGCCGGACGTCCGGGTGGTCGGGATCGAGATCGAGCCGGAGCGGGTGGCGGCCGCGCTGCCGTACGCCGAGCCGCCGCTGCTCACCTTCCGGCGCGGCGGCTTCGAGGTGCCGCTGGACGGCGGCGCGCCGGCCCGGCTGATCCGGGCGGCCAACGTGCTGCGGCAGTACGACGAGGCGGCGGTGGCCGGGGTCTGGGAGCGGCTGTGCGCGCGGCTCGCCCCGGACGGCCTGCTGGTCGAGGGCACCTGCGACGAGATCGGGCGGCGGCACGTCTGGGTCGCGCTCGGCCCCGAGGGGCCCCGGACGGTGACCTTCGCGGCCCGGCTCGGCGGCCTCGGGCAGCCCTCCGACCTCGCCGAGCGGCTGCCGAAGGCGCTGATCCACCACAACGTGCCGGGCCGGCCGGTGCACGCCTTCCTGGCCGACTTCGACCGGGCCTGGGCGGCGGCCGCACCGTACGGGGCGTTCGGGGCCCGGCAGCGCTGGGTGGCGGCCTGCACGGCGCTCGCGGGCAGCTGGCCGCTCGTGGACGCGCGCGGGCGGTGGCGGCAGGGCGAGGTCACGGTGCCCTGGTCGGCGCTCGCCCCGTAGGCACCGCGGCTGCCCGTGGCGGTCGCGGTGGTGGGTGTGGGTGTGGGTGTGGGTGTGGGGCCGCGGTGCCGGCGGGAGCTGGTGAGCGACCCGATACATTCACTCGAACGAGTTATCGAATATCTCTGGCGTGTTGACGCCTCGTCACGCCACGATGGACCCGACCGAGCGGCGACACCACACGCCGCCCGGTGCGCACCACGCCCCGCCGTCAGCCGTCAGTCGTCCCGCCCGAGCAGCTCCCGCCGGGCCCGCTCGAACACCTCGTACATGTCCGACCCGAACAGCACGAACCGCACCTCCACCGGCTGCGCGCCCGCCTCCGCGTCACCGCTGTCCAGTACCTCCGCGACGGTGCCCAGCGCGATCCGGGCCGCGTCCGCCGGCGGCCAGCCGAATATCCCGGCCGACACGGCCGGGAAGGCCACCGTGCGCGCGCCCAGTTCCGCCGCGACGCGCAGCGACTCGCGATAGCAGGAGGCCAGCAGCTCCGCCCGCTCCTCGTAGTCCTCCGCCCGGTACACCGGCCCGACGGTGTGCACCACCCACCGGGCGGGCAGCCGTCCGGCCGTCGTCGCCACCGCGCGCCCGGTGGGCAGCCCCTTGCCCCAGTGCGAGGCGCGCAGCCGGCGGCACTCCTCCAGGATCTGCGGCCCGCCCCGGCGGTGGACCGCACCGTCCACCCCGCCACCTCCCAGGAGGGACGAGTTCGCGGCGTTCACCACCGCGTCCACCTGCTGTTCCGTGATGTCACCCTCGACCAGGGTGATCCGTGTCACCACCGTCTGCCCCCTTCTCCGCCCCGCGCGGCAGCCGCCGCACCGGGCATCCGAGCCGTCGTCCGAGTCCGATCACCACACCGCCACCGGCGTGGCAATAACCACAACGGCGCCGGTCGGCCGAAGAAATCCCCGGAGATCACGTTATGGTCGCGAGAAGTTCCCCGACGCACGGTGCCAGCCGGGCACTGCGGACGGACGTCGACCGTTACGCAGTCGGGGAAAGGGAGGAACCACCGATGCCCGCAACGGGAGACGGGCGGGCACCTGGTGCCGCGGACCTGCCGGGCGCCCACGGCGCCCCCGTCGGCCATGCCCGCAAACGCCCGGCCACGACCGGCCCGGTGACGGCTCCCCCGATACCTCACCCCCGCTCGCAGGCGCTCCGGGCCGCGCACGCCGCCCACCCCTCCCACATCGCCGAGGCGGCCCCCGCACCGGGCCCGGAGGGCCCCGCCGACGGCGCCGCGCCGCTGCGGCTGCTGGTCATCGAGGACGACGCCTCGGACGCCCAACTGATCAAGGCGGCGGCGGCCGACAGCGGCACCTCGATCGAGATCCACTGGGCCCGCGGGCTCGACCAGGCCATCGCCCAGCTGGCCCGGCCCGCGCTCGCGAACCGACGCGGCCGCTCCCGCGGCCCCGAGTTCGGCTGCGTGCTGCTCGACCTCGCCGCACCGGCCGACCTGCCGCACCCGTCCGACTCCTCCGACGGACTGGAGGGCCTGCACGAACTGCTCCGCCGGGCCCCGCACATCCCCGTCGTGGTGCTCACCGACGCGGCCGGGGCCGAACTCGGCGCGGCCGCCGTCGCCGCCGGCGCCCAGGACTTCCTGATCAAGCACGAGACGGACGGCCCGCTGCTGGCCCGCGCCCTGCGCTACGCCGTCGAGCGCAAGCGCGCGGACGAGTCGCAGCGACGCCTCGTCGAGGCCGAGCTGCGCGGCCAGGAGAACGCCCGCCTCCAGCGCCACCTGCTGCCCACCCCGCTGCTGGACGGCGCCGGCCTCTCCTTCACCCGGCGCTACCGCCCCGGCCGCCGCCGCGCCCTGCTCGGCGGCGACTTCTACGACGCCGTGCGCACCGACGACGGCACCGTCCACGTCGTGATCGGCGACGTCTGCGGGCACGGCCCGGACGAGGCCGCGCTCGGCGTCGCCCTCCGGATAGCGTGGCGCACCCTGGTCTTCGCCGGCCTCACCGGCGAGACCCTGCTCACCACCCTCCAGCACGTGCTGGAGCACGAGCGGCGCAGCGACGAGATCTTCGCGACGCTCTGCATGCTCGTCATCGCACCGGGCGGCTCCGACAGCGAGCTCGACTCGCTCGGCACCGGCGAGACGGCCCGGCTCTACCTCGCCGGACATCCGGCCCCGCTGCTCCTCGGCCGCGACCACGAGCCGGTCACCCTGCCCGCCGACCTCGCCGGGCCCGCGCTCGGCCTGCTGCCGTGCCACGACGGGCAGGCCGCCTGGCCCGCCCACGAGGTCGAACTCCGGCCCGGCTGGCGGCTGTTGCTCTACACCGACGGCCTGATCGAGGGCCGGGTCGGGGCCGGCTCCCGCCGCCTGGGACAGGACGGGCTCGCCGGGCTGGTCGGCGACCACCAGGCCGCCGGGCTGACCAGGGGGCGGCTGGTCGACAGCGCCATCGCCGAGGTCGAGGAGCTGAACGGCGGCGCACTGACCGACGACGTCGCGGTGCTGCTGCTGGAGCGCAACCCGGTGCAGCTGATCCTCGGCTGACGGCCCGGCATGTCGGCAGACCGGCAGACCGACTGACCAGCGGACCCATGGACCGGCGGACCGACGGGGTGCCGGACACGCAGCGGCCCGGGCGGGTGAACTCCCCGCCCGGGCCGCTGCGTTGTCACTTTCCGGCCTACCAGGGGCCGTACGGGCCGGTGTTGCTCCGGCCGCCCCGGCCACCGCCTCCGGTCAGTGCCCGGATCGCGGGGCGGACGTCCACCACGTAGACGATCGAGGCGACCAGACCGGCCAGCGTGCCGATGCCGGTGAAGAAGTTCACCCCGAACAGGAAGTCCCAGCCGAAGGAGATCGCGAGGATCGCGACCCAGAACCCCTTGGTCTTCTTGTCCGCCGCCCGGTACGCGTCCTCCCGGCGGGTGGCCGCGTCGACCAGGGCGAACAACTTGTAGGCCAGGATGGCGATCGTGGCCCACCAGATCGGGTTCAGGTAGGAAAAGGCCAGAATCTGGAGCACTCCGACCATCACGATCTCCTCAGTCTCTCGATTCCGGCGTCACGACCGCCGTCCATCCTGGCACGGCGGCCACCCGCACGGGTGTCAACGTTCCGTGGCCACCGGATGTGCCCTCCGTGGAGGGCCGTGCTCACTCCGCGTCGGTGGCGGCGGACTTGCGGGCCCGGGCGGACTTCTTCGGCGCCGGCTCGGCGCCCCCGTCCGCCACCGGTTCGGCCTCGACGACCGGCTCGTCCTGCGCCGACTGCGCGGCGGGTCCGGCGGCCTCGGCCGGCGCGGCCGGGCGGGCCTTCTCCACCACGACCTTGCCGCGCTCGGCCAGCTCGTCGTACGTCTCCTTGGCCTTCACCGCCAGCTCGACCGCGCGGCCCACCTGCTGCAGGGCGAAGCCCTGGGCGCGCTCCTGCAGCGCCTTGAGGTCGGTGGGAAGGGCGTTGACGGCTTCGCCGACCTTGGCCGGAGCCCCGATCAGCAGCGACTGCGCCTCCTGGAGCCTGGCGCCGGCCTTCTCCTGGGTGCCCTTGCGGTCCGCCGCCAGCGCCTCGACCTTGCCCGGCACCTCGCGCAGCTTCTCGTACGCGAGGTCCCCGGCGCCGGCCAGGGCGTACAGCGGGGTCGGGTCGCTGAGGGTCTTCTTGATCTCGTCGGTGATCGGCATGGTTACCGGTCCTCCCGGTCGGTGTTCTGGGTGGCTGAGCCGTCGGTCGTCGCACCGGGGACCGGAGCGGCGTTCTCCTTGAGGAAGGCGTCGTAGACCGCGAGCAGCGCCTGCTTCTGCTGCTCGTTGATCAGCGGATCGGCCAGGATCGAGGCCCGCAGTTCCAGGCCCTCACCCCGCCGCTCCTCCAGGATCCCGGCCTGGACGTACAGCGTCTCCGCCGAGATCCGCAGCGCCTTGGCGATCTGCTGCAGGATCTCCGCGCTCGGTTTGCGCAGCCCGCGCTCGATCTGACTGAGGTACGGGTTGGACACGCCGGCGGCCTCCGCCAGCTGCCGCAGCGAGTACTGCGCGTTGCGGCGCTGCTCCCGGATGTACTCGCCGAGCGAGCCGACGTTGAGTGAGGCCATGCGGACAGCGTGCAGCACCCTGCTTGCAAATGCAAGCAGGGTGCTAGCGCGAGCAAACGTGTCGGGCCGGCGGGCCGGTCAGGACAGGTGGGCGAGCAGCAGCTCGGTGAGCCGTTCGGGGGTGCGCAGCGGGAGGTAGTGGTCGGCGGCCGGGACGAGGTGGCCCCGGGCGCCGGGGATGCCGGCGGCGAGCCGCTCGGCGATCGCCGCGATCTCGGGGTGATCCCGGTCCCCGTGGACGACCAGGGTGGGGGCGCCGACCTCGCCGAGGCGGGACTCCGCGGACCGCTCGGGCGCGCCGGCCAGGTGGCGCTCGCTGACGATGCGGCGGGCCGCGTTCTCCTCGACCATCGCCGCGATCAGCTCGCCGCCGGGCGCCGTCCGGCCCATGGCGGCCCAGACGGACAGCTCCAGTTCGGCCAGGGCCGCCGCGTCGCCCCGCCGGCGGGCCTCGGCGTAGGCGGTGGTCCCCGGGGACGGCGGCCAGTCGTGGCCGCTGACCGAAGCGCCGACCAGCGCCAGGGCGGTCACCCGGCCCGGATGGGCGAGGGCGAAGTCCAGCGCCGTCTCCCCGCCCATGCTGAGGCCGACCAGCGCGGCGCTCGCCAGGCCGAAGTGGTCCAGGACGGCACGCAGGTCCTCGACGTCGTCGAACGGCCGCTCCGGCTCGGCTGAGCGGCCCAGCCCGCGGGCGTCGTAGCGGATCACGTCGTGGTGACGGACGAGCTCCGGGAGGACGGCGTCCCAGAGCCGGGAATCCATGCCGGAGCCGTGCAGCAGCACCACCGGGCTGCCGGAGCCGTCGCGCGCCGCCCACAACCGGCCTCCGCCGGGGGCGGGGACGTGGACCTCGGACCCGGGGCGACCGGTGCGCTGGCTCATGCGGCGATCCTCTCAGAGCCCCGCGCGGCCGGGCCGGTCCGGCCGGGCACCGTCGGCCGGGCGGGCAGGCAGGCAGGCGGGCGGGCAGACGAACAGGCAGGCAGGCCCTAACCGGTGCGGTCAGGCGGGCTCGGGGAGCCGGATGGGCATCAGGACGGAGAAGGTGCCCTCCCGGCCTGGGGTGCGGATCGCCAGCGGGGCGATGGGGCCACCGAGTTCGAGCCGGAGCTGTTCGGGGCGCCCGGCGTCCAGTGCGTCGAGGAGGAAGTCACGGTTGACGGCCACCCGGAACCCCTCGGGGGCGTCGTCGTCGGCGACGGCCAGCCGGCCGTCGCCGGTCAGGGCGAGGACGGTGACCTCGCACTCGGCACCGTGCGGGCCCGAGGGCAGGGTCCGCGTGGCCCCGGCCTCGACGGCGGCGCGCAGGTCAGCGGCGGGGAGGGTGATCCGGTGCTCCGGTTCGAACCTGGTGACGGCCCGGTGGTCGGGGTAGTCGAGGTCCGGGGCGGCGCCCTCGATGCGGTGCCCGCCCGTCTCGGCGCGGACCAGGCCACCGCCGAGGGTGAGCGCGACCTCGGCGTCCCCCGGGCCCAGCAGGGCGCGCAGCGCGTCCACCAGCGGGGTGGGGACGATCGTGCCGGCCACGGGCACCTCGGGCACGACGCCGGAGGCGGGCACCTCGGCGAAGGCCATCCGGTAGCGGTCGGTGGCGACCAGGCGCAGCACCGGGCCGTCCGGCTCGAACAGCACCCCGGCGAGGGAGGGCAGCTCGGGATCGCCGCCGACCGCGAAGCGGACCGCGTCCAGGGCGGCGGCCAGCGCACCGGCCGGGACGGTGAGGCGCGGGACGGCGTGGCCCCGGGCGGTGGAACTCGTGACGGTGGAACTCGGGGCGGCGGAGCGGTGGTCGGCGGGGTCGGTGGTCATCGGCTGCTCCCTCTGGTCGATCATCGCGCGGATCAGGGAGAGCTCGCGGCGGGCGTCGGCGAGGCCGTCCTCCAGCCGGCGCAGGTGCCCGTCGAGCACCCGGCGGGCGTCGCCGCTGCCGGGTGCGGCGCCGAGCACGGCGCGGATGCCGGCCAGCGGCAGGCCGACCCGGCGCAGCCGGGCCAGCAGCCGGGCGTCGGCGAGCTGGCCCGGCCGGTACCAGCGGTAGCCGGTCTGCGGGTCGACCCAGGCGGGCGCGAGCACCTCGGCACCGTCGTAGTAGCGCAGGGTGCCGACGCCGAGGCCGCTGGCGCGGGCCAGCTCGCCGATGCTGTGCAGCTCGCTCTCCATGCCGGTGACTCTGCGGGCTCGACCTGGTCGAGGGTCAAGCCCGCTCGGCGCCGGCGCCGGGGACGGCCAGGTGGGTCAGCTTCTGCGGGTTGCGGACGGCGCGGATCGCGGAGATCAGGAGCGTGCCGTCCGTCCCCGCGACGAAGTCGAACACCGAGACGGAGTCGACCGCGCCGTTCACGGTGACCAGCAGGCCGGGCTCGCCGTTGACCAGGACCGGGTGCACGGCGGCGTCCTCGCCCAGCTGGCGGAGCACGCCGAGGGTGAAGCGGGCCACGTTCTCGGCACCGGTCACCGGGCGCAGCGCGGCGCGGATGACGCCGCCGCCGTCGCTCCAGGTGGTGACGTCCGGGGCGAGCAGTTCCAGCATCCGGTTGAGGTCGCCGCCGACGCAGGCCGCCAGGAACCGGTCGGTGGCGCGCCGGCGCAGCTCGGGCGGGGCGTCGTAGCGGGGCCGGCGGGCGCGGACGTGCGCCCGGGCCCGGCTGCCGACCTGCCGGCAGGCGGTCTCGGTGCGGTCCAGGGCCTCGCCGATCTCCTGGTAGGAGAAGCCGAAGGCCTCCTTGAGGACGAACACCGCCCGCTCCAGCGGGGACAGGCTCTCCAGCACCACCAGCAGGGCGAGCGACACGGTCTCGGCCCGCTCGACGCCGTCGGTCGCGTCCGGCTCGGCGACCAGCGGCTCGGGCAGCCACGGGCCGACGTAGGACTCGCGGCGGACGACGGCCGAGTCCAGCCGGTTGAGGGCGAGGTTGGTGACCGTACGGGCCAGGAAGCCGCCGGGGCTGGCGACCTCGCCGGTGACCCCGCTCCAGCGCAGCCAGGTGTCCTGGACGAGGTCCTCGGCGTCGGCGACGCTGCCGAGCATCCGGTAGGCGATGCCGAAGACCATCCGCCGGTGCCGCTCGAAGTCGGCCAGCCGGGTGTCGGCCGGCCGGTCGCCGGACGGCCGGGTGTCGTTGCTGTCGGTCACCCCCGGGACGTTACCGCACGGTAGTGGCGGCCCTCAGTCCCGGAACGCCTCGTACGCGGGGGCGAGCAGGACGGCGAGGTCCCGGCCGTGGACGGTGATGCCGGAGCAGCCGAGCCGTCGCGGCGAGGGCTCGTCCGGCCGGTCCGGGCCGTCCTCGGGCGGGGCCGGGCTCAGGGTGAAGTCGCCGCGCCAGTAGGCGGCGACGTTGACCACGGGGGCCGGCTGCTCGGTCACGTGTCCTCCTCCGTCACGGAACCCAGGGCTGCGCTGTCCCGGGCTGCGGCGCCCAGGGCCGGGGCGTCGTCCTCGGCCACGGCGTCCTCCCGGGCGAGGGCGACCAGTTCGCGCAGCGCGTCGGTCGGCAGGTCGGTGAGCCAGTGCTCCCCCTCCCCCACCACCGTCTCGGCCAACGAGCGCTTGGCGGTGAGGAGTTCGTCGATCCGCTCCTCGACGGTGCCGACGCAGACCAGTCGGCGGACCTGGACGTCCCGGCGCTGGCCGATCCGGAAGGCGCGGTCGGTGGCCTGCTCCTCGACCGCCGGGTTCCACCAGCGGTCCAGGTGGATCACCTGGTTGGCGGCGGTCAGGTTGAGGCCGGTGCCGCCGGCCCGCAGCGAGAGCAGGAACACCCTTGGCCCGTCCGGGGATTGGAAGCGCTCGACCAGCTCCTCGCGACGCGCCCGGGGCACACCGCCGTGCAGGTAGAGCACCTCCTCGCCGAGCCGGCGCTCCAGGTACGGGCGGAGCATCGCACCGAACTCGGCGTACTGGGTGAAGACCAGCGTCCGGTCCCCCTCAGCCGACGCCTCCTCCAGGAGCTCGGCCAGCCGGGCCACCTTGCCCGATCGCTCACCCAACGCCGATCCGTCGTGCAGCAGTTGGGCCGGATGGTTGCAGACCTGCTTGAGCTTGCCGATCGCCGCCAGCACCGTGCCGCGCCGCTCCACGCCCCGGATCCCCTCGACCCGGCGCAGCAGGTCGGCGACCACCGCCTGGTAGAGGCCGGCCTGCTCGGCGGTGAGGTTGCACCAGACGGTCATCTCCTGCTTCGCGGGCAGCTCGGCCGCCACCGCCGGGTCGGACTTGAGCCGCCGCAGCACGAACGGCGCGGTTCGGCGCCGGAGTTCGGCGGTGCGCTCCGGGCTGCGGTGCAGCTCGACCGGGATCGCGTAGCGCTCCTTGAAGCGCTCGGCCGGGCCGAGCAGGCCGGGGTTGGCGAAGTCCAGGACGGCGTGCAGTTCGGAGAGCCGGTTCTCCACCGGGGTGCCGGTGAGCGCGATCCGGTGGCGGGTGACGGGCAGGGCGCGGATCGCCCGGGACTGCGCCGTGCCGGTGTTCTTGATGTGCTGGGCCTCGTCGGCGACCACCCGGCGCCAGCGGATCGCCCGCAGGGCGGCGAGGTCGCGCTGGACCAGCCCGTAGGTGGTGATGACGAGGTCCGCGGACCGTACGGTTTCGGCGAGTTGCCCGGCGCCCAGGCGGCCGGCGCCGTGGTGGACGTACCGCCGCAGGGCGGGGGCGAAGCGCTCGGCCTCGCGCTGCCAGTTGCCGACCAGGGACATCGGGCAGACCAGCAGGGTGGGACCGGCGGTGCCCCCGGACTGCTCGGCCCGCTCGCCCCGCTCGGCCTGCTCGACTTGCTCGGCCTGCTCGACGGCCAGCAGGGCGAGGGTCTGGACGGTCTTGCCGAGCCCCATGTCGTCGGCCAGGACGGCACCGAGGCCGAGCCCGGACATCGTCCGCAGCCAGGCCAGCCCGCGCTCCTGGTACGGGCGCAGCACGGCCCGGAAGTCCGACGGCAGCACCGGTGCGGGCGCGGCGTCGGCGCGCCCGGCGAGCAGGTCCCCGAGCGGGCCGTCGAGCTGCACGGACACGACCGGCAGCCCGGCGACCGAGGCCTGCGGGTCGAGGGCGAGCCGCAGGACGTCGGCGGTGGCGGGCACGCCGTCGCGCCGGTCGGCGAGGAAGGCGAGCGCGGCGGCGATCTGGGCCGGGTCGGCCTCCAGCCAGGTGCCGCGCACCCGCACCAGCCCCTGCTTGGCGGCGGCCAGTTCGGCCAGCTCCTGCTCGGTGAGCGGGGCGCCGTCCGGGCCGAGCGCGGCCTGCCAGCGGAAGGCGATCACGGTGTCCCGGTCGACCTGGGCGGAGACCGCGAGCGAGCCGGGCGCGGGTGGGGTGGTGGCGCGCAGGGCGAGCCCGAGCCGGGGGCGGCGGCGCCACCAGGCGGGCAGCAGCACGCCGAAGCCGCCCTCGGCGAGTTCGGGCGCGCCGGTGCGCAGGAAGTCCAGTGCGCCCGCCCGGTCCAGCGGCAGCGCGGACGGGCGGGAGCGGTGGCGCAGGGCGTCCAGGGCGGGCCAGCGGTGGGCGGCGCGGGCGAGTTCGGCGACCAGGACGTCGGCCGGGTCGTCGGCCTTGCGGGCGAGGGCGGCGCGCGCGGCCCCGCCCTCGTGCAGGTCCGCGGCGCGGACCAGCAGGGACGGCTCGTCCACCGCCTGGAGCAGGAAGTCCAGCCGCCAGGCGTCGTCGGAGGGGCTGCCCGCGGGGTCGTCGGGGTCGGGGCCGAGCGGCTCGACCAGGCGGAAGCAGAGCCGCAGCGCGGGGTCGGTGGGCTCGGCGGCGGCGTACCAGGCGGCGACCCGGCGGCGCAGCTCGGCGAAGCCCTCGGCCGGAACGTCGCCGAGGAGGCCGTCGGGGGTGGTGAGGGCGTGCAGCCAGCGCTCGGCGACGGCTTCCCGGGGGGCCGGCCCGCCCTTGCCGGGGAGGAGGGACGGCGCGGATGCCAGGGCGGCGCGGGCCTCGGCGTCCACCAGCGCGCCCAGCGCGGTACCCAGCAGTGCCTCTCCGGTGCCGGCGCCGTGCGGCCACTCCCCCAGCAGGACGGGCGGGCAACCGGCGGCGAGCGCGGCGGCCTCGCGGCGCCCGGCCGGGGTGGGGTCGGGCCGCCAGCGGGCCTGCGGGCGGCCGTCGGCCAGGACGGGCAGCGGCAGCACCCGGCCCCGGCCGACCGCCCGCCAGGCGAGGTCGTGCACCCCGGTGAGCCAGCGCAGCGAGGGGCCGTGGACGACCTCGACGCGCCCGGCACCGGGCAGGTCGGTGCCGGTGACGGCCCAGTGCGGGTCGAAGACCTCGCCCAGCAGCTGGGCGGCGGCGCCGGCGTCGAAGAGCAGGGCCGGCACCCGCCAGGGGGCGAGCACCGCGCCGCCGCGCGGCGGGGTGACGGGCAGGTCGGGCGAGGGCGCGGGGGCCGAGCCGACGGTGGGCAGCAGCAGGGTGGCCCAGCGCTCGGGGGCCTGTCCGGCGAGCCAGCCGAGGCCGGGGCCGATGCCGCCGAGCACCGCGGCCAGTTCGCCGGGCGGGCAGGCGTACGGATGGGCGCGCGGGAGGGGCCGGTCGGGCGGCGACTCGGCGGTGCCGGGGCGGGCGGCGGTGCCGGGGCGGGCGCGGGCGTCCTCGGCCCAGAGCGCCAGCTGCCCGTCCGTCCGCCAGAGCGCGTGCAGGACGAACATCAGGGGCCTTCCGGGCGGGTGGGGACCGTCCTTCGCAGCCTAGTCGGGAGGGCTGACAGAGCCGGTCCCCTGGGCCGTTCGGATGAAGTCCGGGACTCGCCCCAGACTCATGGTTGAAAGTTGAACGAAACTGTCCTACGCTGGAGCCAACAAGTTGAAGCCTAAACAAATGGCTTCGGACCCGAGGAGGAGCCATGGGCCTTTTCAACCGCACCAAGACCGCCGTTCCCGCCACCGCCGCCGCTGTCCGGACCCCGGCCGGCACCGACCTCGCCCACCTCACCGGTGACTGGGCGGTCGACACCACGCACAGCGAGATCGGCTTCTCGGTGCGCCACGCCATGGTGACCAACGTCAAGGGCCGCTTCACCGAGTACGACGGCAAGCTGCACCTGGACGGCAGCACGCCGCACAACTCCTCGGCCGACCTGGTGATCAAGGTCGCCAGCATCGACACCAACCAGACCCAGCGCGACGAGCACCTGCGCACCGGCGACTTCTTCGCCGCCGACGCCCACCCGGAGATCCGCTTCCGCAGCACCTCCGCCGAGCCGCTCGGCGACCACGCCTACCGGATGACCGGCGAGCTCACCATCAAGGGCACCACCCGCCCGGTCGTCCTGGACCTGGAGTACACCGGCAGCGCCACCGACGCCTACGGCGCCGAGCGGGTCGGCTTCGAGGGCAAGGCCGTCGTCGACCGCACCGAGTTCGGGCTGACCTACAACGCGGCGCTGGAGACCGGCGGCGTGCTGATCGGCGAGAAGGTCAAGCTCAACTTCGACATCTCCGCCGTCAAGGCCGCCTGACCCGGGCCCCCACCGGCGGGCCCCGCCCGCCCCCGTACGCCGCCCCTGCCCCTCCCCCCGAGGCAGGGGCGGTTCCCTTGTCCCGGTCGGGGCCCTTGCCCCCTCCCCCGCCGGCCCCCGTGTCCCGGTCGGGCCCGGCACGGGCCGGCTCCCCGCGACAGGCCGAGCCGCGTCACCCGGCCGGGAGCAGCGCCGCGTCCGCGTCCGGCAGCCAGCTGCCCGGCGGGCGGCGCAGCCAGCCCTCGACCGCGCCCAGTCGGGCGGCCGCGTCGGCCAGCGCGCGCAGCCCCGGGTGGTGCTCGTCGGGCCGGTGCACCAGGCTGACCAGACTCAGCGGCACCGGGTCCACCAGCGGCACGTTCACCGTGCCGGGGATCCTCGGCCCGCCGACCGTGGTCAGCATCGGATCGCCGTGCCGGGCGAGGTAGCGGGCGGTCTCGTCCACGCCGACCGGCGGGACGTACGGGTCCGCCGCCGTCAGGCCGTGTTCGCGCAGCAGCCGGGCGCCGAGGTCGGCCCACTCGGTGGTGGCCGGGTTGCCGGCGCAGATGTCGACGGGGTGCCCGACCAGGTCGGCCGGGCGCAGTGCCGGGCGGTCGGCCAGCGGATGGGTGTCCGCCATCATCACCGAGATCCGTTCCAACCGGACCGGCAGTTGGACGAGTCGGCCGCGCACCGGGGCGGGCAGCCCGGCGAACCGGCCGAACGAGGCGTCCAGCCGGTGGGCCAGCAGTTCGGCGGCGGCCGCGGCCAGGCCGCCGTGGAAGCGGGCCAGCAACTCGCCCTCGGGCCAGGCGGCGCGGGCCCGTTCGAGCACCCGGTCGGCGGTGAGGTCCGGGCCGGTGACGTCGCTGTTGAGGTCGAGCAACAGCGGCCGGGCCGCAGTGCCTCCGCCGGCGTCGGCGAGGATCTCGTCGTGCAGGGCGAGGAGCCGGCGGACCCGGGGCAGCAGTCGCTGTCCGGCCGGGGTGAGGTCGACGCTGCGGGTGGTGCGGGTGAACAGCGCGGTGCCGAGCAGCCCCTCCAGGGCGCGGATGTCCCGGCTGAGCGCCTGCTGGGCGATGTGCAGCCGCTCGGCGGCCCGGCCGAAGTGCAGGGCCTCGGCGGTCGCGACGAAGCCGCGGAGCAGGCGGGGGTGCAGGTCACGGGGCATGGGCGGCAGATTAACAACAACGTGTTGTCAGTGCGGCGGAACAGGTGTTGGACGGCGCCCCGCCGCTGCCGCGAGGCTGTGGGGCATCCCCCCTTCTTCCTGTTCAGGAGCCCGATTGCCCCCGCGCGCCGTCCCCGCCGGTCCCCGCCCCGCCCGCACCTCCTACCGGCGGCTGTTCGCGGCCCCCGGCGCCGCCGCCTTCACCCTGGCCGGGCTGTTCGGCCGGGTCGCACTGTCGATGACCGGCGTCTCGCTGGTGGTGCTGCTCTCCGAGCGGCGCGGCTCGTACGGGCTGGCCGGGACGGTCTCCGCGGCCGGACTCGTCACCGGCGCGATCGGGATGCCGCTGATCGGCCGGCTCGTGGACCGGTACGGGCAGGCGCGGGTGACGGTGCCGGCCGCGCTGTACAACGCCGTCCCGCTCACCGGGCTGCTGCTCTGCGTCCGGTTCGGTGCGCCGGACTGGACGCTGTACCTCTGCTCCGCGGCCTGCGCCGCCACACCCAACCTCGGCGGCATGGCCCGCTCCCGGTGGGCGCACCTGTACCGGGACGACCCGGCCGCCCGACACCTGGCCAACTCCTTCGAACAGGCGCTGGACGAACTCTGCTTCATGGCCGGACCGGTGCTCGCGATGCTGCTCTGCACCACGCTCGCCCCGGAGGCCGGGCTGGTCACCGCCGGCACGCTCGGCACCGCCGGCGCCCTGCTGTTCGCCGCCCAGCGGCGCACCGAACCGCCGCTGCCCCCCGCCACGACCGCGCGGCGGACGCCGGCCGGGCAGCGGCACGGCTCCCCGCTGCGGGTGCCCGGGCTGCGCGTCCTGGTGCTGACCTTCCTGGCGACCGGCATGGTCTTCGGCGCGACCGAGATCACCACCGTGGCGTACGCCGACGCGCTGGGGCACAAGGCGGCGGCCGGCGCGCTGCTGGGCCTGGTCGCGGCCGGATCCTGTGTGGCGGGGCTGCTGTTCGGGTTGCTGACGCCGCGCCGGGCGCCGGGCACGCGCTTCCTGGCGGGGGCGTCGGCGATGGTCGGGGTGCTGCTGCTGCCGCTCGCCGCCGGGCTGGGCGGGGCCGGGCTCGGCGTGCTCGGGGTGGTGCTGTTCGCGGCCGGCACGGCCACCGCGCCGACCATGGTGACCGGGATGACGCTGGTCCAGGAGCTGCTGCCGCAGCGGCAGTTCAACGAGGGGATGGCGATGGCGGTGTCCGGCATCGTGATCGGCATCTCGGCCGGCGCGGCGCTCGCCGGAACGATCGCCGAGCACGCCGCCCCCGGCACCGGCTACGCGCTGCCGGCCTCGGCCGCCGGGCTCGCGCTGCTGATCGCGCTCGCCGGTCGGCGACACCTGCGGAAACCCCGGCCGTCGACGGCGGCTCCGGAGGGCTCGGCTCCGGACGGCGCAGCTCGGGACGGCGCAGCTCCGGAACGCCCGGCCCGGGAGGGCGTCGCTCCGGAGGGCTCGGCTCCGGGTCGCACGGCTGACGCCGCGGCGAAAATCCCGAGCGGGTTGTCAGTGCCTCCGTCTAACTTCGAGTCATGGCGGAAATCACCTACGTCCGAGGCGATGCCACCACGCCGCTCGGCAAGGGCGTGAAGGTGATCGCGCACGTCTGCAACGATCTCGGCGGCTGGGGCAAGGGCTTCGTGCTCGCGCTCTCCAGACGCTGGCCCGAGCCCGAGGCCGCGTTCCGACGCTGGCACCGGGAGCGGGCGAAGAACGACTTCGGCCTCGGCGCCCTGCAGTTGGTGCAGGTCGAGCCGTACGTCTGGGTGGCCAACCTGGTCGGCCAACGCGGCATCCGGACGGGGCGCTCCTCCGGGGTGCCGGTCCGGTACGAGGCGATCGACACCGGGCTGGCCGCCCTGGCCGAGCATGCGCTCGGGCTCGGCGCCTCCGTCCACATGCCGCGGATCGGCTGCGGACTGGCGGGCGGGCGCTGGGCGAAGGTCGAGCCGCTGGTCACGGCCCGGCTGACGGCGCGCGGCGTGCCCGTGACGGTCTACGACTTCGACTGACCACCCCGCTCGGGACGCTTCCCGGCCCTGAGCCCCGTCCCTGAACTCCCGAACTCCGCCCCTGTCCCCGTCGACCCGGCTACGACTCCGACCGACCCGGCCAGGCGTACACGTACTCGGGCAGCAGGAAGCCGCCCGGGAAGACACCCTCCTGCGCCCGGACCCGCACGGCGCCCTCGCGCTCGTAGAAGGCGATCGCGCGGGTGTTGTCGCGCAGCACCTCCAGGAACAGCTCCGCCCCGGGGTGCCGCTCGGCGACGAAGGCACGGGCCGCAGCCAGCAGCACGCGGCCGATGCCGCCACCGGTCAGACCGGGGCGCACGTGCAGGTTGTCGATCAGCACCCGGCCGTCCGGCTGCGGGACGAGGTAGACGAACCCGGCCGGCTCCCCGTCCCGTTCGGCCACCAGCAGTTCGGGCGTGTTCTCCGGCTCGCCGTAGTCCGCGTCCAGGCGCAGCTCCCACAGTTCGCGCCGCTGGGCGGCCATCCCGTCGCCGAGCGCCTCCTCCGGGACGATCCCCCGGTAGGCGGTGCGCCAACTGCGGGCGTGCAGCTCGGCGATCGACTCCGAGTCCTGCGTCCCGCCGCGCCGGATGACGACCTCTCCTGCCCTGATCATGTGACCACCCTCCCACACAGATGGAGTTGAACATGTTCAACCGAAGCGTCTACAGTTCTGCCAACCTTTTGAACGTGTTCGAATCACGGGGGGTGGTGGTCGTGGCACCGGGTACGGAGGGGACACCCGGTGCCACGAACACCGACACCGGCTGGAACCTGGTCTCCGGCTAGGCTCGTTCCCGTGGACGACCTGGCAGCGACGAACCGAACGGACGGCGAGAACGGTACGGCCGAGGACTCGGCCGCGCCCGGCACGGAGGGCGGGCCCATGCCCGGCGGCCGGGCGCAGCCGAAGACCGACAAGAGTGAGGCGACCCGGGCGCTGATCCTGGAGACGGCCATGCGGCTGTTCCAGGAGCGGGGCTACGAGAAGACCACCATGCGCGCGATCGCCACCGAGGCGGGCGTGTCGGTGGGCAACGCCTACTACTACTTCTCGGCGAAGGAATTCCTGATCCAGGGGTTCTACGACCGGATGACCTACGACCACGCGGAGGACGCCAGGCGCCGCATGGCCCACACCCGGGACTTCTCCGAGCGGCTGCAGATCGCGCTCACCTCCTGGCTCGACACCGCCGCGCCGTACCACGAGTTCTCCGCGCAGTTCTTCCGCACCGCCGCCGACCCGACCAGTTCGCTGAGCCCGTTCTCCAACGAGTCCCACCCGGCCCGGGCCACGGCGGTCGCACTGTTCCGCGAGGTCCTGCAGGGCTCGGAGCTGGCGCCCAAGCTGGACGCCGAACTGGTCGAGCTGCTGCCCGACGTGCTGTGGCTGCACCTGATGATCGTGGTGCTCTACTGGGTCTTCGACCGCACCCCGGACACCGAGCGCACCAGGGAGTTCGTCCGGCGCTCCACGCCGCTGGCGGCCCGGGTGATCAACCTGTCGCGCTACCGGGTCTTCCGGCCGATCGTCCGGGACGCCAAGGGCCTGATCCAGGACTTCATCCTGCCGACCATCGGCAAGACGGCCGTCAAGTAGCGGCCGACGGAGGCGAATCGGAGACGACGGAGGCCGGCCCCACGGCGGGGCCGGCCTCCGTCGCGTCCCGCCGGATCCCCGGGGATGTCGGTCTCGGGGATGTCGCGTTCCGCCGGATGTCACGCTCCCGGGGACGTCGCGTCCCCGCGGATCGGGGCCGATCGATGCGGCTCAGAAGTTGTCCGGGTTCCAGGCCTGCAGCGGAGTGCGCAGCAGCAGGTCCGCTGCGGCGGCCGCCCCCGGGCGCAACTCGGTGACCAGCGCGGCCGCGGCCAGCCTCGGGGCCGTCTCCGCGCCGAGGTAGAGCGACCCCAACTCCGTTGCCGCGAGGGCGAGGTCGGCGTCGTCCGTGGTGCGGGTGCAGCGGCCGGTGCCGTCCGCGGCGGCCTCCAGCGCCCAACGTCCGGACGCGAAGCCGAGCTTGTCGTCGACCTCCAGCACCACCCGGCCGGGGGCGGCGTACGTCCGGGCGCCGAAGGCGGCCTCGACGTCCAGCACGCGCAGCCACAGGTAGTCCGAGCTCTCCTCGTGCGGGGTGGCCGCGCGCCGGTCCCGGAGCAGCAGCGGCAGCGGGTCGTCCGGGGAGGCGTTGGACACCGCGATCCGGGCCACCCAGTCGACGGAGAACAGGAAGCGCCAGAGCTCGACCCTGGTGGGCAGGTCGAGGGCGGTGCACTCCTCGACGGTGAGCGTGCAGTCGGGGTAGTCGCCGTCCCACTTGTCGTCGACCCGGTAGACCACCAGACCGGTGACCGTGCCGTCGGCGTCCCGGTGGACGGCCGCGAACGGCTCCTTGAAGTCGAAGCCGGGCACCCGGACCTCGCCGGTGCTGCGCTGCCACCACAGCTCGTCGCGGTCGATCGCGCCCGGCTGGGTGCGCCGCCAGCGGTCGTGCAGGCCGGGGCCCAGTTCGCGCAGCTCCGCCATGGTGACGAAGTCGATCCGGCCGCCGGGGACACCCGGCAGGCCCTCGCGCAGGCCGCGGGCGCGGCGCAGGTCGACCCGGAAGCCGGCGCCCCGGGTGGCCGGGCCGAAGCCGAACCGGCCGTAGATGCCGTACTCCGCGGCGATCAGGATGGCGACGGCCGTACCGCGCCCGGCGGCGGCCGCGAGATCCCGGCGCATCATGGTGCTGAGCAGGCCCCGGCGGCGGTGGGTGGCGCTGACCGTGACGTGGCTGATGGCGTCGGCCGTGATGACGGCCCCGCCGGGGACGGTCAACTCGGCGTCGAAGCTGCGGAAGGTGGCGATCTGACGGTCGCCGTCGAAGCCGGCCAGCATCCGGCCCGGCTGCCACTGCCGACGGCGCACGTCCGCCGCGCTCGCCACGTGCGGGCGCAGGAATCCGAGGGTCAGCGCGCGGTCCCAGGCCGGCACCTCGTCCTCGGAGACGGCCCGAACCCGGAGCCCGTCCACGGTGTCGACGGTCGAGTGATCGATGCTGTTGCCCATGGGGCCACGGTACGGCGGCCCCCCGGCGGCAGCACCCGATTTATTCCGTGTCCGACCCGACGTGCTCCCCCGGCACCACCACCCAGTGGTTGGTCCGCAGGACCCGGTCCGCGAAGCCAAGGTCCCGCTCGCCGAGCAGCCGGAAGCCCAGCGCCCGGCAGATCCCGTTGGACGGGCCGTTGGCCACCCCGGGATTGGCGTGCACCTCGCCCCAGCGGCCGTCCTCGGCCGCGGCGTCCAGCACCCGGCGGACGGCCCGCTTGGCGAGCCCGCGGCCCTGGTGGGCGGGCAGCACCATCCAGCCGATCTCGGAGACCGTCTCGCCGTCCTCCTCGCCCGACCAGAGGTTGACCGTGCCCGCGGCCTCGCCGTCCCCGGAGCCGTCCGGGACGATCATCTTGACCCAGCAGCGGTCCGCCGCCGCCTCGACCAGGTCCTTGCGCAGCCGCTCCTCCACCCGTTCCCGGGGCAACGGCCCGCCCAGCTCGGCCATCATCACCGGGTCGCAGCGCATCCGGATGTAGGCCTCGACATCCTCCGCCCGAACATCGCGCAGCAGCATGACGCCTCCTCAGAACGGTCGAGCGACCACGCTAACCCCGACCACCGACATTGGTGGCGGGGATCGCCTTCCTGCCATCCTCGTGCCCTCATCCACGTGACGGACGGACGATCTCCCGAGGGGGGAGCCATGGACGACGAGTACCTCCGCAGGCTGAAGGAGTACGAGGGCCGGAGCACCACCGTGAAGGCGCTGGGCGCGCTGACGGTCGCCGGCTGGCTCTGGGCGGCCTGGCTGCTCCTCTCCTCGGCCGGCGGGGACTGCGGCTCCCCGGCCTTCTACGAGCCGGGCAGCTTCCACCTGCAGGAGGTATGCGACTCCGAGGTCATCGGCCGGATCGGCGGGGCGGTCGCCGTCGTCCTGCTGACGCTCCCGCTCTGCGCCGCCTGGATCTGGACCGGCGTCGGACTGCGCGCCCGCCGGGAGGAACTGGGCGTCCTGCTCGACCGATGACGCGGTCGGTGATGACGGTCGGTGATGACGGTCGGTGATGACGGTCGGTGATGACGGCCGGTGCTCGCGGCCGGTGCTCACGGCCGGGCGTAGAAGTCCGGGGTGCCCATGATCCAGAGGCTGGCCTGTTTGATCGGCATGCCCGCCCGCGGGGCCTCGATCATCTGGTCGTCGCCGATGTAGAGCCCCACGTGGTAGATGTCGGCGGCCTGCCCGGTGTCCGTCCAGAACACCAGGTCCCCGGGGCGCAGCTGACGGTAGCCGATCCGGGTGCTCTGGGCGTACTGGTCGGCCGCGAAGTGGTTGAGCTGCCGGCCGCCCTCGCGCCAGGCCATCATGGTCAGCCCTGAGCAGTCGTAGCCGCCCGGCCCCTCGCCGCCCCAGACGTAGGGCAGGCCGATCTTGGACTTGGCGAAGGCGACCGCCGCGGCCGCGCCCTCGGCGGACCACGGCCGCTCGGCTGGCGGCTCGGCGGACGGCATCGCGGACGGTTCGGCGGAGAGCTCGGCGGACGCCGGTGCGGGCGGAACGGCGGGCGCCGGTGCGGGCGCCGGTGGGGGCGCCGGTGCGGGCGGCTCGACCGGCGGCGCTGCGGAGGCCTTGGCGGCGGCTGCCGCGGCGTCGGCGGCCTCCGCCTCCCGGGCGGCCTGCTCGGCGGCGGCCCGGGCGGCGGCCTCGGCCTCGCGGGCGGCGACCGCCTCCAGCGCCTCGCGGCGCCTGCGCTCCAGCTCGACGGTGGTGTTCCGGGCGGCGGCCAGCTCGGTGAGCAGCTGCTCGCGGTGCCGGGTGGCGGCGGCGACCTCGCCCTGCTGGGCGGCCAGCCGTGCCTCGGCCCGGACCCTGGCCGCGCCGACCTCTGCGGCGGCCTTCTCGGCTGCCCCGGTGGCGGTGCGGGCGGCGGCGGAGGCGCTCCGGGCGGCGGCGGCCGTGGAGGTGGCGGCGTCCAGGACCTGCCGGGTGCGCTCGCTGGCCTGGCGGACCGCGGCGGCGCGGTCACCGGCCTCGCGCGCGCCGCGGGAGCCGAGCAGCGCGTTGAGCGCGGACAGTTCGGCGCCCGCGCCCTGCCGGTAGGTCTCGGCGGCGAGCCGGGCGGCGTCCTCGGCGGCGGCCGAGCGTTCGGCCTCGGCGACGACGGCGCGCCGCGCGGCAGCGCTCTCCTCCGCCCGGGCCCGGGTGAGGGCGAGCCGGGCACCGTTGTAGGCCTCGACGGCGTGTCCGGCGCCGCGCCCGGCCCGGTCCAGGTCGGTCCGGGCGGCGGTGAGCGCCGTCTCCAGGGCGGCGACCGAGGAGGCCTTGCCGTCGGCCTCGGCCCGGGCGCGGTCGATCGCCTCGGTGCTCGGGTACGGCTCCTCACCCCGGGCCCGGCCGGCCGCCGGATCGCCGTCGGACGCGACGGCCTGGGCGGTGGGGAGCAGCCCGAACAGGGCGGTGAGCGACAACAGGAGGGTCGGCAGGAGCCTGCGCGCCACGCGACGTCCCTTCTCACGGGTCCGGAGGGGACGGCGGCGGACGGCGCTCGGCGCACGGGCAGCGGGCGGCCGGGCGGCGGGAGTCCGACGAATCATCCCCTCATGTGACAGAACGGTCACATGGCGTCATGTTCTCAATTCCGGCGGCCTGCGCATCGGCAAAGCGCTCCGCCGGTCGAGTGACCATCAGATGATCCGACCCGAACTCGACTCCGGCCGGACGCCCGCGGTGCACGAACTACCGGCGGACCCGGCGGGTGTGCGTCCGCAGCCGGGGGTGCCGCTCGGGACGGCGCTCCAGCCCGGTCGGACCGACGGCGAAGGTCCGGCTGCGCCCGGCCCGGACCGTACGGCGGCGCTGCTGCGCCCGGTGGGTGCGGACCGGACCGGCCGCGGACGTCTGGCCGTCCCCGGTCGGGGGCTTGGCCGTGGCGCCGGCGGCGGCCGCCGAGCGGCGGTCGGCCAGCCTGGCCCGGCGGCGGGCCAGCCCCCGCGCGGCGTGCGCGTCGAGGTGGGCGGTGGCCCGGGCGGCCATCCGCTCGGCGACCCGGTGGGCGGCGGGGTGGTTGGCGGGCACCTTGTCGGGGGCGCCGGCGATCAGGTCGAAGAGCCAGGTGCGGGCCCGGTCGGCGCGCCGGTGCAGCAGGCGCTCGCGTCGCAGTGCGCGCGCCCGGCGGCGGGGGCGCACGGAGTACCGCCAGCGGGCCCAGGGGCTGCTCGGCCGGGCCAGCCGGATCGCGCCGATCCAGGACAGACCGGGGACCATGATCCCGAGCAGGCCGGTCCACATCTTCCCCTTGATCAGGGTGATCACCGAAGCCAGCGCGTTCACCGAGATGACCGCGATCAGGCCCCACCTGGTGTCCTCGCCGGGCAGCGGGCCGAACGGCACGTACCCGATCAGCAGCAGGGCGGTGAACAGGATCCCGAAGATCACCGCGTCCACCGACTTGCGGCCCTGCTCGCTCCAGTACACGTCGTCCAGGTGCAGGATCAGGGCGAACTCGTCCAGCACCAGGCCGCAGCCGATGCCGAAGGCCAGCCCGAACCAGTCCATCCACGGCTGCCCGCCGTAGGTCGCGAACACCCCGATGCCGCCGAGCAGCAGGAAGCCCAGGCCGAACACCATGTGGTGGATGTGCAGGCCGCCGGGGGTCACGTTGCCGGGCCACCAGCGCACCTGGGCGCGGATCATCCGGACGCTGAACCGGATGAAGACGAACGACGTGATGAAGCCGACCAGCAGCAGGAACAGCGGTTGCTTGTGCGCGTTGACGATGTGCTCGCGGTAGCTGTCCAACAGTGTGGTCATGCGACTTACCTTCGTTCCTGGTCCTGCGTCCTGCCTGCGGTGACATGGCCCGGGGCCCAACGGGCCTCCAACACGGGTCAACGCACGGTCAGAACCCCCGGGTGCGCTTGGCCGCCCGGCGCGGCACCGCCGGGTAGAGCGACGGGAGCTCGGCACCCACCGGCAGCTTCAGGAACAGCCGGGCGATCTCCCCGCCGAGGTTCACCCCGACCGCCAGCGCCATCGCGATCGCCGCCGCCCGGAAGACCGACACCAGACCGGCGCTGGAGTGCCCCTGCGCGAAGGCGAGCATGCCGAGGTAGAGCGCCGAACCCGGCATCAGCGGGCCGATCGCCGCGGTCACGTACGGCAGCGCCGAGCCGTTGCGGTAGCGCGCCATCAGCTGCCCGAAGAGACCCACCAGACCGGCCGCCACGCCGGTCGCCGCGATCGGGTTGACGCCCGCGTTGTAGACCAGCGCGCCGTAGCTGGCCCAGCCGATGCCGCTGTTGGCCGTGACCAGGGCGAGCGTGCGGCGGTCGGTCTGCAGCAGCATCGCGAAGGCCAGGGTCAGCACCATCGCGGCGACCATCTGCACCGGCGGGTAGCTGATCCCGACCAGGCTCTCGTCCGGCCGGAGCTTCGCCTCGAAGCCGACACCCAGGTAGAGGATCACCATGACGCCGATCACGATGCCCGCGACCAGGTAGATCACTTCCAGCAGGCGGGCCGCGGCGGTGATGTAGAAGCCGGTCAGACCGTCCTGCACGGCGGCGACCAGTGCGCGCCCGGGCAGCAGGGCGAACAGGCCACCGGTGATCACGACCGATCCGCGCAGACCCCAGTCGTTGAAGGACAGGATGATCCCGGAGGCCGCGGCCGGCATCGCGGCCGCCACGAACTGGTAGAACTCCGGCAGCCGGCGCCGGGCCAGCCCGGAGGCCATCCGGTCGCCCAGGACGGCCGCGATGAAGGCGCTGGCGAAGACCAGCCAGGCCTTGTCGTCGAGCCGGCCGCCGACCAGGAAGGTCGCCGCACCGGCCAGCAGACCGGTGGTCAGGGCGAGCAGCCAGGCCGGGTACGGGTGCCGGTTGCGGCGGATCAGGGCGAGCCGGCGGTAGGCGTCGTTGACCGACGTCTTCTCCGCGGTGATGTCCGCGACCAGCTCGTACACCGCGTTCAGCCGGGTGTAGTCGGAAGTGCGCCGACGCACCACGCGGTCGGCGGTGACCGGCGGCTCGACCAGCGAGGGCTGGTGCGAGATGCCGATCAGGGTGAAGGTCACCTGCGGCTCGCAGCGGTCCAGCCGGTAGGCGTGCGCGATGCCGAGCATCGCCGCCTCGACGTCCTCGGCGGCCTCACCGCTGGCCAGCAGCAGCTCGCCGAGGCGCAGGGTCAGGTCGAGGATGCGGGGGACGTTGCGGGCGGTGCCCGCCGAGGGGTGCAGCTCGCGGGCGGTCCGCTCGAAGGACGGGCGCTCGGACATCGGGGTGCGCAGCAGCGTGCGCATCCGGTCCGGCCAGGGCGCCTCGCCGGGCGCGCCGGCGGTCAGGTCGGGGATCGGGATGCCGGTCGGCGGGGTGTACCCGGCCGCCCGCCACTCCTCGGGCGTGAGGGTGTCCTCGGCGACCGAGCGGCGGCGGGCCGGGCGGGCCGCGCTCCCCGGGGCGGCCTCCCGGGGAGCCGTGGCCCGGTGGGCCGCCTCCCGGGGGTGCACGTCGACGGTGAGGTCCGGGTGCGGCCCGGCGGACGCCGGGGGCCCGGGGAGCGGCGCGGGATCGACGGGCGGGGCGGGCTCGACGGGCGGGGCGGGCTCGGGCGCCAGCAGGCCCTTGGTCTCCGGGACGGGCGGGAGGAGCGGGACGACGGTGGTGGGCTCGACGGGCGGGGCGGGGTGGCCGAGCAGGCCCTCGGTGGGCGGGGCGTCGGCGGGGTGCACCGGCTTCGGGGGTGTCTGCCGCGCTTGGCGGACCGCCCGGCCTCCCCTCGCCCGCTTGCCCGCACCCGGTCGGCCCCGCTTAGGCACTTCCGCTCCTTGCCGCCCCTGGGGGCCACCGGCCACCCACCGCTCGATCTCGGGTTACACCTTGCCTGATCGAACAGCCGGACGCACATGTACGCGACGTCCCGTGGCCCGGGCCACGGGCGCCTACCCGGCGCGGTGGCGGGTGGCGGGTGCCGCACCGGACCGGCGGGCCCGCAGCAGCTCGATCGCCACCGGGACCACCGAGAGCAGCACGATGCCCACCAGGATCGCCTCGATGTTGTCCCTGACGAACGGGATCTGCCCCAGGAAGTAGCCGAGCACGGTGACCCCGCCGCCCCACAGCACGCCACCGACCAGGTTGAACACGACGAAGCCGCGGTAGTTCATCCTGCTCACCCCGGCGACGATCGGGGTGAAGGTGCGGACGACCGGCACGAAGCGGGCCAGCACGATCGCCTTGGGCCCGTACCGGTCGAAGAAGGCGGCGGCCTTCTCGACGTTCTCCTGCTTGAAGACCCGCGAGTCGGGGCGGCGGAACAGGCTCGGGCCGACCTTGCGGCCGAAGAGGTAGCCGACCTGGTCCCCGGCCACGGCCGCGGCCACGATCAGCACGCAGACCAGCCAGAGCGGCTGGTGCAGGTAGGTGCCGCCGGCCACCAGCAGGCCGGTGGTGAACAGCAGCGAGTCGCCGGGCAGGAAGAACCCGATCAGCAGGCCGGACTCGGCGAAGACGATGGCCAGGATGCCGAGCAGGCCGAAGGCGGAGATCAGGGTGGTCGGATCGAGCCAGGACGGGCCGAGGGCGAGGCTGGTCACGGTGCGGGCACTCCCGGAGGTCGAGTCTTGGCAATGCAACGGTAAAGCATTGACAAAGACTCGGGTGGGGGCCGGATGGTTCCCGACGGAAGCCAGACCGGGACCACACCACGGAGCCCGGCGCCGGAACCGCCCGGCGAAGGCCGGAGCCGGGAATGCCCGCGGCCCCGGCGGGGCCCCGGAGGGCCGGCGCGCCGGGGCCGGGTGGTCGTACGGAGCCGAGCGAAGTCGTACGAAGGGGTCAGAGGCCGTAGCGCTCGACGATCTCCTCGTGCCGGGCGACGTCCGCGCCGGCCGCCTCGGCCAGGGTCGGCCAGGCGAGCGGGTGCGGCCAGTGGCCGGTCAGCCGGTGCAGCAGGGCGTCGGCCTCGGCGGCCGAGGCGGTCGGCGGCACCCCGACGGCCGCGTAGATCCCGGGCAGCGTCGCGTCCTCGCCCCCGTCCGCGGGGTCGGTGATCCGGTAGTGGTCCCCGCTGTACGCCCACAGCGCGTAGCCGGACTCCTGCAGCCGCTCGCGCAGGGCGCCCCACGGTTCGTCGCCGGGCCAGCCGCCGTCGATCCAATAGGTGGTGTACCCCGCCGGGTCGAGCATGGTGAGCAGTTCGAACACCGGGCGCCAGCGCCGCTGCTCCTCCTCCGGGGCGTCCTCGGCCGGCGGGCGCTCCAGCAGGGCCGGGGCGAAGACCACCACGTCGCCGTGGTTGAGCGTCAGGTCGTCACCGAGCACCGGCAGGATGCGGGCGGTGGCCGGTCCGGTCCGCACCGCGGGCAGGTCGACCGTCGCACCGTTGGTCCGGGCCGCCCGGACGGTGACCAGCTGCCACTCCTCGTCCACCGGGCCCTCGGGCTCGTCGAACTCGATGTCGAGCAGCGCCCCGGCGGAGCGCACCACGGCCCAGTCCCGGTTGGCACTGGCCGCGGTGATCAGGTGCCAGAGGTCGGGCTCCCGGACCACCCGGTGGTCCTCGTCGTCCGGGGCGCCCTCGGCGGGCAGCGCCCGCTCCAGCAGCTCCTGGTAGAGCCGCTGCGCACCGGCGTGGTCCCCCAGCTCGGTGGCGGCCCGGGCGGCGAGGCGCCGGGTGTTGAGCACCTCGTCGTCCAGCGCCATGATCGCCTCGCACCGCTCCAGCACCTCCGTCCACCGGCTCTCGGCGGCGGCCCAGCGGGCGCGTATCCAGTGCCCGTCGGCCGGTGCCGTGGCGGCCAGCCGGTCGGCGAGGCGGCGCACGCCCTCGGCGTCCCGGGCGGCGATCAGCAGCTCGCCGAGCGTGCCGGTCAGCTCCCGGTCCTCCGGGTCCGTCTCCAGCCGCTGCCACAGCAGGTCGGCCGCGGCCCGGGCGTGGCCGAGGCCGCCCAGCACGGTGGCCAGGAGCACCGTCAGCCCGGTGGCGCCGGCCTGCTCACCCCGGTACCGGTCCAGGGCGACGGAGAGCAGGTCGGCGCCGGTCTCGAACGGCACCTCGGCCTCGGCCAGGTACGCCGTCAGCTCGCCCGGCGGGACGGGCAGCCCGGGCTCCGGCAGCGCCTCGGCGGCCGCGCGCAGGGCGGCGACCTCCGCGGACACGCCGTCGGTGCGACGCAACCGGGTGAGCTTACGCTCTCCGGTCGCGGCGAGCGTCAGCGCCACCGTGCGGGCGCCGCGCGCGACGGCGAGCCGACCCGCCGCCAGCAGCAGGTCCACGCAGGGGCGGTGCGCACCGGCGTCGTCCAGGTACCCGACCCAGCCGGCCAGCACGGCACCCAGCTCGGCGTCGTTCTCCCACGCGCCGGCCGCGACCAGCAGCTCGACCGTCTGCGTCCAGGTGGGCCGCAGGTCGGCGTGCTGCTCGGCCTCGGCCCGCTCGGGGAGCAGGGCGAGCGCCTCGTCCGTGCGGCCGAGCGCGGCGAGCGCGCGGGCCCGCAGCAGGGCGCCCCAGCGCTGGTCGCGCTCGTCCAGCTGCTGCCCCGGCTTCTGCTCGGCCCGCTCGGCGGTGTCCAGCAGCTCCAGCACCTCCTCGTACCGGCCGAGCAGGTGCAGGGTGCCGGCCCGGGCCTGGTGGAAGCGGAGCGAGACCCGCTGGCCGGCCGCGCGCATGCGGTTGGCGGCGCCGTCCAGGTGGTCGAGCGCCTCGGCGGCCCGGCCGTCGTCCTCCAGGGCGTCGGAGTACTCGCGGGAGAGGCAGTCGTAGCAGGCCCGGCCGGGCTCGATCCGCTCCAGCGTCTCGCCGACCACCTCCAGCCGCTCGGCCACGTACCCGGGCCCGTCGACCCGGGCGTGGCAGATCGCGAAGTCCTGCACCACGCAGACGGACTGCGGGCAGCCGGCCGTCTCGTCCCGGTGGGCGAACTCCAGCAGGTCGATCACCTCGGGCATGACCGCCTCGCCCTGCTGGCGCTTGTTCAGCAGGTTCTGCATCCGCCAGTGCCGCAGGTAGACCTCGACCCAGGGCAGGTCGAGCGACCGTGCGGCGGCGACCGCCTCCGGGTACAAGGCGTCCAGCTGGTCGTTGCGGCCCTCGGTGGCGTGCTCGGGCAGCTCGACGATGGCGTCGGCCAGCCGGTGGTGGCCGGCCTCGACCAGCTGCCGGTGGGCGTCCCGCACCCAGGACCAGATGTCGGTGGTCATGCTCGTTCCCCCTGCGTCGTGCTGATGAGTTGTCTACCGCGGACCACTGACAATCCGTCCGTCACGCTTCGTCCGACAGCGCGCCGGGGCTGTCCGGGACGTCCGGCAGCCCGGCCGGGACGGCGGCGGTCAGTGCGGAGACCGCCGTGCCGAAGCCGGTCAGCGCGGCGGTGAGGTCACCCTCGGCGGGGCCGGAGGAGGCCGCGGCCATGATCACCTTGAGCGAGCGGAGCAGCCCGGCCGCGGTGGCGCTGCCGGTGTGCCCGCTGCGGTAGGCGACGAGCAGGTCCTCGACCGCCGGGCAGGCCAGGTTGAGGTAGAGCCGGGCCTTGACCCCGCCGTCGGTGCGGGCGGTGAAGGCGCGGGCCAGTCGCAGCGCGGCGGACGGGATCCGGGCGTCGGCCTGGTCGTCCTCGATCCGGGCCTTCAGCTCGGCCTCGCGGTCCGGGACGAGCACCAGCGGCAGGCCGGGCGGGTCGAAGCGGGCCGGGACGAGCTGCTCGCCCGGGTCGGCGAGGGCGGCGGCCAGCCAGGCCTCCTCTCCCTCCGGCAGCGGCCGCTCCGGGTCGCGGAACAGCTCGCGGTTGCCCTGCTCGCTGCCCAGCTCGACCAGTCGGCAGCCGCGCAGCCCGGCGTAGCGGCGCAGGAAGGGCAGCACGGCGTAGCGGTCGCCGCGGGCGATCGGCACCCGCATCGCCCGGTAGAGCATCTCCTCGAAGCCGCCGCCGGTGCCGAGCGCGACGTGCACCGCTCCGCCTCCCGCCGCGCGCAGCGCGCCCGCGGTGAGGTCGCCCTGCGAGGTGGGCACCGGGACGTCGTCGGCGAGCAGGGTGAACAGCCGGTCGTCGCAGAGCGCGGCGCCGAGCAGGTCCTGGCCGTGCCGGGTGAGGATGCGGCGCCAGGCGGCGGGCCGCAGCCGGGCCGTCTCGTAGAGGCCGTCCACGATGGCGTCGGTCAGGGCCTTCCGGAGCGCGCGGTAGTGCTCGTCGCGCTGGAGGTCCTCGCGGCTGGCGGTGGGGGTGAGCCGGCCGGACTCGACCACCCCGCCGATGAAGCCGGCCCAGCCGGGCAGCAGGTCGCGGGCGTCCTCGGCGAGCAGCATGCCGCGCAGGTACACGGCGAGGTCGCGGTTGTCGCCGGTGCCGTAGGTGCCGCCGTCCTGGACCCACAGCAGGCCGATCGCGTCGGTGGCGCCGTCGACCGGCTGCACCGGGAAGGCGGTGAGCGGCTCGAAGCGGCGGCCGAAGGCGGTGGCGAAGCGCATCCGGGCGGCGTGCTGGTCGCCCCCCACCGCCTGGCGCCACGGCACCTCGACGGAGTTGACGGGCTGTTCGTCGTCACCGACGTGGACCGGGATCGGGAGCAGCACGCAGTACCGGGCGAGGACCTCGCGCAGGGTGTCCTCGTCGGCGAGGTGGGAGTGCTCGGCCTTGAGCGCCAGCTCGACCACCGTGCCGGGGCGGGGCCGGGCGGGCACCGGCTCGACCCGGTACTGCTCGCCGCCGCGGCTGCGGTAGCGGTGGCCGAGCTGCGGCTCGCGGTGCGAGGTGGTGGTGACGGTCACCTCGTCGGCGATCGAGAACGCGGACAGGAAGCCCAGCCCGAATGCGCCGATCAGCTCCTGGTTGCCGGTCAGTTCGCGCAGCATGCGGGTGTAGCCGGTGCCGACGGTGGCGAGGTAGGAGTGGATCTCGGGCTCGGTCAGGCCGGCCCCGGTGTCCTCGATGGCGACGGTGCGCCGGGCGGCGTCCGCGCGCACCCGGATCAGCGGGCGGTGGTCGCCCTCCGGGTCCTCCAGGAGCCGTCGGGTGTGCGAGTCGTGCGCGTTCTGGACGAGTTCGCGCAGGGCGACCAGCGGGGTGGAGTAGAGGTGGGTGGCGAGGACGTTCACCAGGCCGCCGAGATCGACCTCGGTCGTCCGCAGTTCCTCGACGGGGGTGGGCTCGGACTGGGCACCTTCAGACATGGGTCCCCAGTGTGCCAGTGCGACAATCTGCCCACCATTTCTTTCTTCTCGACGGAATGACGGATTGCGGTCAACTCGCAATTGACCGAGCCTCCACCATCGGTGGAATTGCCACCCGTTCGGTGGAGTTCGCGCGATCACTGGTGAATGCTGACCGGGCGACGTCAGGCAACGGCGCTCCGGAGCGGCCACTCCGGAACGCGCGCCACAATTCGCCCGTCCAGTCAGGGAGATCAGCGTGTCCCGTATTCGCGCAGCCGCCGCCGTCACCGCCCTCGGCGCGTTCCTCCTCGTCGGCTTCGGTGCCGCCACCGCGCACGCCGACAACGGCGCCGGCGCGATCGACCACTCCAACGGCAGCGTGGTGAGCGACGTCGGCTCCGGCAACGTCATCGGCACCGTCCACGGCAACGTGGTCAACACCCAGCAGACGGCCGCCGGTTCGGGCGCCTCCGACCAGAACAACGGTCTCGCCGTGGCCGGCAACGGCGGGAACGTCGGCGCGCTGCAGGGCAACGGCAACGCCGACGCCCGGGTGTACTACCCGCACGTCCTGTACTAGAACCTGCCCGCCGGGCCGGGTGCCCGTCCCGTCACGGCGGGGCGGGCACCCGGCCCGTTCCGCGTCTCAGGACAGCCCCAGCACCGCCCGGCCGAGGCGCAGCAGGCAGTCCTCAAGGTCCGGCCGGGCGCTGTGCGGGCGGTTCCGCACCCCGTCGTTGACCAGCGCGAACAGGGCGTGCACCCGGATCCGGGCGGTGGCCGCGTCGCAGTCCGGGCGCACCTGCTGCAGCAGACCGACCCAGGTGCGCAGGAAGTCCCGCCGGAAGTCCACCGCGGCCCGCCGGTCCGGCGGCGCCAGCCGCTCCGTCTCGCTGAGCATCGCGCCCAGGTAGTCGCCGTTGCGCAGCGCGAAACCGACGTACGCGCCCAGCCCGGCGGCCAGCGCCGCACCGGGCCCGTCCGCGGCGGTGATCGCGCCGTCCACCTCGTGCCAGAGCCGCTCGCGGCTGCGCACCAGCGAGGCGGCGAGCAGGTGGGCCTTGCTGTCGAAGTGCCGGTACACGCTGGGGCCTGAGATGCCCACGGCGGCGCCGAGTTGGTCGGTGCTGACGTTGTCGAAGCCGCGCTGGTGGAACAGCCGGACGGCGGCCGCGAGCAGTTCCTCCCGGCGCGCCTGCGGCCTCGGCCCCGGCACCGGCACCGGTCCGGCTGCGGGCACGGACTCGGGCTCGGCCCGGGACTCGGGCACGGGCACGGGCACGGTGGCGGTGCCGGTGCCGGTGCCGGGCGGCGTGACCGCGAGGACGGCCGCGACCAGCTCGCGCAGCAGCGCCTCGGCGCGACGGGGCTGCGGCGCCGCCGACTGGTAGGAGAGCCCGGCGCAGGCCGAGAGCGCCGCCCAGCAGAGCAACTCGGCATCGGCTGGCAGGAGTTCGGGGCGCTCCGCGCGCAGTACGGCGGTCATCAGCGCGACGTCGGCGCGCAGCTCGCGGCGCAGCGCGGCGCGCCGGGCCGGCGGCAGCAGCCGGGCGTCGCGCTGGACCAGGGTGCCGAGCGGGCGGTGGCCGACCGCGACGGCGGCCAGCACGGCTCCGACCTCCTCCGCGGTACCGGCCGCACGCAGTCCGCCGGCGAGCTCGTCCAGCCCCAACCGGACGGCCCGGTCGAGCAGTTCGGGCTTGCCGCGGAAGTGCCGGTAGAGCGCGGGCGCGGTGATGCCGACCCCGGCGGCGACCTCGGTCATCGAGACCTGGTGGTAGCCGCTGCGGTGGAACCGGTCGGCGGCCACGGCGAGGATCTGGGCACGCCGCCCGGGCGGCCGTCGGACCACCATGGCGCACCTCCCTCCCGTCCGGCCGGGCACCGATCCGGGCCTCGATCCGCGCGTCGAGCGGTCGCCGAACGGGCATCGGAACCGGTGTGTCCCGCCCTCGGACCGGGCGTCGAGCCGGCGTCGAACGAAGGCTAGCAAGGATTCACTCGGCACCGCCGCCGACCGTGTCTTCCACGCCTGTCGACTCTGGACAGCCGAAGCTACCCGGGATTAACTTGTGGGGCCATCACCTGGCACGTTCCGCCCCGCCGGCAGCTCCGGCCGGCACCGTCGAAGGGAGCGCCGCCGTGCGCCGCACCGTGTTCAACGAGGACCACGAGGCCTTCCGGGAGACCATCCGGGACTTCATCGCCAACGAGGTCGTCCCGGTCTACGAGGGCTGGGAGGCCGAGGGCCACCCGCCGCGCGACTTCTACCGGCAGCTCGGCGCGCTCGGCGTGTACGGCATCGAGGTCCCGGAGGAGTACGGCGGCGCGGGCGAGAGCGGCTTCAAGTACCAGGCGGTGATCGCCGAGGAGACCGCCCGGGCGGGTGTCAGCTTCGGCTCCTCCGGCGTGCACACCGGGCTGGTGCTGCCGTACCTGCTGGAGTACGCGAACGACGAGCAGAAGCGGCGCTGGCTGCCCGGCTTCGTCTCCGGCGACATCATGACCGCGATCGCGATGACCGAGCCGGGCGCCGGCTCCGACCTCGCGGGCATCACCACCACCGCGCGGCTCTCCGAGGACGGCACCCACTACGTCCTGAACGGCGCCAAGACCTTCATCACCGGCGGCGTGCTGGCGGACCTGGTCCTGGTGGTCTGCCGCACCGCGCCGTACGACCCGGCCGACCGCCGGGCCGGCCTGTCCATCCTGTGCGTGGACACCACCTCCCCGGGCTACACCGTCGGCCGCAAGCTGCAGAAGATCGGCCTGCGCACCTCGGACACCGCCGAGCTGGCGTTCAGCGACGTCAAGGTGCCGGTGGAGAACCTGCTCGGCGAGGAGGGCAGGGCCTTCGCCTACCTGACCCACAACCTGGTGCAGGAGCGCCTGGCGATCGCCGTCGGCGCGTACGCGGCGGCCGCGGCGGCGGTCCGGTTCGCGGTGCAGTACGTCAAGGACCGCAAGGTGTTCGGCAAGGCCGTGGCCGAGTTCCAGAACACCAAGTTCACCCTGGCCGACTGCGAGGCCCAGGTGGTCGCGCAGCAGTCGATGGTGGACCGCGCGCTGGAGCTGTACCAGCGCGGCGAGCTGACCGTGGCCGACGCGGCCGCGGCGAAGCTCTTCTGCACCGAGTCGGCCTCCACCGTGATCGACAAGTGCCTCCAGCTGCACGGCGGTTACGGCTACATCCTGGAGTACCCGATCGCCCGGCTCTACACCGACAACCGGGTGTTCCGGATCTACGGCGGCACCAGCGAGGTCATGCGCAGCATCATCGCCAAGTCGATGGGGCTGTAGGCCCGTCCGGGCAGGACCGCGCGGCGGGCCGCACCCCCATGGCGGCCCGCCGCGCCCTTCCCGGTCCGGTCAGTTGGGCGAGGCCTGCTCGGCTCGCCAGGCATCCCAGCCCGCGGCGGACGCCACCTTCGCCCCGTGGAACGCCCGGTGGGCGATCGCGGTCGGCGGCGCGTCCATGTTCCGCACCCAGTTGCGGCCGGCCGTGGCCAGCGCCGCACACACCATCACGGTCCCGGCCGCACCGAGCGCCGCACCGATGCCGGTGAGCACTACGCCACCGGCCAGCAGCGAGCGGTTGACCTGGAACCCGCTGAAGAAGTTTTCGTTGGTCGCCATGCCTCCACGATGAGCGCAGTGGACGCGGGCTGCACGTCGAACGCCTCCGGGTGCGCGACCCGGGTGCGTCCGCGACCCTGGCAGCAAAGGTCAGGAGGACGCGCGATGTCCGATCTCGAACAGCTCGCCGTGGAGCACGCCGCCCTCGCGGCCGAGAGCACGCACGGGCGCAGCGCCCACCTGGTGCTGCACGACGGCGTCCTGCGGCAGACCGTGATCGCGCTGACCGCCGGGACCGCGCTGGACGAGCACAACCCGCCCACCGCCGGAAGCGTCCAGGTGCTGCGCGGCCGGGTCTCGCTGACCATCGCCGGCCGACGGCTGGAGCTGTCGGCCGGGCGTCTGGAGCCCGTCCCGCAGGAGCGGCACGGGCTGCTGGCGCACGTCGACTCGGTGGTGCTGCTCACCGCCGTCACGACCTGACCCCCGGCGGGCGGCTCAGCCGGGGCCGAGCACGCTGCCGCTGACCAGCCGCAGCCCGCGCAGGAAGTCCTGCCCGCTGGGCGCGAGGTCGGGCGCGGCCAGCCACTGGGCGGCGTAGCCGGCCAGCAGGGTCTGGTAGAAGGCGCCGCGGACCTCCTCCTCCTCGGAGTCCACCACCTCGGGCAGCCCCTGGAACAGGGCGGAGAGCCCCAGCCGGCCCTCCTTCTGCGCCCCCGCGAAGGCCTGCGCCAGTTCGGGGGCGTGCGCGGCCTGCGCGAGGGCCTCGAACTGGGCCGCCCAGAGTCCGCGGTGCTCGACGAAGACGTCCCGGAGGCCCTCCCAGACGGCGGCGAAGCGCTCCTCCGGGTCCTCCGACACCTGGTTGGCGGCCACCACCACCTCGCCCAGGGACGCCCCCATCTCGCCGATCGCCTCGATCATCGCCGCGTTGAGCAGCGCGTCCTTGGAGCCGAAGTGGTAGCCGATCGCGGCCAGGCTGACGCCGGAGGCGGTGGCGATGTCGCGGGCGGTGGTGCGCCCGTAGCCCTTCTCGTACAGGCAGCGCTTGGCGCCGGCCATCAGGTCTTCGCGGTTTCCCATGCCCCAGATCCTACGGAAGGACTGGACAGATGTCTTGCACGATCGTCTTGTACGAGCGATTTACACATCTGTACTAGACAAGCGTCTGACACGCCCGTACTGTCTTCCTCATGACCGCAACCACCGGCCGCGCAGGCCGTCGCGAATGGATCGGCCTGGCCGTCCTCCTGCTCCCGACCCTCGTCCTCTCCATGGACATGGGCGTGCTCTTCTTCGCCGTCCCGTTCATCTCCACCACGCTGGCGCCCAGCGGCACCCAGCAGCTGTGGATCATGGACATGTACTCGTTCCTGCTGGCCGGACTGCTCATCACGATGGGCTCGCTGGGCGACCGGATCGGCCGCCGCCGGCTGCTGGTGATCGGCGCCACCGGCTTCATCGGCGCCTCGCTGCTGGCCGCCTGGTCGCACGACGCCGACCAGCTGATCGCGGCCCGCGCCCTGCTCGGCGCCGCCGGGGCCACCGTGATGCCCTCGACCCTCGCGCTGATCCGCAACATGTTCCACGACCCCAAGCAGCGGCAGGTCGCCCTCGGCGCCTGGGGCGGCGTCCTCACCGCCGGGGCCACCCTCGGCCCGGTCGTCGGCGGCCTGCTGCTCGAACACTTCTGGTGGGGCTCGGCCTTCCTGCCCGCCGTCCCGGTGATGGCCCTGGTGCTGCTGTCCGCGCCCGTCCTGCTCCCCGAGTACCGCTCCGCCGCCCGCACCGGCCGCTTCGACCTGCTCGGCGCCGCGCTCTCGCTGGGCGCGATCCTGCCCCTCGTCTACGGGGTCAAGACCATCGCCGTCGACGGCTGGAGCCTGCTGCCCGCGCTGGCCGTCGCGGCCGGCCTGCTGCTCGCCGCCGCCTTCGTGTGGCGCCAGCGCACCGCCGCGAACCCGCTGCTCGACCTGAGCCTGTTCAAGATCCGCACCTTCAGCGGCGCGATCAGCGTCAACACGATCGCGATGTTCGCGATGATGGGCTTCTCCCTCTTCACCTCGCAGTACCTGCAGCTGGTCAAGGGCATGAGCCCGCTGACCGCCTCGCTGTGGTCCCTGGTGCCGAGCGTCGGCGTCGGCGCGGCCGTCGGGATCAGCTCGGCGCTGGCCGGCAAGGTCCGCCCGGCGGCCCTGATGGGCGGCGGGTTCCTGATCGGCGCGGCGGGCTTCGCGATGATGACGCAGGTCGGCGCGCACTCCCCGCTGGCGCTCATCCTCACCGCGGCCGGCGTGCTGGCCGCCGGGACCGTCGGCACCATGACGATGACCGCCGAGATGGTCGTCTCCGCCGCCCCCGTCGAGCAGGCCGGCGCCGCCTCCGCCACCTCGGAGACCGCGGTCGAGCTCGGCAGCTCGCTCGGCATCGCCCTGCTCGGCGCGGCCGGTGCCGCGGTCTACCGCCACCAGCTCGACGGTGCCGCCCTCCCGGCGGGCGTCCAGGGCGAGGCCGCCCACGCGGCCCAGGACACCCTCGGCGGCGCGGTCGCCGTCGCCGCCCAGCTGCCCGGCCGGCTCGGCGCCGACCTGCTGGAGACCGCCCGCACCGCCTTCACCGACGGCCTGCACGTCGCCGCCGGGGTCGGTGTGGTCCTCGCCCTCGGTGCCGCGCTGCTGGCCTACCGCCTGATGCGCCACCTCCCGGCCGCCGCCCCCGCCCCGGCCCCCGAGGCCGAACCCGCCACCGTCTGACCCCGTCCCGGCCCGATCCACGCGAGTCATCGAGAGCCCCCGCCCACCCCGGGCGGGGGCTCTCCGCCGTTCGGGGCACTCCGGGCCCCGAGGCGCCGCGGCAGGCCCCGCGACGGTCGCGGGGCACGGCCTCCCAGGGCACAACAGTCCCGGGGCACGGCGGCCCCCCGGCACTCGCCCGCGACGCCGTGCCCCGGGCCTGCCGTCCGGATTCCGTCGACTCGCACCCGTCGCGGGCCCGGCGTGCCAGGGTGGGCACATGGGTGCTGATCGGGCGCGGGTGCGCGGGAGTTACGACACGGTGGCCGAGGAGTACGCGGGGCGGATCGGGGGTGAGCTGGCGCACAAGGCGGTGGACCGCGCGCTGCTGGGGGTGGTCCTGGAGGAGGCGGCCGGCGGGGTGGTGGCCGACCTGGGGTGCGGGCCCGGCCACGTGGCGGGGTGGCTGGCCGGGCACGGGGCCGAGGTGGTCGGGGTCGACCTCTCGCCGCGGATGGTCGAACTGGCCCGGCGTGAGCAGCCGAAGGCCACGTTCCGCACCGGCGACCTGCTGACGCTGCCCGCCGCCGACGGGGAGTTCGCCGCCGCCGTCGCGCTGTACTCGGTGATCCACCTGGAGCCGGACGAGCTGGCGCCCGCGTTCGCCGAGGTGCGGCGGGTGCTGCGGCCCGGCGGGGTGCTGCTGGTCTCCTTCCACCTCGGCACCGAGGTGCGGCGGATGGAGGAGTGGTGGGGCCACCGGGTGGACGTGGACTTCCACTTCCTGGAGACCGGGGCCGTCGCCGACCACCTCACCCGCGCCGGATTCGGCGTCGAGGTGCGGATGGAACGCAAGGGCCTGCCCGAGGAGGCCCCGACCCGCCGCGGCTACCTGCTGGCGCGACGGACGGAGTGACCGTCCACCCGGGGGTGGACGGGGCCGCGTCCACCCCCGGGTGCGTGCCCCGGCGGCCCCCGGGGGAGGACCGTGAAGGGGTCCCTCCGACCGCCGGGAGCCGCCCCGTGTCCCTGCCCGCCCTCCTCTCCCTCCTCGGCGTCCTGTGCTGGGTCGCCTACGAGCTGCTGCTGCGCCGACGCGAGGACGCCGCCGCCGGCACCTGGCGGGCGGACCGCCGCGACCGCGGCTCGACCCGGCTGCTGCTCTGCTGCTACCCGGCGTCGGCCCTGGTCGTGGTGCTGTTCGACCGCGGCTCGATCGGCCGACTGCCGCTCTGGGCAAGCTGGTTCGGTGTCCTGCTGGTCGGCGCCGGGCTGGCCCTGCGGGCCTGGGGCATGCACACCCTGGGCGCGTACTACACCCGCACGCTGCGCACCGTGGACACCCAGCACGTCGTGCGCACCGGCCCGTACCGGCTGATCCGCCACCCCGGCTACGCCGGCAGCCTGCTGGTCTGGATCGGCTACGCCCTCGGCACCGGCAGCTGGGCGGCCGCCCTGGTGGTCGCCGGGCTGCTGTTCGCCGCGTACGGCTGGCGGATCACCGCCGAGGAGCGGCTGCTGCTGGCGGCGCTCGGGAGCGAGTACGCCGAGTACCGCCGGGTGACCAGGCGACTCGTGCCGTTCGTCCACTGATCGCACCGGGGCGGGCCTCGGAGGCCGACTCCGCCCCGCCCCGGGCCGCCGACCGTCCTCGATCTCGCGGCCCGCTTGAGCGGCACCTGGTTTTTGGCCAGCGTTTCCCGGCCGGTGTATCCGTTCGCCGTGAGGGCCAGGCATACTGGCCAACACGGGCGCGCGCGCCCGCCATGACTCTAGACAAGAAGGGACCGGTGGCCAGGGATGCTGCGGAACGGTCTTGAGCCCTGGCACATCTTCGTGGTGCTGGCGGTCGTAATCCTGCTGTTCGGATCGAAGAAGCTGCCGGAGATGGCTCGCGGCCTGGGTAAGTCCATGCGCATCCTGAAGGCCGAGACCAAGGCCATGCGCGAGGACGAGACCCCGGCGGACGCCGGCACCGCCCAGAGCACCGCCGCTCCCCAGCAGAGCGCGGACCGTCCGGCCGTCACGCCGACCAACGTGACCAAGGCCACCGAGAACAAGCGGCCCGAGACGACCGCCTGAGTCTCCCCTTCCTTCGGAACGCCCCCGGTGAGCTCACCGGGGGCGTTCCGCTGTTCGCGGCCTCCTCCGCCGTCCGGGTCGGCGCGGTCCGACGGGTCCGCGCCCCGGCTGCCGCCCGGGCCGGTTCGTCCGGTCGGCGTAGGCGGGCGGGCGCCCGGGGCTCCGTCGGCACAGGCTGGGCGGGATGTCCGACAACTCGCCACCGTCCACCGACGTACGGGCCTGGTGCTGGCTGCTGCTGGCATTCACGCTGCTGATGGTCGGGTACTTCACGCTGCCGCTCGGATGGTTGGGCGATCGCCACCCGGTCGTCAGCTGGACGGCCTTCACCTGCGCGCTGGCCGGACTGACCTGGCTGATGCTGGCCAAGATCGTCGGGGTGATGCAGGGGACGGCGAAGCGGCCGGTGGTCTGGCTGGTGTTCCTGATCGGACTGACGGCGACCATCTTCTCCGCCACGTACTACGCGATGGGCGCCCACAAGTCGGAGTTCGCAGGGCTGGAGACGCGCCTGGACGCGCTGTACTTCACCGTCGTGACGATGTCGACGGTCGGGTACGGGGACATCACCCCGGCGGGGCAGTCGGCACGGCTCGTGGTGATCCTGCAGATCCTGTACAACTTCGTGATCCTGGCGGCGGCCGCCGGGACGGCGTCCCGGGCGGTCCGCAGCAACGTGGAGCGACGGATCAAGCGCCAGGGCTGAACCCGCGCAGGCGCACGGCACTCTCCACGGGCTGTGGACGACGCCGCCGACCGGCCGGCCGGAGGCCCGGCGCGATCGGACCGGGAGTCAGCAGGCCGCCGCTGCCGCCGTCCGGGCGCCACCGCCGGGCCCCGGAACGCACCGGTCCCCCGCCCGAACGGACGGGGGACCGGGTGGAGCGTCAGGAAGCCGGTCTGTCCCGGATCGTGTCGTAGCCGACGACCGTGGTGCCGGACCGCGGCACGGGCCCGTTCCGGACAGTGCCGGCGGATGCCCCCCCCGGGGGCGGCGGCCGTCAGCCGTCCTGGAGGTCGGCGGCGGTGTGCAGGGTGGCGAACAGGGCCGAGAGCCGGGCGTTCCAGTTGGCGTAGGTCGGCGGGTTGATGGCGTGCCGCTTGGCCATGTCCTTGACCACCTTCTGGGCGTTCTTGAGCTCCTGCGCGGCGGCGTCCGGGTCCCCCGCGTCGAGGCGGGCGGAGGCGGTGTCGAGGATCCTGAGCAGTTCCGCCTGCTTGTCCCGGTCCTTGCCCACGTCGGCCTGGGCCACGGCCTGCCGGAAGGACTGGAGCTGCAGCGCCGCCGGCTGGTTGCGCGGGACGGCCTGGGTGGGCGTCGGGGGCGCCGACGGGCTGGCGGGGGCGGCGGTCGCGGTGGGCTTCGGGCCGGTGGCGGGCGTCGTGGCGGGCGCCGTGGCCGGGGCGGAGGACACGGCCGGTCTGGCGGCCGACGGACTGTCCGCCGGGCCGTCGAAGGCGGTGAGGGCCAGTGCGGCGACGCCCGCCAGGCCCGCCACGCCCAGCGCGCCGAGCACCAGGGGCTTGCGGCGGCCGGTCCGGGCCGGCGCCTCCGCCCCGGGCCCGGGCCCGGCCGGCGGGACGGCGGGAACGGGCGCCATCACGGAGGTGGCGGCCGGGGGCTGCGGCGGGAGCAGGGTGGTGTGCTGGTGGTCCGAGGACGCCGGGGGCACGGCCCGCGGGAGCGCCTGGGTGGCCGCCGCAGTGGTCGCGAGGAGTTCGGCCGTCGGATCGCCGACGATCAACCCCGGTACGGTGGCGAGCAGTTCGGCCCGGGCGGCGGAGGCGTCCGCGGGCCGCCCGGCCGGGGCCTTGGCGAGCAGGCGCAGCACCACCGCGTCCAGGGCGGGCGGCAGGCCGGGACGCCGCGCGGACGGCGGCAGGGGCTGCTCGTTGACGTGCTTGAAGGCGATCGCGACCGGGGTCTCGGCGGTGAACGGGGCCGCGCCGGTGAGCATCTCGGTCAGCACGCAGCCGACCGCGTACAGGTCGGTCCGGCCGTCCAGGGCCGAGGCGGTGGCCTGCTCGGGCGAGAGGTAGGCGGCCGTGCCGAGCACGCTCGCGGTCCGGGTCAGGTTGTCGGAGGAGGCGGCCCGGGCGATGCCGAAGTCGACGACCTTCACCCCGCCGTCGTCGGTGATCATGATGTTCCCGGGCTTGATGTCCCGGTGCACCAGCCCCGCGGCGTGCGCGACCGCCAGCGCCTCGCAGACCGCCGCCGCGATGCCGACGGCCCGTTCGACGGGGAGTGCGGGCTCCTGCGCCAGCACGGCGGCCAGCGAACGTCCGCTGACCAGCTCCATGACGATGAACGGGGTGCCCTCGTCCACGCCCGAGTCGAAGACCATGGCGATCCTCGGGTGCACCAGCATGGCCGCGTGCTGCGCCTCGCGGCCGAAGCGCTCGGCGAAGCGGGGGTCGTCGGCGAGGCCCCCGTTGAGGACCTTCACGGCCACCTGGCGGCCCAGCACGCGGTCCACGGCACGCCAGACGGTGGCCATGCCGCCGACGCCGAGCATCTCGACGAGTTCGTAACGCCCGTTCAGCGCCCGTCCGATCACCTGGAGCTCCCCTCACGTGCCCTGCCCGGGGTTCCGGGCCGCCTCGTGCACCTGTGCACGATAGCCGTACGGCCGTGCGACCCGGCCGGGGGCGGAGGGGTGGCGGTCGGGGGACCGGGCAGCGGTCCCCCGGCCGCCGGCGCGGGGGTGGGGGGAGGGCGGCATGCGGGGGGGGGGGGATGGAGTTTTCGGGCGTGATTGGTGAGTGGCGGGTT